>JANMBN010000209.1:0-2174 GCA_031360485.1 Betaproteobacteria bacterium | reverse complement strand
GCGGAGCGTCCACGGGCGCATCGGCGACGGCCGGCCGCGGCGTTCGGTCGCCCCGATCACCCCTGTCACCCCTGTCACCGCGATCGCCCCGGTCACCGCGATCGCCACGGTCAACGCGATCGCCACGGTCACCACGATCCCCATCGCGCGCCGGCCTCGCCTTCTCTTCCCGCATCATCGGTGACGGTGCGACGACGGCTTCCTCCATCGCGACGATCAGGTGCCGCAGCACCGCGTCGTTGAACTTGAACGCATGTTCGAGTTCGTCCAGGGTCTCCTGGTCGATCTCGATGTTCATCAGCACGTAATGCGCCTTGTGAACCTTGGCGATCGGATACGCGAGCTGACGCCGGCCCCAGTCCTCGAGCCGGTGGATCCGGCCATTCTTGCCGGTGATGGTCGTGCGGTAGCGCTCGATCATCGCGGGCACCTGCTCGCTCTGATCGGGATGCACGATGAAAACCACTTCGTAGTGACGCATGCAGAGCACTCCTTCTGGTCATGGTGGGGCGAGCACCGCAGGACGGTGCCGCCGGGCGGCCTCCCCCGTCTGCAAGGGGTGAGGCAAGGGAACCTGTGATTCTAGCCGATTTTTCCCGGCAAAACAAGCGCCTAGGCGTCGCAACGCACGGCTGCGCCGGCCGCGCGACGGGAACGTCCGCGGAACAAGCCGTTCAGCGCCGCGCAGCGTCGGCCAGCGCCAGCTCGCGCTCGGCCTTCGGCAGGGCCGCCAGCGCCTTGACCCGGCCGAAGAAGCGAACCAGATCACCGTTCTCGGCGTCCAGCAGCGCCTTGAATTGCGGAACCCGGTCGGCGTAGAGCCCGGCCGCGACGATGCCCGCATTGTTGGCCCCGGCGGCGAACCAGCGATCGAACGACGTGGAGGCTCCGTCCGATGCGGCCTTCTGCCGCGCGTTCTCGGCGCGCATTTCCGCGAACACCGCCGCCTTCGCCGCCCGTTTTTCCTCATCGCTCGCCGCACCTGCGTACAGCGCCGCCAGCCGGGCGCGCGCGGACGCGATCATCACGCGGAAGTCGGCGCGAACCCGTTGCCCGCGCGCCGCGTCGGCCGCGAGCGCCGAAACTTCGGCGGGACTGCGCCGGCTGCTTTCGGCCGCAAGCCAGCGTGCGAGGCCCTCCTCCTCGACGGCCGTGGCGAACGACTCGTTGAATGACGTATCGTCCTTCACGTAGAGGACCTGGTGCGCGAGCTCGTGAAAGATCAGGCGCGCGAGTTCCACCTCGCGGTACCGTACGAACGTGGACAGCAACGGGTCGTCGAAGTACCCGAGCGTCGAGTAGGCGGGGACTCCGCCCACGTGGACGTCGTCCCCGTCGCTCGCGAGCCGCGCCGCTTCCGCGCGCGCGTCGGCTTCCGCGAAATACCCGCGGTACGAGACGCACCCGGCGACCGGGAAGCACCATTGCCGCGGCGTGAGCGAAAGCTCGGGCGCCGCGAAAACGTTCCAGACCACGAACGGCCGGCCGAGGTCGGCGTAGCTCGTGTAGCTGCGGTTATCGGGCAGCGCCAGCGCGCGCGTCGCAAACGCGCGAATGGCCTGCGCGCGCTCGAGGCGCGCCCTGAGCGCCGGATCGGGCGTGGCCTCGATGACATCCGGGATAGGCTTTGCGCGGGCAAGGATGTCCGCCTGCCCGGCGATGCCCTGCCAGTAGAATTCGAACGCCGAGCAGCCGGCGAGCGCGAACGCGGCGGCCACGGTGACGATCCGGGACGCAACCCACGGGGCAGTCTTCATCGGCCGCGGACGAAGCGCGCCAGACGGTCGACGCCGTCCTCGAGCTTCGCCATCTCTATCGTGTAGGCGAAGCGCACGTGCGCTTCCGCGCGATGGCGGCCGAAGTCGAGTCCCGGCGTGATCGCGACTCCGACGGCTTCGAGCAGATCGCGGCAGAACGCGTGGCTGTCGGCGGCGAAGCGCGAGCTGTCGGCGTAGACGAAGAATCCTCCGGTCGGCGTCACCGGGATCCCGAAGCCCAGCTCGCGCAATGCGGGCACCAGGAAATCGCGGCGGTCGCCGAATGCGCGCCGCCGCTCCTCGAGCAGCGCCAGCGTCGCGGGCTCGAAGCAGGCCAGCGCCGCGCGCTGCGAGACCGTCGGCGGCGAAATGTAGAGGTTCTGCGCGAGCTTTTCGAGATCGCGGACGTGGCGCTCC
>JANMBN010000206.1:0-8448 GCA_031360485.1 Betaproteobacteria bacterium | reverse complement strand
GATCGATTTCGGCTCGGGGACGCGGTTCGCGATGGCGATCCCGTGGGGCGATGTCGCGACCGCTTACTACACGACCGGCATTCCCGCCATCGAGACGTATATCGTGTCCTCGCCGCGCGCCGCCGCCAGGCTGCGGCGGCTGGACCGGGCGCTGCCGCTCCTCCGTTTGCCGTTCGTGACCGCGCTCCTGCAGCGCGCCGCGGCGACGTCGAGTCCAGGTCCGTCGCCGGAAGATCTCGCCGGAGCGAAAACCTACGTTTGGGGCGAGGTCCGCAACGCCGGCGGCGTCGTGCGCACCGCACGGCTCGTGACGAGCAACGGCTACCGGCTCACCGCCGACGGCGTCCTGATGGCGGTGGACGAGCTCCTCGGGCGCGCACACCCGGGCGGCTATTACACGCCGTCGCAACTCATGGGGCCGCGCTGCGTCGAGCGCCTCCCGGGATCGACCGCGATTCGAATCGAATAGAGTTGCCGGGGCGCAACCGGGCGGATGTCGCGCCAGCCCGATGTCGAGTAAGATTATGTGCGCGCGCAAGGGGCTTTCGCACCTGACCAACCGCCGGGCGCCGTCCTGCGCAATCGCAAGCCGCGCACACCCCAGGAGACCCCAGATGAAGCTCTACTACCATCCCGTATCGACGGTCAGCCGGCCCGTCGTCCTGTTTGCGGCGGACAACGGCATCGCCCTCGACCTGCAAGTGGTCGATCTGATGACGGGCGAGCACATGAAGGAACCCTACGGCGCGATCAACCCGAGCCGCCTTGTCCCGGTGCTGGAAGACGGCGATTTTCGCCTCACCGAGAGTTCGGCGATCCTCAAGTATCTCGCCGACAAGGTCGATTCGCCGGCGTATCCCAAGGACCTCAAGAAACGCGCGAGGGTGAACGAGACGATGGACTGGCTCAATACCGGCTTCTATCGCGATTTCGGCTACGGTCTCGTCTACCCGCAGGTCTTTCCGCATCACAAGCGGCAGAGCGACGAAGCGCAGGCGGGAACGCTCCGTTGGGGCAAGGAGAAGACCCGGTTCTGGCTGAGCGTTCTGGACACGCACCTCCTGGGCTCGGGCAAGAAGTACATGTGCGGCGACGACATCACGATCGCCGACTACCTCGGCGCGGGAATGCTGTCGCTGGTCGAGCTCATCCACTGCGACCTCGCGAAATATCCGAACCTCGCGCGCTGGTATGGGGCGATGAAGGCAAGGCCCAACTGGACGAAGACCAACGAGGCGTTCTACGGGATGGTCGGCGCCTTCAAGGACAAGGCGTTCGAGACGGTCTGACGCGCGGAGGCGCCGGCACGCCGACGACCCCTTCGCTGCGGAGATCCAAGTGCAAAGCGCGCGGCATCTGACGCACGCGTTCGCGCATCCCGGCCTGCACGCCGCGGCCGGCGAAGCCGGAAGCGAAACGCAAGCGAAGCCGAACGGCCCCGGGCAACCCGGGACCGTTCGACTTCCCCCGTGGTGCGCTAGCTAGGGCGTCGGGATGTTCGGCACCGTCGGCACGTTGATGCCACCGTGCCCCTGGAGCAGACCCTGGTGGGCAGGCGCCAGGAACGGGAACCGCTCGAGAAAGTTCTTGTCGTTGACCTCGACGCCCTTGGCCAGGCCCGCGGCCGGGTTGCCCGCGACGATCAGGCTGATCAGCACGCTGTTCACGTTCACCTGGTGCCGGTTCGGCGCAGACCCGCCGCCGAGGCGTCGGCCGTTGGGAAAGCTGGATTCGATGGCGGCGTCGAGCGTGATGACGTCACCGGTGGAGCCGTCGACGACCGGAATCGGCCGATTCAGGTTGATGGCATTGATGATGTCGAGCCGGGGACCCTTGAGCGTCGTTACGGTGGCCGCCGGCACGCCCAGCGCCCGGTAGATGCCGAGCGCGTCGGCGTCTCGCACCAGCACCGGGAACAGGATGTCCGCGCCAAAGTTGGTCACGTCGCGGAGCGGGCTGCTGTGCAGGTAGAGCGTCTGGCGTTGCGTCCCCACGAGGCCGGCGTTGAAGAGCGGCAGCGCATTTCGTCCGACCTGCACGTACTCGCCGGAACCCTTGAGCCCGGTGATGATGTTGCGCGAATCGACGGTCTGCGTCTTCTGCCGGGTGATCCTCGAATGTATGCGGAGCAGGCTGTCGGTCGAGTTCGGATCGAGCACGCCGTTGTGCGGGATCCCGTCCGGGAAGATATCGCTCATCGGGACCTCGAGGGCGATCGAAAACAGGTTGAACCCGGTGAATATGTCCTTGCCGGGTGGCCGGCGCGCGCCCGGGATGCCGCCGAGATCGTCCCTGTTGAGGTTGACCAGGTCGAAAATGCCCTTCTCGTCGAGCTGGTAGGGATCGTCGAACTGGCCGGCGATGACCCGCCCGCCGTTCGCAAGCGGGTGAATGAAGGTATCGACGAAAGGCTGGTCGTAGAGACCGACTTCACGGCTCGTCGCATCCCCGGAGTCGTAACCCTTGAACGGCCCGAGGCCGTAGACGAGCCGGTCGGTTTGCGGACCATGGTTGTTCGGGAGCACCGCGAGACCATCGCCCAGGACAACGGATCGGCCGCGATCGGCTCCACGCTCGTCGTCGTTCTCATCGTCGCCGCCGCGACCGTCCTTCGAAGCTATGCGCGTGACCTTCATGGTCTCGGTGCCGCCGGTCAGTTGCCAGAGCAGCTCGTTGCCGCCGCCCAGAGGATCCGACGGGCCGGGCGCCGCATCCGGCGTCAGCGTGTTCTTGAACTCGACGCGGTAGATCACTTTCGACTTGAGGCTCGTACCCTTTCCGATATGGAACTCGTAGCGGTACCCGTTGCACGCACGAAGGCCCTGGTTGCCCTGGCCCGGCTCGTGGAGCGGATTGAAGTTCATGATCAGGTAAAGCTTGTCGTGCGCACCGTTCGACACCCAGGCATAGGTGTCGGTATTGTCGGCGCAGGGCTCGTTGAGGATCGCCAGCGCCTCGCGATGGCTCGACGCATGCACGGTGGTTCCGCCCGCGGCGAGCAGCGCCGTCGCGAACAGGAATTTGAACCAGGGCTTCTTCATATCGATCTCCATCTCCTTGAGCGGTCCTTGCGGCGTTGCCGCGATCCGCGGTTAGGGTCCAGTCCATGACGTGGCGACGCTGATTACGCGGTGCCTGCGCCGGGGTGCTTCGCCGCTGCGATGCCCGAAGCATCCTGACACGTCAGGGAAGCCTCCTCGATCGAGCGACACCCCTGATACGAATATCCGTGGACGTTGGATGCAAGGGGCGAAATGGGGGTCGCCCCGGCCCGCGCCCGGATCAGGGTGCCGGCGCGCGGATGGATCGATCGGCCGAGAATCGACGTAGAATGCCGGCCGCGCAGGCCATGCCGATGTCGCAACCGCATCCGGATTCCACGGATCTGCGTATTCGGGCATGCGGCAGTGCGCAATTCCGCGGCCGTCTTTTCGCCGTTGCAGGTCAAAGGCAGGGAGATCCGAGTTGCTGAATGGAGGCGACGGGCGGGGGATGGCATGGCGATTCACGGCCGGTGTCGCGACGCTCGTCGTTGCGGCCGGGGCGTGGGCAGCACCCTTTCGGCCGACCGACGATGCGCAGGTGCTCGAGCGGCTTCCTGGCCGCAGCACGCCGCAGTTCAGCCGACTCAAGTCGCTGCAGGCTGCCGCCGCGCAGACGCCAAACGATCTGGGGCGCGCGACGGCGCTCGCGTCGGCGTACATCCGGGAGTCGCGCGTCGACGGCGATCCCCGCTTCCTGGGCTATGCACAGGCCGCACTCGCCCCGTGGTGGAAGGATCCCGCGGCACCGACCGCCGTGCTCATGCTGCGCGCGACGATTCTGCAAAGCGTTCACCAATTCGACCCGGCGGTCGCGGATCTCGACCGCGTCTCGCAGCGCGACCCAAAGAATGCGCAGGCGCTGCTCACCCGCGCAACCTTGCTTACCGTGCAAGGCAAGTATGCGGCGGCGCGTGCCGATTGCGACAAGTTGCACGGCCTCGTTTCGGAGTTCTACGCCGCGGCATGCGTCGCCGCCATCGACAGCGTCACGGGCAGCGCGAGAACCGCGTACGAAGCGCTTGGACGAGCGTCCGCCGGAACGGCGCGAACCGACGGTGCTACGCGCGTGTGGGTAGAAACGCTGATGGGAGAGATTGCCCATCGCCGTGACGACCCGGTTGCCGAACGGCATTTCCGCGCGGCGCTCGACGCGGGCGAGCGCGATTTATATCTGCTCGGCGCGTACGCCGATTGGCTGCTCGATCAGGGACGTGCGTCCGAGGTGATTCCACTGCTCCAGAACGAGACCCGGAGTGATCCGTTGCTGCTGCGCCTCGCGCTGGCGCAAAAGGCACTGCAGCGGCCCGAAGCCGCCGCGTCGATCGACGCGCTGCGCACGCGCTTCGACGCGAGTCGGGCCCGCGGCGATACCGTGCACCAGCGCGAGAACGCGCGCTTCGAGCTCGGCTTGCGCGGCGACGCCCCGAGCGCACTGGCGCTGGCGCTCGCCAACTGGAAGGTCCAGCGCGAGCCCGCCGATCTACGCATCCTCGCGGAGGCCGCGACGGCCGCCGGCGATGCCGCCGCCATCGGCATCGTCAAGCAATGGCTGGCCGACACGCGTTTCGAGTACCCCGCTGTCGCCGCGCTGGTCGGCGGCAAAGGCGCGCCCAAATGAAGCGCGGCCTGGTGCTCCTGGCCGCGCTGCTCGGCGCCTTTCTCCTCCCGCCCGCGGACGCGCACAAGCCGTCGGACAGTTACCTGACGCTCAAGGTCGACGGCGAAAAGATCGATGGCCAGTGGGACATCGCGCTGCGCGACATCGACTACGCGCTGAGTCTCGACGTCAATCAGGACGGCGACATCACCTGGGGCGAGGTCAGGGCGAAGCACGCTGAAATTGCCGCCTATGCGCTCGCGCGGCGGCGGCTGGGGCCGGCGGGCGCGCCATGTCCGACCCGGGTCGACGACCAGCTGATCGACAACCACAGCGACGGTGCGTACGCGGTGCTGCGCTTCACGGCGACCTGCGCCGCCGCACCGAAGACGCTCGCCGTCGGCTATCGCCTGTTCTTCGATCTCGACCCGCAGCACCGCGGCCTGATCCGCCTCGAATATCAGGGCACGACGCGCGCCGGCATCCTGAGCATCGAGAATCGCGAGCAGAAGTTCACGCTGGCCGAATTGTCGAAGTGGGAGCAATTCGTCGACTACGTCAACGAGGGCGTCTGGCACATCTGGACGGGCTTCGACCACGTGCTGTTCCTGCTGTCCCTGCTGTTGCCCGCGGTGCTCGTCCGCTCGGAGTCGCCGGGCCGGCGCTGGCAGCCCGCCGCGAGCTTCCGCGCGGCCTTCTGGGATGTCGTGCGGGTCGTGACCGCATTCACGCTGGCGCATTCGATCACGCTGTCGCTGGCGGCGCTCGGCGTGGTCAGCCTGCCGTCACGCTGGGTCGAGTCGGCGATCGCGCTGTCCGTCGTGCTCGCGGCGCTCAACAATATCCGGCCGGTCGTCTACGACAAGCGCTGGGTGATCGCATTCTGCTTCGGCCTGATCCACGGTTTCGGGTTCGCGTCCGTGCTCGCCGATCTCGGCCTGCCGCAGGAATCGCTGCTGATCGCGCTGGTCGCGTTCAACGTCGGCGTCGAGCTCGGACAACTGGTGATCGTCGGCGTCTTTCTGCCGGTTGCTTATGCGTTGCGCACGACGGGCGTCTACCAGCGCCTGCTCGTCGTCTACGGCTCGGCGGCCATCGTACTGGTCGCGTCGGTCTGGCTGATTCAGCGCGCGTTCAACCTGCGCTTGATCGGAGGCTGATTGCGCGAACGGCCCTCGGCGGGCCGTTCGGAGCTGGAGCGGGTGAAGGGAATCGAACCCTCGTCGTAAGCTTGGGAAGCTTCTGCTCTACCATTGAGCTACACCCGCGTCAGCGCGAATTGTAGCGAAATCCGCCGCCCGCGTCCCGAGACGGCGCGCAAGCCGGACGCATCGGCGCTTCGCGGTTCGCGATCGACGGCGGCGCGAATTACTGCGGCCGGGCCGGCGCGCGTCCGGGATCGCCCAGATCCCAGAACAGGCCCGTCATGATCAGGAGGCCCTCGCGGGCGACGGCCGCCAGCAGGTGTTCGTCGGGGGCGTGTTGCGAGCACGCCGGATACGAGTGCGGCACCCAGATCGTCGGCAAAC
This sequence comes from Betaproteobacteria bacterium, assembly GCA_031360485.1. GTDB lineage: Bacteria > Pseudomonadota > Gammaproteobacteria > Burkholderiales > Casimicrobiaceae > CAIWHR01. Next base: position 2,278 of record JANMBN010000206.1, on the reverse strand, counting down.
CGAGAACGTCGGCGAAGCAATCGTTGGGCAGCGACCCCCCGAGATTCGGCAGGATCGCGGGTCGCAGGCCGGTCGTCGCCGCGATCGAATTCGCCGCCCAGCGCACGCAGGGGTGATCCGGGTCGAGGCGCGTCGCCGCCATCGGCTCGGAATCGGATTCGCGGATATCGACCTTCCCGAAGCCGCGCAGGTCGAGATGCGTGCGGATCGCGGGGATGAACGTGCGCCAATCGCAACCGACGACAAACCGGACCTGCAGATGCGCGCTCGCGCGCGGCGGGATCGCGTTGACCGGCCGCTCCGGATTGCCGGTGCGAAACGCGAGCACTTCGAGCACGTTCCACCCGAACACGCGTTCGGCGGAGGTCAATCCCGGCTCGCCCCAACCGTCGTCGATCGCGGGCCCGTCCGGCTCGCCCGGCTCGATTTCCGCCAGCGCGCGCCGCACCGAATCGGGGATCGGCGCCGGGCGCAACGCGTCGACGAGAATGCGGCCACGGGCATCGACCATCGACGCGATGGCGTTCGCGAGCATCGTTCCCGGATTCGCGAGAAGCCCGCCCCAGTTACCCGAATGATGCGCGCCCGCGCGCAGGTCGGCGACGAGATCGAAGTTGAACGCGCCACGCGAACCGAGGAAGATCGTCGGCCGATCCGAGCGAACGCGCGGGCCATCCGATGCGATCAGCAGGTCGGCGGAGAGCGACTCCGCCCGCGCTTCGCACTGCAGCCGCAGTCCGGGTGAGCCCACCTCCTCGCCCATCTCGATCAGCAGCTTCGCGTTGAACCCCAGATGCTTGCGGGCCGCCATTACCCGGCCGAGCGCCGCGAGATTGATCGAATGCTGGCCCTTGTTGTCGGCGGTGCCGCGCCCGTACCAGCGCCCGCCCGACTCGGCCACCTCCCACGGCGAGCGGCCCTCGGCCCATTGCGCGTCGTAGCCCGCAACCACGTCGCCGTGGCCGTAGGTCAGCATCGTCGGCAGCGACGGATCCTCGATGCGCTCGGCGAACAGCATCGGCGGCGCGCCGGCGACGGGATTCTCCCAGAGGGTCCAGCGGAAACCCAGGCGCCCGACCGCCGGCCCGATCTCTTCGGTCAGGTAACGCGCGAGCTCCGGCGTCCGTTCGCGGTCCTGGCTCTCCGTGCGGAACGCGACGCGCCGGCGCAAGTCCGCGAGCAATCCGCCCTCGTCGAACCAGGCGGCCGCCGATGCGATCGCCTGGTCGCGCGCGGCATTCATCGGCTGCTCAAAATTGGGGCACCATCCGGGCGCCCCATTTCGTGTCCTATCTCGGCTGCGGCACGATGCGCAGATAGGGCTTCGGCGCCTTCCAGCCACCCGGAAACTTCACCTTCGCCTCCTCGTTGGAGACCGACGGAACGATGATGACGTCCTCGCCGTGTTTCCAGTTCACCGGAGTCGCCACCTTGTACTTCACGGTGAGCTGCATCGAATCCAGCACACGCAGCACCTCGTCGAAATTGCGCCCGGTGCTCATCGGGTAAGTGAGGATCAGCTTGATCTTCTTGTCCGGCCCGACGATGAACACCGACCGCACCGTCGCGTTGTCCTGTGCGGAGCGCGGCGCGTTCCCGCTGGCGTTCGGGTGGATCATGTCGTAGAGCTTCGCGACCGTGAGGTCCGCATCGCCGATCAGCGGATAGTTGACCTTGTAACCCTGCGTTTCCTCGATGTCGCCGACCCAGCGCTTGTGGTCGCTGACGGGATCGATCGACAGGCCCACGATCTTGGTGTTGCGTTTGTCGAATTCCGGCTTGAGCCCGGCCATGTACCCGAGCTCGGTCGTGCATACCGGCGTGAAATCCTTCGGATGCGAGAACAGGATGGCCCATCCGTTCCCGATCCATTCGTGGAATTTGATCGTTCCCTCGGTCGAATCCGCCGTGAAATCCGGCGCCTCGTCTCCTATGCGGATTGGCATGCTGGCCTCGACGTGATGGTTGATAGCCCGGGAGTGCGCGCCGACCGGCGCCCACAGGGGCCAGTATAGCCTTCGGAACTTGGCGGCAGGTGTGGTGCCATAATTGTGGGTTGTCCTTGACCGGCCATCTGCTCTGGCCGGTTGTTGCGGCTATCTGCCACCAACCCCTGGAAACCCGCCGAATCATGAAGCTCTCCGTCCCCACCGCATTCGCGCCCGCCGTCGCCGCCCTCCTCTGCGTCTCCGTCTTCGTCCCCCCATGCGTATTGCGACGGCGCGTCGCCCTTGCTTTCTACAACGTATGGATAATCACGCGCTTCAGCCTGCGGCTG
>JANMBN010000024.1:0-3023 GCA_031360485.1 Betaproteobacteria bacterium | reverse complement strand
GGCAACGCAAGCAGAATCGGGTCAATGTCGCCGCCCTTCCACTTGACCTCGCCATCAAGAAAGTCAAGGGCAACGGCGAGCGCAAGCTCCTGGTCTTCTCGGACCCGGACTGCCCGTTCTGCGCGCGGCTCGAGAAAACGCTGAAGAATCTCGACAACACGACGGTCTACACGTTCCTGTTTCCGATCGACCAGCTCCACCCGGACGCCGCGCGCAAGGCAAGGATGATCTGGTGCGCGCCCGACCGCCAGAAGGCATGGGATGCCCACTATGCTTCCGGTGCGCTGCCCGACAACCCGGGGGAATGCGAGAATCCGGTGGCGAGGACCCAGGCAATCGGCGCGAGCTTGAAGATCAGCGCCACCCCCACGCTCATCTTCGCGGACGGGTCGATAGTTCCGGGCGCGATACCCGCGGAACGGCTCGAAAGCGAGTTCGCGAAGGCCGACGCCGCGCTAAAGAAGATGGCGGCGGCGAAGAAGTAATATCGGAAAATTCCTCCGAGACCCGCTAGGTCAGAACGATCCTGATCCTGGTCGCCGCGAAACCGATGTCTGGCGGACAGAAGCGGCTGTTCAACTCGTTCAATCGCAAGAGTCACGTTCCTCCGATCATCCCCATTGCGGAATCGATCGCTTCCGCGCCCTCGGCGGCCTCAACCGCAGAGCCATCACGGTAAAAACCCGAAAAAACCGTCCGCCTGCTCGGAGCCACTTCTCGATGAACAAGTTTTTCATACCAATCGCGGTCTTCATCGTCATTGGCGGCTTTCTATTGGTCGGGTTGAGGCTCAACCCGCGCGAGGTTCCGTCGCCGCTGATCGACAAGCCGGCGCCATCGTTCAATCTGGCCCGGCTGCACGAGCCCGCGCAAACGCTCGGCGTTGCCGACATGAAGGACCAGGTATGGCTGCTCAACGTGTGGGCATCGTGGTGCGTGGCCTGCCGGACCGAGCATCCGCTTCTGGTCGAGCTCGCAAAACGGAAAATTGTGCCGATCGTCGGATTGAACTACAAGGACAAGCCAGAGGAGGCCAAGACGTGGCTCGCCAAATTGGGTGATCCCTATTCCATGTCGGTGATGGATCGCGACGGCCGGGTTGGCATCGACTTTGGCGTCTACGGCGTGCCCGAGACCTTCGTGATCGACAAGACCGGCCTGATCCGCTATAAGCAGATCGGCCCGGTGACGGCGGAGTCGCTCGAGCAGACGATCGTGCCGTTACTCCGCGAACTGCAGAAATGATGCGGCCATTCCGGCGAGCGCTTTCGGGCCACGGTAAACGCCCGTCTTGACCGCCGATTCCGACGTACCCATCACGCGCGTCGTCTCAACTACGGCGAATCCCTCCATCTTCATGTGGACAATTGGCAGTCGCTGGCGGTCGGGCCGCCGCAGGAGCCGTTCGGCCACGTCGAACTTCGCCGCGGCATCGCCAACGAGGTCCGTTAGCGGGGCCTCGTTGGCGCTCGTCCGGCCATGATTACTGATTCGTTGCGTCAGTGTGTTTGGTTACAGCCGCGAAAATGTAATACATTGCGCGACGACAGGACACGAGGAGCCGCAATGCGATCACTTGCTCTTCCATTCGCGGCGATGTCCGCCGTGATGGTCGTTGGTGCCTGCAGCGCAGACGAGCCCATGCGGGCCGACCCGTTGAATGCGCGTCAGGTGACATCGGGCAAGGCGATCTACGACCGGCGTTGCGCAGCGTGCCACGGCGGCAATCTCGAAGGGCAGCCCGAGTGGCGCTCGCGCCTGCCGAACGGACGGCTGCCGGCGCCGCCGCACGATGACTCGGGACATACGTGGCATCACGCCGACGACATACTGTTCGGCCTCACCAAGTTCGGCCTTACACCGCCTTACGGCCCACAGGCGTATCAAAGCGACATGCCGGCGTTCGGCTTGACGCTCACGGATCAGCAGATCTGGGACGCGCTGGCCTACATCAAGAGCCGCTGGTCGCCGCGGGCACGCGAAGCCCAGGTGCAAATCCAAAGAAAGCGGTGACGGTGAAACCGGATCCGAAAGCCCTCGTCCGTCCGCGGAGGGCGGGCGACCACAGCCATATGGCGAACCGCCGCATCTGCTGCAGGAACGATCCATTGACTCCGAGGATCCAACGCATCCGGTCAAAATGACCCTAATTGTCGAGGTATTGCAATGTTGAAACCATTCCGACGCCACCTTTCCGGTTTGTTGTTGCTGGGATTGCTGCCCATGATCCAAGCCAGTAGCGCGGCGGAACGCGCGGTCAGGCTGCCTGCGCCGATCGCCGATATTCCGGCGGCTACGGCCTTGGGTCCTCAGACCGCGGTCTTTGCCGGCGGCTGCTTCTGGGGTATCGAGGCCGTGTTTCGGCAAACGCACGGAGTTACGCGCGCGGTTTCCGGCTACGCCGGCGGGGACGCCAAGACAGCCAATTACGCGATGGTCAGCACCGGCGCCAGTGGGCACGCCGAGTCGGTGGAAGTGACCTACGATCCGGCGCGGGTGTCGTACGGGCAGTTGCTCAGTGTGTTCTTTTCGGTCGCACATGATCCGACGCAGCTCAACCGGCAAGGCCCTGACGTGGGCCTGCAATACCGGTCGGCGATCTTCTTCACGAACGACGACCAGCGCAAGGTTGCCGAGTCGTACGTCGCGCAGCTCACGGCGTCGCACGCGTTCGAGCAGCCGATCGTTACTCAGATCACCCCGCTGCCCGCGTTCTATCCCGCCGAGGATTATCACCAGAACTATGCGACTGCGCATCCGTACTCGCCGTACATCATGATCAACGATGCGCCGAAGGTGGAGCATCTGAAGCAGCGGATGCCCGAGTTGTGGCAGGAGAGCGCGAGGTGAGTTCCCGTGTAACCAGCAACGTACTCACGGCTTAGCGGTGAGCTTCAGCGAACGGCTGACAGAAACGAAGCGAGCCTGTGCGCATTCGCTGCCGGCTCTGTCGTCACCGTTCCAGTGCAGTGTGTCGCTGACGCCGCTGGCTCGTGGGTCGAGCACGGAGAAGGTTTGGCTAC
>JANMBN010000179.1:0-8353 GCA_031360485.1 Betaproteobacteria bacterium | reverse complement strand
CCGCCGGGCGGGGTCGTGAAACTGCACGGCCGCCTTTCGATTGCTCCGGAAGGCTATATGGAACTGGGCCCCGAGACGCCCTCCGGCCCCGTTTGGCAGAACCTCGATCCGGCGCGCTTCGCCGCCGCGACCGGCTTGCCGCTGCTTCCCGTCGTCGTCGAGGCGACCGCAGCGCCCGTTCCCGACGACGGTCTGGTCCGCGACTGGCCGGCCCCGGACTTCGGCATCGAGGCGCACCGGATCTACATGATCCAGTGGTACGCGTTCGCGCTGTTCGCCGCCGTCCTCTGGCTCTGGTTTCATCGGCCGCCATTCTCCCGCGGAAACGATGGTTGACGTTGCGCCGCCGAAATCCCCGGGTGCGCCGGCACCGGCGCCCGGCAGGGGGCGCCGCACGCTGCTGCTGATCGCGGCCATCGTCGCCGCGCCGATCGTCGTGTCGTACGTCGCCTACAATCTTCTCCCGCGCGACCAGCGCATGAACTACGGAACGCTGCTGCCGACGGCGCCTGCCCCGGCAATCCACGGGACGCGAGACGACGGCGCGCCGTTTCGCCTCGCCGATCTCCACGGCCGCTGGGTGCTGCTCTTCAGCGGCCGCGGCGACTGCGATTCCGGCTGCGAGCGAAAGCTGTACGCGATCCGGCAGGCACGCACGATGCAGGGCAAGGACCAGGATCGCATCGTCCGCGTCTGGATCGTCGCCGGCGATGCGGCGCCCGCGCCGGCGCTGCTCGCGCAGCACCCCGGCCTCGTCGTCGTACGCATGGCGCAGGCGATGCCCTCGATGCTCGCGGGCGCCACGGATTCGCTCTACCTGATCGATCCGCTGGGCAACCTGGTGCTCAGTTTTCCGGATGATCCGGACATCAAAGGCATCGCCAACGACCTCGCGCGGCTCCTCAAGGCGTCGCGGATCGGGTAGCGGATTGGATGCTAAGATGCGCGCGTCGGCGCCGGGTTGCGTAGGGGCCCCACCCCGGACGGCGCCTCGCTCCGCGCTTCGTGCACCGGCTGCCGCATTCGCACACCTGATTCATTGACGGACCAGCGCCAAGTGCCGCACACTTTCTCCGCTTCATGACGTCGCTCGCGCTCACCGAAAGCAGGCTGAAGAGCTTTGTCGCCTTGACGAAGCCGCGCGTCGTGTCGTTGATCGTCTTCTGCGCGGTCATCGGAATGTTTCTCGCGACGCCGGACCTGCCGCCGGCCAGCGTGGTTTTCTTCGCGACGATCGGCATCGCGTTCGTCGCCGGCGCGGCCGCCGCGATCAATTGCCTCGTCGAGCAGAAGATCGATGCGCTGATGGCGCGCACGCGAAGGCGCCCGCTGCCCAGCGGCGACGTCACCTCGGGGTCGACGCTCGTCTTCGCCGGAATCCTCGGCGGGCTGGGCCTGCTGCTCTTGTATCGGCAGGTCAACGCGCTGACGATGTGGTTGACGCTCGCGACGTTCGTCGGCTACGCGATCATCTACACGGTGCTCCTCAAGCCCGCGACCCCGCAGAACATCGTGATCGGCGGCGCGTCGGGCGCCATGCCGCCGGTGCTGGGCTGGGCCGCGGTGACCGGCGATGTCGGGCCGGAGCCGCTGCTGCTGTTCCTGATCATCTTCATGTGGACGCCGCCGCACTTCTGGTCGCTCGCGCTCTACCGGACGCAGGACTATGTCAGGTCGGGGTTGCCGATGCTCCCCGTCACGCACGGCAGGCGGTACACGCAGCTCATGATCGTGCTGTACACCTGCGCGCTCGTCGCTGTGACGATGCTGCCGTTCGCGATCCGGATGAGCGGCGTGCTGTATCTCGCCGCCGCGCTGGCGTTGGGCGGCCTGTTCCTCGTCTACGTCGTTCAGCTCTACCGCGACTACAGCGACGAACTCGCGCGCGCGACGTTCAAGTACTCGATCGTCTACCTGTCGGCGCTGTTCTCGGCGCTGCTCGTCGACCACTACTGGCATTGATGCGCACCTTCGCGAGGGCCGCGATCCTGATGGTGATCGGCGTGCTGGCGCTCGCCGGCTGCGGTCCGGACACGCCGAAATTCAAGTCGTCCGATGTCACCGGCGCGGGATTCGGCCGCGACTTCGCACTGACCGACCACGCCGGCAAGCCGCGCGTGCTCGCCGATTTCCGCGGCAAGGTCGTGGTGCTGTTTTTCGGCTACACGCAATGTCCCGATGTCTGTCCGACGACGCTCTCGGCGCTCGCCGAAGCGCTGAAGCAGCTGGGACCGGATGCGCAAAACGTGCAGGTGCTGTTCGTGACCGTCGATCCCGGGCGCGATACGGCCGAGCTCCTGTCGAATTACGTGACGGCTTTCGGCCCGTCGTTCGTCGGCCTCCGCGGCGACGCCGACGCCATCGCGCGCACGGCGAAGGAATTCAAGATCCTCTACCAGAAGCAGCCGGGCAAGACGCCCGAAAGCTACACGATGGATCACTCGGCGGGAACGTTCGTCTTCGATCCCCGGGGCCGCCTCAGGCTCTACGTCGGCAACGGGCAGGGGGCCGACGTCTTCGCCCACGACATCCGCGAGCTCTTGCGCACGTCGGGCTGACGCGCTCGCATCACGAGCCGTTCCGCCCGACGGCGTGACGCGCAACGACAGGTCATGCGGATCACGCTGAAGCAGGCATTCGATCTCGCCTTCGCGCACGAACGCGCCGGACGCAAGGCCGAGGCACGCGCGATCTACGCGGAAGTTCTGGCCGCGGTCCCCGACCATCCGGGCGCGCTGCTGAAGCTCGCCGATCACGATCTCGACGAGGGCTCGCTCGAATCCGCGCGCGCCCGCCTCGGCGCGGCGCTCGCCGGCGCGGTGTCGCAGGGACTGCCCGCCGAGGACATCTGGTTCGCCCACGCGCGCCTTCATCTGAAGGGCGGCGACCGGCCCGCGGCGCGCCAGGCCTGCGAGCGCGCGCTCGGCCTCGCGCCGGATGCGCTCGCGCCGCTGCGGCTCCTCGCGTGGCTCGTGTTCGAGGCCGGCGATCCGGACGCCGCGCAGGTGCTGTGCCGTCGCGCGCTCGCCCGGCATCCGCGCGACGTGGAAGCGCTGCACCTGCTCGGCAAGATATTGAAGGCGACGGGCGCGTCCGCTGCGGCGCGCCGCGTCCTGGCCGATTGCGCAGCGATTGCGGGTGACGATCCCGACGTCCTGACGACGCTCGGCGCGGTTTGCCTCGACGCCGGAGATGCCGTGGAGGCGAGCGAGCGCCTCGAGCGCGCTGTCGAACGGGGTGCGCGAAGCGCGGGCGTGTGGGACAACCTCGGCCTCGCGTACCGCGCGCGCGGCGACCACGAGCGCGCTCTCTCCGCGTTCGAGAAGGCCGTCGCCGCGGATCCGGGGCTGACGCCCGCGCTCGCGAATCTCGTCCATGCGCGGCGCTACCTTTGCGAATGGGACGGCATCGATGCGTGCGAGCAACGGCTGATCGCGACGCTCGGCGCACCGGGAAGCGATCCCCGCTGGTCGCCGCACATCGCGCTCAACTGTTCGCTGACCCCGGCGCAGGAGCTGGCGGTCGCGCAGCGCTGGTCGCGCGCCGTGCTGCCGGCTCCGGCGCCGCCGCGCCCCGCGCCGCCGCGCGGAAGCCGGTTGCGTGTCGGCTACCTCTCCAGCGACCTTCGCGAGCACCCCACGGGGCGCCTGATGGCTGGGCTGTTCGAGGAATGCGACCGGAATCGTTTCGAGATCTTCGCGTACAGCTACGGACCCGACGACGGCAGCGAGTTGCGCCGCCGGATTCGCGCGGCGTTCGGGACCGCGTGGCGAGACGTGCGCAGCGCGCCCGACGCCGAAGCCGCACGGATCATTCGTGACGACGGCATCGACGTGCTGATCGAGCGCAAAGGCCACACGCGCGACGGCCGGCTCGGGATTCTCGCCTCCCGCCCCGCGCCCGTTCAAATCCACTACATGAGCTTTCCGGGAACGCTGGGCTACGACGCGGTCGACGGCCTCATCGCCGACGACGTGGTGATTCCGGAGGGTGACGAGGGTTTCTATCACGAGCGCATCTGGCGGATGCCGCGATGCTATTTCGTCAACGATCGACGCCGTGCGTTGCCGGCTCCCGCGACGCGCGCCGAGGCCGGCCTTCCCGCGAAGGCCGTGGTCCTCGCGTGCCTCAATCAGAGCTACAAGCTCTCGCCGGGCGTCTTCGCCATCTGGATGGACGCGCTCCGGCGCGTGCCCGATGCGGTTCTCTGGCTGCTTGCGGCCGGAGAGCGCGCGCACGCCAACCTGCGAGGCTTTGCAACCCGAGCCGGCGTCGACCCGGTCCGCCTCGTCTTCGCGCCGTGGTTGCCGCAGGAGCCGCACATCGCACGCTTGCGCTGCGCCGACCTCGCGCTCGACACGCTGCCGGTCGGGTCGCATACGACGGCGTGCGACGCGCTCTGGGCCGGCGTGCCGATGCTGACATGCGCCGGGCAAACCTTCGCGAGCCGCGTCGGCGCGAGCATTCTGCACACCGCCGGGCTGCCGGACCTGATTGCCGGTTCGCTCCCGGAGTACCGGGCACGCCTCGTCCTGCTCGCGTCGGCCCCGGGCACGCTGCGCGGCTACCGCGCTTTCCTCGAGCGCACGCGCGAGAGCAATCCGCTGTTCGACACGACCGGATTCGCGCGCGACTGGGAGTCGCTGCTCGAGCGGGCCTACGAGGGCACGCTCGCCGCGCGTTGAGCGCCGCGGGAAGGAAGATCCGCTACGCCGGCACGTGCTTCCGCTCGATCAATTCGATCTTGTACCCGTCGGGATCCTGCACGAACGCGATGACCGTCGTGCCGCCTTTCACCGGGCCCGCGTCGCGCGTCACCGTGCCGCCCTTCGCGCGCACCGCGGCGCACGCGGCCTTCGCATCGGCGACCTCGACCGCGATGTGGCCGAATCCCGCGCCGAGGTCGTAGCGGTCGACGCCATAGTTGTACGTGAGCTCGAGCACGGCCGTGCTCGCCTCGTCGCCGTAGCCGACGAACGCCAGCGTGTACTTCTGTTCCGGCCGGTCCGTCGTGTGGAGGAGGCGCATGCCCATCACGCCGGTGTAGAAATCGATCGACCGCTGGAGGTCGCCGACGCGGAGCATCGTGTGCAGTATTCGCATGATTGGGTCTCCTCGGTTCGCTGCGTCAGAACTCGGCCATTTCGAAATCTTCCTTGCGCGCGCCGCACTCCGGGCACGTCCAGTTCGGCGGCACGTCGGCCCACTTCGTTCCCGGAGGAATGCCTTCGTCGGGCGCGCCGGTCTCCTCGTCGTAGATCCAGCCGCAGATCAGGCACATGTATTTTTTCATCGGGGGAGGGGCGGTTGGAGTAAAATCGGTCAATTCTATCAAGCTTGCCGCGCTCCGCGCGAACGTTGCGGCCGCCGCCGCCTTCCCCGCCACCGGCCGCCGCTCGATGCCCGCCGATCCCGATCCCGAATTCCCGCCCATCGTTCTGACGTTTGCCGCATCGGATCCGTCGGGGGGCGCGGGAATGCAGGCCGACATCCTGACGCTCGCCAGCATGGGCTGTCATCCGCTGTCGGTGGTCACCGCGATCACCGTGCAGGACACGCTGGGCGTCGAGGGGATCCAGGTGCTGGACGCCGAGTGGGTCTCCGATCAGGCACGCTGCCTGCTCGAGGACATGCCCGTCGATGCGTTCAAGATCGGCGTGCTAGGGAGCCTCGAGATCATCGCCGCAATCGCGGAAATCGTCTCCGATTATCCGGACGTGCCGCTGGTGCTCGATCCGGTGCTGGCGTCGGGCCGCGGGGACGAGTTCGCCACCGAGGAAATGACGGACGCGATACGCGAGCTCCTTCTGCCGCACACGACGATTCTGACGCCGAACAGCATCGAGGCGCGCAGGCTCGCGGACGCCGACGACGACGACGAGGCGTCGCTCGCACTTTGCGCCGAGCGGTTGATCGCGATGGGCGCCGAGTTCGTTCTCATCACCGGCACGCACGAGGCGACGCCGGATGTCGTCAACACGCTCTACGGCAAGAGCGGCATCGTGCGCAGCGACACGTGGGCACGGCTTCCGGGCAGCTACCACGGTTCGGGGTGCACGCTCGCGTCGGCGATCGCGGCGATGCTCGCCAACGGCCTCGACCTGCCCGAGGCCGTTCGCGAGGCGCAGGAATACACGTGGCATACGCTCAAGAAGGCGTACCGGCCCGGCATGGGCCAGCACCTGCCCGATCGCCTGTTCTGGGCGCGCGAGGATTCCGACGCTCCTGCCGAGGACGCCGCCGCCTCGCGCGGAACGGATGTCCACAACCGGCACTGATGCGGCGGGTCCCGTGCGCCGCGCCCGCGCGAGGCGTCTCGCCGGGCTCTACGCGGTCACGCCCGACCTCGCGGACACCGCGCTGCTCGCCGCGCGCGTCGAAGCGGCACTCGAAGGCGGCGCGCGCGCGATCCAGTACCGCAACAAGACCGCGGACGCCGCGCTGAAACGCGCCCAGGCCGCCGCGCTCGCAGGCGTCAAGGCCATGCGCGGCGCGCTCTTCATCGTCAACGACGACGCCGCGCTTGCGGCCGCGGTCGGCGCCGACGGCGTGCACCTGGGCGAAGACGATGGCAGCATTGCCGCTGCCCGCGAGCTTCTCGGACCGGAACGCGTCATCGGCGTCTCGTGCTACGACGATTTCGCGCTCGCCCAGGCGGCGGTCGCGGCGGGCGCGGACTACGTCGCGTTCGGCAGTTTCTACGCATCGGGCGTGAAGCCGGGCGCGCGCCGCGCGGACCTCGCGCTGCTGCGGCGGGCAGCCTCGCTCGGCGTGCCTGTCGTCGCCATCGGCGGAATCACCGCGGCGAACGCGCGCGAGCTGAAGCAGGCCGGCGCCGACGCGGTCGCGGTCATTTCGGCCGTCTTCGGCGCGGGCGAAACACCCGACGTCGAGCGCGCGGCGCGCGCGATTGCCGAGGTGTTCGGCGCGCGGCGCGCAGGCGCCTGAGGCGACGCGCTGCCGGCGGCGATCTCGACCCATGGCCAAGCGCGCGAGCATCATCGTGCGATCGATGGCGCGGCCGGAGCTCGAGGATGCGTTTGCATCGCTCGCGGCACAAACCCACGCCGAACTCGAGATCGTCCTGGTCGACGCGACGGGCGGGCGGCATCCGCCGCCGCCGGCCTGCGGCGCGCACGGAGTGCTCTTCGTTTCGGGGGACGCTCCGCGGTCGCGTCCGGCCGCCGCCAATGCCGGGCTCGATGCGGCGACTGGCCACTACATCGGGTTTCTCGACGACGACGATCGCCTCGAGCCGGGGCACGTCGGCGGGCTGGTGTCGGCGCTCGAAGCGCACCCGGAATTTGCGGTCGCGTATGCCGGTGCGCGGGAGGTCGGCAGCGAGGGAACGACCCTCCAGGTGCGCGACGAACCCTATTCACGCTTCCTGCTGTTCCAGGATTCCTTTGTCATGCTGCAGTCCGCGCTGTTTCGGCGGGAGTTGCGCACTTCGTGCCGCTTCGACCTCGCCTTCGACGTGTTCGAGGATTGGGATTTCTGGCTCCAGGCGTCCAGGACGACGGATTTCCTGCGCGTCGACCAGGTGACCGTGATCTACCGGTCGAGCCTCGGTCGGTCCGGCTTGGGCCGCGGGCCGAATCGGGACCCCGCGCTCATCGAGACCTACCGCAGGCGCATCGCGCAAAAGTGGCGGGCGGAAGGCGAGCGCGCGGCGCTCGAATTGGAGGAGCGCTATGACGCCGCCGAGTCGGCATTCGTGCAGGGCGACCGTGTGCGCGCCGAAACCCTCGTCCGCGACCTGCTGACCCGCTATCGCTTTCATGCGGGCGGGTTGATCCTGGCCGGAACGCTCGCCGCGCTGCGCGGCGATTTCGCGCTCGCCTCGAGGCACTTCGAGTTGGCGGCGCGCGAATGTCCCGAGGATGCGGAGGTGCACTTCAACCTGGCGCAGGCGCTCGAGCGCGAGGGCAGGGCAGGTGAAGCGGCTGCTGCGTACCGGCGCGTGCTCGCACTCTCCCCGGCGCATCCGCACGCCGGCGTGCGCCTGGATCGCCTGGGCGCACCGCGGCCGCGGCGACCGTGATCGCGCAACGCATGTGCGGACATCCGACACGGGATCGTGCAGCGGCGCGAAAATCCGCAGTACCGCGAAGGACGCCGGGTATCATTGGCGTATCGCCGGTAACCGCGACCGCGCCGTCCTGCGCGCCCGTCACCCGTTTCCCCGCCCGGCTCCCCTTATAACCACTGGTCGAGTCCCCCGTGAGCCGCAACGAAATCCTTTTTGCCCGCGCCCAGCGCACGATTCCGGGGGGCGTCAACTCGCCGGTCCGGGCCTTCCGTTCGGTTGGCGGCACGCCGCGCTTCTTCGTGCGCGGCGAAGGGGCCTACC
>JANMBN010000152.1:0-11610 GCA_031360485.1 Betaproteobacteria bacterium | reverse complement strand
GAGCTGCTCGGCCAGCTTGTTGGCGCCGTGCTTGGTGCGCGTGAAGACCAGCACCTGGAACCAGTTCTGCTTCCTGATCAGGTGCGAGAGCAGCTCGCGCTTGCGGTCGCGATCGACCGGGTGGACGGTCTGCGTGATGATCTCGACCGTCGAGTTGCGGCGGGCGACCTCGATTAACGCCGGCGCGTTGAGCAGGTGGTCGGCGAGATCCTTGATTTCGTCGGAAAACGTGGCCGAGAACAGCAGGTTCTGGCGCTTTTTCGGCAGGAGGGCGAGTATCCGCTTGATATCGCGGATGAAGCCCATGTCGAGCATCCGGTCGGCCTCGTCGAGGACGAGGATCTCGACGCGCGACAGGTCGAGGTTGCCCTGACCCTGGTGGTCGAGCAGGCGGCCCGGCGTGGCGACGAGGATGTCGACGCCGCGCTTCAACTGGGCGGTCTGCGCGCCGATGCCGACCCCGCCGAACATCACCATCGACGTCTGCTTCGCGTACTTGCCGTAGACGCGCACGCTTTCCTCGACCTGCGCCGCGAGCTCGCGCGTGGGCGTGAGGATCAGCGCGCGAATCGGCTTTCTCGAGGATCGGAGCGCGGACGCCGTTGCCGGCGCGGGCGCCGACAGCCGCTGCAGCATCGGCAGCACGAAGCCGGCGGTCTTGCCGGTGCCGGTCTGCGCGCCGGCGAGCAGATCGCCGCCCGCGAGCACCGCGGGGATCGCCTGTGACTGGATCGGGGTCGGTTGTGTGTAGCCGTGTTCGGTCACGGCGCGCACGAGCGCGTCGGACAGGCCGAGCGAGGCAAAGGACATGAGGGCTTTCGAAAAAACGATCGGCCTGTCGCCGCGAAGGGCGCCAGTCGCAGGCAAACGCGTGGGGGCAAAGCGTCGGAACTGACAGCGGCAGGGGGACTGGTCGGAGTGCCGCGTAGGCGAATCATACCAGACCGGGTCAGCGCGAAGCGGAGGGCGGACTGCGCAGGGCGGTCAGGGCGACCTCCACCGCGCCGTCCTTGTCGCCCAGCCATACATGCCCGTCCTGGATCGTGCACTGCAGCTGCATCGTGCGTTGCGCGAGCTTCGCCAGTGCCCCGCCCGTGGCAACGGGGACGGCGAACACGGTCAGGTTTCGCATGCGCTCCAGAGCCGCGCAGCTGCGGCTCCACCAGAGGTCGGCGCCGCGGCCGTACGCGTAGATGACGACCTGCTGCGCCCGACCGCAGGCCCGGCGCACCAGCTTTTCGTCGGGCAGGCCGACGTCGATCCAGAGCCGAATGGCGCCCGTGAGGTCGCGGTTCCAGAGGTCCGGCTCGTCGTCGGTCGAAAGTCCCTTCCCGAACGACAGTCCCTCGCCGGCGTGCAGCGCGAACGCCAGCACGCGCAGCATCATGCGCTCGTCGGTTTCCGACGGATGCCGCGCGATGGTCAGAGGCTGGTCGCCGTAGTAGCCGCGATCCATGTCGGCGATCTGCAGCGCGGCCTTGAAAATCGTCGATTTCAGGGCCATCGTGTCAGTTTCCCGCGTCGGCGGCGAACACGCTGATCTGCACGCCGCCGACGCGAACGACCTGACCCGCGCGAATCTTGCACGTCTTGCGCAATTCGCGGGTGCCATCGACCGTGACGTTGCCGGTCGCGACGAGCATCTTGCCGGCGCCGCCGCTCGCGCAGACACCCGTCAGTTTCAACAGGTGGTTGAGCTCGATGTATTCGTCCTTCAATCGAAATTCAAGCTGGGGCATGGTCGGGGGGCCGGGTCCGGAAGGTTCTTCGCGACGTGCCGCGGATGCGATAATCCGGATCCGGGATCGGATATCCAGGGAGGAACGCGGGATGGGACGCATGATAGACCTGACTGCCGCCGACGGCTTCGTGCTCTCGGCGTATCGTGCGGACCCGGAAGGCACGCCGCGCGGCGGACTCGTCGTCGCGCAGGAGATCTTCGGCGTCAACAGCCACATTCGCAGTGTCTGCGACGGTTTCGCCGCCGACGGCTACGTCGCGATCGCGCCGGCGCTCTTCGACCGCTACGAACGTGGCGTCGATATCGGCTACACGCCGGAGGACATCGCCAGGGGGCGCGAACTCACGATGCGGCCGCGGCCAAGCTCGCGCGAGAGCGGACGCTCGCGTTCCTGAGGCGGCACATCGGCTGAACGCCGCGAAATCCGTGCGCCGCGCGTGCGGCAAGACACCTTCTTCGGGGCCCGAGACATGAATCAAGCATCCAACGATGGGACGCCGGTTGGCGACGCGGGAGTCCCCATGGTCGAGCGTCCCGGATCGCGCCAGGTCGTCAAGATGATCGCCGGCGAGCCGACAACGGATGGCGCCGGTGTTGCGCTGACGCGCATCATCGGGACACGCGCGCTGCCGGAACTCGACCCGTTTCTGTTGCTCGATGCCTTTCACTCCGACGATCCGAAGGCGTACATCGCCGGCTTTCCGGACCATCCGCATCGTGGATTCGAGACGGTCACGTACATGCTGGCGGGCCGGTTGCGCCACCGCGACAACAAGGGCCACTCCGGCGTGCTCGGGCCGGGCGGCGTGCAGTGGATGACCGCGGGACGCGGGATCATCCATTCGGAGATGCCCGAGCAGCAGGACGGACTGATGTCGGGGTTCCAGCTCTGGCTCAACCTGCCCGCGAAGGAGAAGATGACCGATGCGCGCTATCTGGACATACCGGCGGAGACCATCCCCACGGTGACGGACGTCGGGGGCGCGGTGATCAAGGTCATCGCCGGCGCGATCGCGGGCGTCCGCGGGCTGGTCGACCCGCCCGCGACATCGCCGATCTACCTCGACATCGCGTTGCCCGCCGACTCCAGCTTCGGCATTGCGCTGCCGGCGGGACATGCGGCAGTCGCGTACGTGTTCGAGGGCGCAGCCGACATCGGCCCGCGTGCCCATTCGCTTCGGATTTCGTCGGGTCGCCTCGCCGTTCTCGGGGCGGGGGAGGGATTTGCCGTCCGCTCCAGGGGACGAAATTCGCGGCTGCTGTTGCTCGCCGCGCGACCGCTGGGCGAACCGATCGCGCGGTACGGGCCGTTCGTCATGAACACGCAGGACGAGATCCGTCAGGCGGTCACCGACTACCAGGCCGGGAGGCTCTGACGGGTAACTATCCGCGTCCGACGAACGGCATCTTGGTCGCCATCACCGTCAGGAACTGGACATTGACGTCGAGCGGCAGGCTCGCCATGTACAGCACGGAATTCGCGACATGCGCGACGTCCATCAACGGTTCGACGGCGATCTCGCCGTTCGCCTGAGGGACGCCTTTCGCCATTCGCGCGGCGAGGTCGGTCAACGCGTTGCCGATATCGATCTGGCCGCACGCGATGTCGTATTTCCGCCCGTCGAGCGAAGTCGACTTGGTGAGGCCGGTGATCGCGTGCTTCGTCGCCGTGTACGGCGCCGAATTCGGCCGCGGCGCATGCGCGGAGATCGATCCGTTGTTGATGATCCGCCCGCCGCGCGGATCCTGGCTCTTCATCAGCCTGACGGCCTCCTGCGTGCACAGGAAGGCGCCGGTGAGGTTGATGTCGACGACGTTCTTCCACTGCTCGTAAGTCAGATCCTCGAGGCCGATCGCCGGCGCGCCGACACCGGCATTGTTGAACAGAACGTCGAGGCGGCCGAACGCCTGGCGGGTGCGCGCAAAAAGGGCGCGAACGGACTCCGGGTTGCTGACGTCGGTGGGGATGGCGAGGGCGTCGCCGCCCGGCGCGGCGGCTTCCGCGATCGCCTTCTCCAGCGGCTCGCTGCGGCGCCCGGCGAGGGCGACGCGATAGCCGGCTTTCAGCATCGCGACGGCGACGGATTTGCCGATGCCGGTGCCGGCACCGGTGACGATGGCGACTTTCCGGGGCGAAGTCATGGGTTCGGTGGTCCTCGAATTGGCGTGGCGGGCTCGTATTGTCGGCGCGAATCCGCGCGGCGGGCAAGACCTTTGGGCGATAACGCCGGCCGGCCGTTCGCTCCCATCCGGGTTGCCGGCGCGCCGCCCGTCGGAACCCGATCCGCCTTGTCGGCTCCAACCGGCATCGGTCGGAGACGGCTCGGGCCCGGGGCCGTATCCGTATGATAATTCCCTCTTTCCGACCGGACCCGCGGATTCGAACCGGTCCACTTTCCCCGTAAAGGACACCAGCGTGTTTGCACGATTGATGATCACGATTCTCGCGCTGCAGTTTGCCGTCGGCGCGGCGGCTCAGAGCAGGAAGCGCATAGAAAAAGCGGCGGACCTGCCCGTCTTTTCGTACAAGGTCGACGGCAAGCTCGAGACGCTGATCCGCGATGAGACCAGGTTCAACGCGTACGCCCGCGAGCTGCGCCGCGACACCGAGTCCGTGCTGGCCCAATACGACATCGGGGACAAGGCCAAGATGCGCGAGCTGCTCGGCGTCCTGGTGCGGCTGGACATGCTCGAGGGACGTTACGACGATGCCCTCAAGGGCGCGATGCGGATCCGCGACCTCGAGGAGAAACCTGCCGACAAGCTGCTCTCCGGGATGACCGTGCGTGCGATGGTCGAGGCAAGACGCGTTGCAGGCAGCACCACGTCGGACGCCTACCGGCGCGAAGTCTCGCGGCTCATCGCCGCCGAGCTCGCGGGGCTGCCCTACGACGTCATACAGAACGAGATCAAGGAAGCCAAGATGGGCGCGGAGATCCTTTCGGAGGCGCTGGCGCTGGGATACGTCAACAATGTGTTGCAGCCGACCGTCGACAAGGCCGGCTCGCTGTCGTCCGACCTTGCGCCGATCGTCGTCGGGGCCCGGTACCGGTTGACGTTCATGCTGCCGCTCAAGGAATCGCTGATCGCGACCTACGCGCCGTACCTCGCCGCGCACAAGGTCGACAAGCCGGATATCTGGACGGCCCGCGGCGTCGAGTTGCCGCCGGGACGCGGCTATGCACCGGTTGCGATCGCGGTGTGGGACAGCGGCGTCGACACGGCGCTCTTCAAGGATCGCCTCGTGGTCGACGCACCGGGCAAGCCGGCGCTGATCGCGTTCGACAAGTACTCGAACCCGGCGACGAGCGAGCTTGCGCCGATCCCGGCGGAGTTGCGCGGCAAGGTGCCGCAGATGAAATCGCGGCTCAAGGGTTTCTCGGACCTGCAGTCGAACATCGACAGCCCGGAAGCCGGCGACCTGAAGAAGTTCCTGTCGGCGCTGAAGCCGGAAGAGTACAAGAGCACGCTCGAGGAGCTGCGGCTCGCCGGGAACTGGATGCACGGCACTCACGTCGCCGGCATCGCGGTCGAAGGCAATCCCTACGCGCGGATCGCGACGGCGCGCATCGAATTCGGCCACACGCTGCTGCCCGATCCCTGTCCCAGCAGGGAGCTGGCCGAGAAGGACGCGCGCAACGCGCAGGTCTCGGTCGACTTCATGAAGAAGCACGGCGTGCGCGTCGTCAACATGAGCTGGGGCGGCAGCGTGAAGGACGTCGAGGAAGACCTCGAGGTCTGCGGCATCGGCAAGACGTCCGAGGAGCGCAGGGCGATCGCCCGCGAGTACTTCGATATCGCGAAGAACGGCTTGACGAAGGCGTTCGCGAGCGCGCCGGACATCCTGTTCATCACGGCGGCCGGCAACAGCAATCAGGACGCGAGTTTTGTCGAGAGCATTCCCGCCGGCATCGTCCTCCCGAACCTGATGACCGTCGGGGCCGTGGACCGCGCCGGCGACGAGGCGTCGTTCACGAGCTATGGGCCGACGGTCGTCGCGCACGCCAATGGGTACCAGGTGGAAAGCGTCATCCCCGGGGGCGAAAGGATCGCGGAATCGGGAACGTCGATGGCGTCGCCGAACGTCGCGAATCTGGCGGCCAAGATCCTGGCGGTGAACGCCAATTTGCGGCCGACGGAAGTGATCGCGCTGATCCGCGACACGGCGGAGCGGACCGCCGATGGCCGGCGCGTGCTGATCAACCCGAGGAAGGCGATCGCATCGGCCGAAGCGAAAAGGTCCTGACCGCGCGTCGTCGGCGTGCCGTCGCCGTCGCGCAGGCAAAGCCTGAACGGCGCGCGCCCGCGGTTGGCCGGCGGGTCGTGCGCACCCCGTTCTGAACCGTGCGGTCGCGGTGCCGGATTCGCGCCGAACTTGGGGCGTCCTGCGTGCCAAACGGGGTTGCGTATCGGCCGATTCCCTGTGCTACTATGACGTTGTCATAGACCTCGGGCGAGGAAGTCATGGGTGTGACGGTCACCCCGCTTGCGGCGGAACCGCTTTCGATCAAGTGCAGGATCTGCGGCCGCAAGGCGCCGCGCGGCGCCAAGCTGTGCGCACAATGCAAAGCGGCCGTGAAGCGCGCGCGGCGAATTCCCCACGTCGTTTCCCGATTCCTTCCGCTGGGGATTTCAGGCCCGGCTTCCGACGGCCGGGAGGACGGACGTCGGGGCGCCAAGCCGACCCGTCGTGCACGCTGGTTTGCCGTGCCGGCGGTACCCGGCGTGTGGGGCGCTTGCGTGGCGATCGTCGTCTTCGGCCTGGCCGTTGCCGTGACCGCATACTTTGCCGTTCAGGAGATCGAGGACGATCCGGAACGGCTCGGAGTCGTTGGCGCCGGTTTCAATGAGCCGAGGGCCGAACCACGCGCGGCGCCGGCGACCGACACCAGGGATCCGCTAGTGTTGCGGCCTCCGGCCGAAGCGACCGAGACGGCAACCGATGCGTACGCGGGCGCCGCGCGCGTGGCGGTGGCGACGCCCATGGTAGCGGCAAAGCCGTCGCCCCGGATCGCGGCGGCCGACCCGAAATGGGCGAAGCCGGTCATGCCTTCATCCGACGCCCGTCAGGAAACTACTCCACGCGAGTCCGACGTGGCACGGGATTCGGCAGCCGAGACAGGCGGCTCCACGCCCGTCGCGAAACTCGCACCTGCGGCGATCGATCAAACGCCGTCGGCGCGCGATCGATGGCAGGCGATGAACGGGGAGCTCGCGCGCTGTTCGGGCGCGAATTTCATCGCGCGCGTGCTGTGCGATCAGCGCACGCGATGGCGATACTGCCAGGGATACTGGGGACAAGTGTCCCAGTGCCCGGCGGCGAGCCGCGTCGACGCCGGCCGCTAGCGCGGGTTCCGCACGGCCGCCGCCGCCGGCGTGCCCGCTTGGAGCGGCTTTGCGGAGCGCGGGGACCGGCGCCGGAGCGGATCCCCGCCGGCAAATGCGAAGAGGTCAGCCGTCGTACTTGAACGACAGCTGGACGCGGGCGCGATAGGCGACGACACGGCCGCCTTCGACCTTCATGTCGAGTTTCGAGACTTCGGCGATCCGCAGGTCGCGCAGCGTCTTGCTCGCCGCGGTCACGGCATTCTTGGCCGCGTCTTCCCACGAAATCTTGCTCGTGCCGATGACCTCGGTGACGCGGTAGACGCCGTCGGCGGAAGCTTTCTTTGCCATGATGTCCTCTCCTTTGTGTTGGTCCGCGGCACCAGCGGGGCGTCGGACCGAATCGATGATACCCGCGCGCGGAGCGGCTGGCGAGCGCGCCGGCAACACCCGCAGTACCGCAAAAAAGGGGCCGAAACGGGGCCTACGCATTGACCATTGCACGGTCCTGCCGGTACAAGGGGGCCGAGGCCGCGCGAGCCTGGAGGCCGCGGTGCGACTCGACCAAAAACATTCTTGCCAAGGAGGCCATCATGGCTCGTTGCTCATTCCCGGCGGCTACGCTCGTCCGCTTGGGTATCGCTTTGACGTCGTGTTTCGCGCTGGACGCCATTGCGGCCGGTGTCGAGCCGGTCTACTTCGACGTGTCGCGCGGCTCGCATCCGCATGACGTCGCCGCGGCGCCGGCGGCCGGCGGGCCGCTGTACTACACGGCGCAGACGACGGGGAAGCTCGGCATTCTCGATCCGAAATCGGGGAAGTACGACGAAATCGTCCTCGGCCCCAATTCCGCGCCGCACGGCGTGGTCGTCGGCCCGGACGGCGCGCCGTGGATCACCGACGGTGGCCAGAACGCGATCGTGCGCGTCGATCCGACGACGCATGCGGTGCGCGTGTGGTCGCTGGGCAAGGACGCCGACTACGCGAATCTCAACACGCTGACCTTCGACCGGAAAGGCCGTGTGTGGTTTACCGGGCAGAGCGGCTACTACGGGCGCCTGGTCCCGGAGACCGATGACATGAAGGTGTGGAAGGCGCCGGGCGGTCGCGGGCCGTACGGCATCGCGACGACTCCGGCGGGCGATGTCTACTATGCGTCATTGGCCGGCAGCCATATTGCGCGGATCGACACCGAGACAGGCGCTGCGACGGTCCTCGAACCGCCGACGAAGGCGCAAGGTGCGCGACGGGTCTGGTCCGATTCCCGAAACCGGATCTGGATCAGCTACTGGAACACGGGTCATGTCGGGATGTACGACTCCGTTTCGCGCGCGTGGCGCGAATGGAGGCTACCGGGCAAGGAGCCGCGTGCATATTCCGTGTGGGTCGACGACAGGGACAAGGTCTGGCTGACCGACTGGTCGTCCAATGCGATCGTCAGGTTCGATCCGGCGACGGAGCAGTTCGAGAGCTTTCCATCGAATCGTCCCGGGGCCAACGTGCGGCAGATGCTCGGCCGCTCGGGCGAAGCCTGGGGCGCCGAATCGGGCGCCGGGCGGCTGGTGATGGTGCCGGCTCGCTGAAGACCCGGCGTTCGCCGTCACCTTGAAGGCAGCGTGACCGGGGCCGGACGCGAGGATTGCGCTGCCGCGGCGATGCGGCGAATTTCATCGGACGGAACGACGAACCGGCCGGTCTTGCGGCGCCTCGCACAAGCATGCATCGCACGCGCGACGTCGGACGCCGCGACCGGTCGGAGGCTCGCCGGAAGGAGGAACGACAGGGTTCGTGCGACAGCGAGGGCGGCGCCTTCGCCGGCGCGGAATTCCGCGCGTTCGCCGGCGAGCAGCGACGGACGAAACGCGTAGACAGCCTCGAACGCGAGACGCGTCAGCTCGGCCTCGAGCTCGCCCTTTGTCCGGTTGTAGAACACGCGCGACTTCGGGTTGGCGCCCATTGCCGAGACGAAAAAGCACCGCGTCGCGCCGGAGGCCAGGGCCATCCGGGCGATCGTCACCGGAAAAAGCAGGTCGACTTGACGAAAGGCTTCCCTTGACCCGGCCCGCTTGATCGTCGTGCCGAGGCAGCAATAGAAATCGTCGACCGGCGGCAGCGCGAAATTGTGCAGCTGGTCGAACTCGACGATGCCCTGCTGCAGCTTGGGATGAGGCGTCGCAATGGGCCGACGGGAGAGGACGACGACGTCGGCAACATCGCTGTCGTCGAGCAGCAGCATCAGAAGTTCGCGACCGACAAGACCGGTCGCGCCCGCGAGAAGGGCGGTGCGGCGCATCACCGCATTATGACCCGGCGGAATGCAAATGGCGAAAATGCACCGGAACACCTCGCTGCGGACGACGTTCTGCCGGCGACGGCGTCAGCGAATGTGGTGCGTCCCATCGGTGACGGCAAGGAAGACTTCGCGCAGGAACATGCCCAGGCAGGCGATCAGCGCAAGCATCGCCAGGATGAACATGACGGCGACGAGCCGGGCCAGGTCGACCGCGATCAGCGCGCCGACGAAGGCGCCCGCGACGACCAGGCAGACGAACAGCGCGCCCGTGACCGCCGCCAGGATCGCGAAGTAGATCAGACGGATCCGGCGCGACAGCAGGCGCAGTTCGTGGCGTGCCTCGTCGAGTGGTATCCCGGCCGGACCGGGTACGCGATCGTGCAGGACCCGCCGGCGATCGACGATCCGGCCCAGCCGGTTGTTCAACGCCGTGATCAGCGTCGCGAGCGCCGTGAGCAGGAACACCGGCGCGACGGCGAGCTGTATGACGCGGGAGATGTCGCTGAGATGGGATTCCATCGTGTGAACGGCCAGCTTGGCAATGTTACTTCGCTATCGGCTGCGGGCAAAGTCGCGGTCGGACAATGGTCGGGCGGGGCCCGCTCGACGCTACTCGACGACCCGGCCGCGCGCCGCCTTGACCTGGCCGCGCTTGACCTTGCCGTCGACGCGCCGGCGCTGCGAGCTCTTGGTCGGTTTCGTCGGTTTGCGCGGGCGCGGCACCGCGGCGGCGCCGTCGACGAGCTCCTGCAACCGTGCCAGCGCGTCGTCGCGATTCTTGTCCTGGCTCCGGTAGCGTTGCGCCTTGATCACGACGACGCCCTCGGCGGTGATCCGCTGGTCGTTCGACGACATCAGCCGCGCCTTGACCGCGTCGGGGAGCGACGACGCGCGGATGTCGAAACGCATGTGAAGCGCCGTGGAGACCTTGTTGACGTTCTGGCCGCCCGCACCCTGCGCGCGGATCGCGGTCCACTCGATCTCGGCCGGAGGAATCGGGATCATCGGTGCCGGAACCGATCCTCGGTCATCCGGACAGCATCCGCGCGAGTTCGCCGCTCTGGATCAGCCGTTCGAGATCGCTCGCGCCGCCGATCAGCGTGCCCTTGACGAAGATCATCGGAAACGTCGGCCAGCCGGTCCACATCTTGAGGGCATTGCGGCGCCGCCATCCAGTCAGGTAACTTCCATATTCGAGGTAGCGGTAGGCGGTGCCGCGCGCGTCGAGCATTTTCCGCGCCTTGCGCGGGAACGGATTGCGCTTCATGCCCACGACGACGACATCGTTCGCCGCGACCGCGGCCTCGACCTCGCGCACGACGTCGGCGTGGTTGCCCGCGATCCTGTCGCGGATCGCCGGGTGGAGGCGGTCTTCATCGAGTATGCTGCGGCGCATGGGGCTCGTTTCCGGTTCGGGTGTCCGGGTGATTCTAATGGTTTCGACGAGCTTGCGCGTAGGCGGACGTTCGAACGGGGAGGTGGCATGACGGGATTACGCGAGCAGTTCGGACGTCCGCTGCGCCTGGCGATCATCGGCGGCGGACCCGACGCCTGGATCGGCCGCATGCATCGCGGTGCCGCGGAGATGGACGGCTGGTGGCGCGTCGTTGCCGGCGTGTTCTCGAGCGATCCGGCGCGCTCCCGTGCGGCCGGCGCCGCAATGGGGCTCGACGCCGCACGGAGCTACGGCGACGTCGCCGAAATGCTCGAGAACGAAAGGCAGCGTCCGGATCGCATCGACGCGGTCGCGATCATGACGCCGAACGACACCCACTACGCGTTTTCCGGCGCGGCGCTCGACGCGGGATTCGACGTCGTCTGCGACAAGCCGGTGACGCAGACTTTCGCGGAGGCCACCGACCTCGTCGCGCGCACGCGCCGGCACGGCCGGATATTCGCGCTTGCCCATGGGTACGCCGCGTACCCGATGACGCGCTACGCACGGCTGCTGGTGCGCGATGGCGCGCTGGGGGCGATCCGGCTGGTGCAGGTCGAATACATCCAGAGCGGGCTTGCGACGCGCATCGAGGATGGCCCGCAGAACAATCGCCTGCGCTGGCTTCTGGATCCGCAAAGGAGCGGGCAGGCTCTGGTCATGAGTGCGATCGGCTGCCACGCGCAGCATCTGGCGAGCTTCGTCTCGGGGCTTGCCGCGGCGCGCGTCGCCGCGGATGTCGGTGCCCTGCTGCCGGGCCGCAAGGTCGTCGACTACGTGTCGGCGCTGATCGAATTCGAAGGCGGCGCGCGCGGC
>JANMBN010000124.1:0-20399 GCA_031360485.1 Betaproteobacteria bacterium | reverse complement strand
CGAGCTCGAGACCGAAGACGGTGACGAGCGGAATGGAGATGAGCCGCAGCACGTGCCGCCGCAGCACGGTCCATTCGCTCTCGCCGGCAGCACGCGCGAACTTCACGGTATCGGAATGCATCACTTCGCGCGTGCCCGCGCGCGCGAGACGCGTCATCAGCGCGAGCTTGAACAACGAAAGGTTCAGCGCCGGCAGGATCAGGTGCCGCAACCCGTCGAGAGTCAGGAAGCTCCATTCGACTCCGAAGAGCGTCGCGGTGTCGCCGCGCCCCCCCGCGGGCAGCCAGCCGAGCGTCACCGCGAAAGTGAGAATGAGCACCAGGCCGATCCAGAAGGTCGGGACCGAGAATCCGATCACCGAGGCCGCCATGATCACGCGCGCGGACGCGCTGCCGGGCCGGTATCCGGCGTAGATGCCGAGCGGCACGCCGAGCGCGGTGGCGAAGAGCACGGCGGCCAGCGTCAATTCGAGGGTCGCCGGCAGCCGGCTGAAGATGAGGCTGGTCACGGGCATGTTGAACACGAACGAGCGTCCGAGGTCGCCGTGCAGCACGCGCCCGAGGAAGGCCGCGTATTGCTCCCAGAGCGGCCGGTCGAAGCCGTACTGCGCGATCGTCTGCGCGCGGATCTCCTGCGTGACGTCGGGCGCGATGAGCACGTCGATCGGATTGCCGATCGCGAAGACTCCGACGAAGACCAGCAGCGACATGACGAGCATCACGACGAGGGCCTGCAGCACGCGCTGGATCGCAAAGCCGAGCATCGCCGCCCCTTTCTCTCAGTGCCCGCCCGGCCGCCCGAAGGGCACTGTGCGCCCCCTCGGGGGGCAGCGAACGAAGTGAGCGTGGGGGCCGTTCATCCGCCCGCCCGGCCGCCCGAAGGGCACTGTGCGCCCCCTCGGGGGGCAGCGAACGAAGTGAGCGTGGGGGCCCCGTTCATCTCAAGTCGCGGGGGTTCGCCAACCGTCGGCGATGACGGCGCGCGTCTCCGCCACCGCGACCTCCCAGAGCTCGAGCATTTCGGCGTCGGACCGCTGATAAAGGCCGTGGAAGTTCCCGTCGCCCAGCAGCCGGCGGCGGCCGGCGGGATTCTCGAGGGCATAACGCGCGCGGTCGAGCTCGGGCTTGCTCTCGGCCGGCAGCGCGACGCCCGGAATGCGCGTCCACGGAAAATTCTCCATCCAGGACGCGTGCGAGGCTGCGGGGTCGATCGCCAGCACCTTCTCCCAGGTCTTGGGCGCCTTCCACCATTCGTGGAATTTCACGCAGGCGTCGCGGCGCTCGCCCATCCACTCGGCGAAAAAGCTCGCGATCGGGCCGTTCCCGCCGTGGCCGTTGACCACGACGATGCGGCGGAATCCCGATCGATACAGGCTTTCGAGCACGTCGCCGATCAGCGCGACATACGTCGTGAGCTTCACGCTGACGGTTCCCGGAAAATCGACGAAGCTCGGCGTTATCCCGTAGGGCACGACCGGGAACACCGGGACCACCAGCGGTTCGGCGGCTTCGACCGCGACGCGCTCGGCGAGGATCATGTCGACGCAAAGGCTGAGATACCCATGCTGCTCGACGCTGCCGATCGGCAGCACGCACCTGTCGTCGCGACGGGCCCGGTCCTCGACCTGCATCCAGTTCATGCCGGCAACACGCATCTCGTCGTCTCCTTCGCTTGCCCGGTGATCGATTCGCGACCCGGCCGGCGGTTCCGGCTCGGCCGTAAGTGTATGCGACAATACCGCTCATGACGCCGCGCGTACAGGCGCAATGCCTGGTCGTGCGAGCCGAGGGGAGCGACGGGGGCTCTTTGCTGATCTCGTCCTGCCGGCAAAGTTCGCGCCGGCCGGGCCATCCAATTTCCACGAAGGAGGAACATCGATGAAAGCGATCCGTTGGGGAACGGTTGCGGCACTGGCCGGCGCGTTGCTGGTGGCGGTACCGAGCGGCGTGTCGGCACAGACCCTCACGATCGGCGTGCGCGCCGGCCCGGAATCGATCGACCCGCACTTCACCGCCACCGGCACGCATGCGGAAGCCCTGAAGCACGTGTTCGACACGCTGGTGTGGTCGGGCGACGACCTCGGGCTCGAGCCGCGCCTCGCGGAAAGCTGGCGGGCGGTCAACGACACGACGTGGGAATTCAAGCTGCGCCACGGCGTCAAGTTCCACGACGGCTCCGATTTCACCGCGAATGACGTCAAGTTCTCGATCGAACGCATTCCGGCGGTTTCGGGCCCCAACCCGACCACGATCTACATCCGGCGAGTGAAGGAAGTGAAGGTCATCGATCCGAACACCGTGCAGGTGATCACCGATGGCGCGGCGCCCACGCTCCCCTACGATTTCATCCGGCTTTTTATCGTGTCGGCGAAAGCGGCCAAGGACTTCTCGACCAAGGAGACGGCGAACGAAGGCTTCAATTCCGGCAAGGCCGCGATCGGCACCGGGCCCTACAGGTTCGTCTCGTGGACCCCGAAGGACCAGCTCGTTCTCGAGCGGTTCGACGGCTACTGGGGCAGCAAGGAACCGTGGCAGCGCGTGCTGCGCAAGGAGATCCCGAACGACACCGCCCGCGTCGCGCAATTGAAGGCCGGCCAGCTCGACCTGATCGCGCGCGCACCGGCCGCCGACGTGCCGACCCTCGAGAAGGACAGCAAGCTGACGGTGGTGAAGATCGACACGGTCTACGTCTTCAACATGGAGCTCGACATGCGGGAAAAGGCTCCGCAGATCACCGCCAAGGACGGGTCGGCATTGCCGCAGAACCCGCTTCGCGATCCGCGCGTGCGCGAAGCCATCGACCTCGCGATCGATCGGCCGGCGCTCGCCGAAGTTGCCATGGAAGGGATGGGCAAGCCGGTCAACCAGCTCGTCACGCCGAGCATCTTCGGCTACAACAAGTCGATTCCCGAGCGGAAGTTCGACATCGCGAGGGCGAAGAAACTGCTGGCGGATGCGGGCTATCCGAACGGATTCAAGGCGACGTTCAGCTTCACCAACGATCGCCTGCCCGGTGATCGACAGGTGGGCACCTCGGTCGCGCAGATGCTGGCGGGCATCGGCCTCGACGTGCAGGCCAATGCGCAACCGGCCGCTGTCTTCTTCCCTGCCCGCTCGCGCGGCGACTACTCGATGCCGATGTCCGGATGGGGCACGCTGACCGGTGAGGCGCACTACACGCTGTCGTCGACCGTGCACAGCAACGACCCGGCCAGGAAATTCGGGCCGTTCAATATCCTGGGCTACGCCAACCCGCAGATGGACAAGCTGATCCAGGACGCGGCCGTCGAAATGGACGTCAACAAGCGCCGGAGCTTCCTCGAGCAGGCCAACGCGCTCGTCGCCCAGGACCGCCCGCGCCTGCCGCTCGTCTCGGTCGGTTCGGCCTGGGCGATGCAAAAAGCCAAGGTCACGATCAAGCCTCGCGTCGACGAGGACACGCTTGCCATGAACATCAAGCCCGTGAAGTGACGTTGCGGGGAACCGGCGCGCGCACAGTCCCCCGAGGCTGATCGATCGACGCCATGTCTCCCATCGCGCTTGCGTTGCACGGCGGGTGCGGCACGCTGCCGAAGGGAGACCTCCCGCCGGAGGAATGGGCCGAGGCGAAGCACCACATCGCCGACGCGCTCTCCGCCGGCTGGACGATCCTGGCGCGGGGCGGCACGGCGATCGACGCGGTCGAGACGACGGTCGTCGCCCTGGAGGATTCGCGCCACTTCAACGCCGGGCACGGCGCCGCGCTCAACGCTGACGCCGAACATGAGCTCGACGCCGCGATCATGGAGGGCGCGGCGCTCCGGGCCGGCGCCGTCTGCGCAGCGCGGCACATCCGCAATCCGGTGAAGGCCGCGCGCAGGCTGCTGGAAAGCGGCAATAGCCTGCTGCTGACCGGTCCCGCCGCCGACGCGTTCGCGCGCGATGCCGGCCTCGAAATGGTCGCGCAGTCGTATTTCACGACCGAGCGCCGGCTCTCGAACCTGCGGCAGATGAAGGCGCGCGCTGCGGCCGGCACCGCCGCGTCGGCGAGCGAAGCGGAGAAACACGGGACGGTCGGCGCGGTTGCGCTCGATCGCGCGGGTGACCTTGCCGCCGCGACTTCCACGGGCGGCTACACGAACAAGCCCGCCGGGAGGGTCGGCGACAGTCCGATCATCGGCGCCGGAACCTACGCCAGGAACGGCGTCTGCGCCGTATCGGGCACCGGCGCGGGCGAGCTCTTCATCCGTCACGTCGCCGGCCACGAATTGGCGTCGCTCATCGCGTACGCCGGGCTGTCGCTCGCGGAGGCCGCGCGAACGGTCGTGTTCGATCGCATCGGCAACCACCGCCTCGGCGCCGGCCTGGTGGCAATCGACCCGGCGGGCAACGTCGCCGCGCCGTTCAACACCGTGGGGATGTATCGCGGTTGGGTTCTTCCGTCCGGAGAACTCCACGTCGCCACGCACGACGAAGTCGCCTGCGTCGCGCACCTTGCTTCGGGAAGCGCATGATCGGTCGCGAGCCGCCTGAAGGCGGCCCCACGGCCGGCCCCACAGTCTCGGCGGCCGTGGATCCGGCTTCAGCCGGAGGCGGTGTGACGAGGCCGCCTGAAGGCGGCCCCACGGCGGTCGGTAGTGACGCGTTGGCCCTGGGCATATGAGTGAACCGATCGTCGTCTGGGGTGGCGGCGCCATCGGAGGAACGCTCGCCGCCTACTGGGCGCGAGCGGGCATTCCGGTGCTGCTGGTCGACATCGTCGGCGCGCATGTGGAAGCCTGCCGCACGACCGGGCTTCGCATCGAGGGACCGGTCGAGAACTTCACGCAGGTCGTGCCGGCCGCGACACCGGACGAAGTCGACGGCACCTACACGCGCATCGTGCTCGCCGTGAAGGCGCAGGCCACGGAGGCGGCGCTCGCCGGCCTGCTGCCGCACCTCGCGCCCGACGGCTTCGTTCTCTCGGCGCAGAACGGGTTGAACGAGATCACCATCGCGCGGCACGCCGGCGAGCACCGGACCGTCGGGTGCTTCGTCAATTTCGGCGCCGACTGGCTCGGTCCGGGACGAATCCTGTTCGGCAACCGCGCCGCGGTCGTCGTCGGGGAGATCACCGGCGGCGCACGGACGCGCACGGTCGAGATCCACCGCCTGTTGCGCATCTTCGAGCCGGACGCCGTTCTCACCGACAACATCTGGGGCTTTCTCTGGGGCAAGCTCGCATACGGCGCGATGCTGTTCGCGACCGCGCTGACGAACGACTCGATGGCCGAGAACTTCGCCGATCCGGCGCGGTTCGCGGTCTTCGATCGCCTGGGCCGCGAGGTGATGTCGGTCGCACGCGCGCGCAACGTGAATCCCGTCGGCTTCAACGGCTTCGATCCGTCCGCGTTCATGGCCGGGGCGCCCGAATCGGCGTCGCGCGCTTCGATCGCCGCTCTCGCGGAATTCAACCGCCACTCCGCCAAGACCCATTCGGGGATCTGGCGCGATCTCGCAGTGCGCAAGCGGCGCACCGAAGTCGATCCGCAGATCGGCACGATCGCCGAACTCGGCAAGGAGGCGGGGGTCGACACACCGGCGATCCGCACGCTGGTCGGCCTCGTCCACGACGTCGAGGAAGGCCGCCGCCCGATGTCGATCGACACGATGCGGGTCCTGATGGACGCATGCGCATGAGTTTCCACAGCCGCACGGCGCTCGTCACCGGCGCCGCCCAGGGCCTCGGCCAGGCGATCGCCCTGGCCTTCGCCGAGGCCGGCGCGCGCGTCCACGCCGCGGATATCGACGCCGAGGGCGTCCGGCGCTTTGCGGCGACGCACCGGATGACGGCGCACGCGTTCGATGTTTCCGACCGCTCCGCGGCCCATGCGGCCGTCGACGGCATCGTGTCGACCGAAGGCCGGCTGGATATTCTCGTCAACGCGGCGGGAGGCGTTTGCGGACAGGTCGGCCGCCCGATCGAAGAGATTACCGAGGCGGACTGGCACGCCATCTTCAAGGCGAATGTGGACGGCGCGTTCTGGCTGGCGCAGGCGGCCTCGCACCCGATGCGCGAGGCCCGGTACGGCCGCATCGTCAACATCGCGTCGGGCGCAGGCCTGCGGCCCAGCCTGACGGGCATCCAGGCGTACACGGCGGCCAAGCACGCGCTGGTCGGACTGACTAAGCAGTTATCGCAGGACCTCGGTCGCTACGGCATCACCACCAACGCCGTGGCGCCGGGCTTCGTGCGCTCCAATCCGTCGACGGAGCGCCAGTGGCGAAGCCTCGGGCCGCAAGGACAGGCCCGTTTTGTCGAGGGCGTCCACACCCGGCGGCTGGGCGAGGCGACCGATGTCGCCAACGCCGTGCTGTTCCTGGCGAGCGACGGCGCGGCGTGGATCTCCGGTCAGATCCTGTCCGTCGACGGCGGCCGTTCCTGACGCGGACAACCGCGATACGCTGCGGGCGCCGACACGGCCGCCCTGCGATCCGGCGTTGGCTGTGACGCAAAATTCCTGCGACCCTCCCGAACCCGCGTTCATGCCGGCCCGCCCGCCTGCAGAGGGACCGGGGCCGGATTCGCAGCTGTCCCGACCCATTCCGAAAGCATCGCGGCCTTGCCGGCCGTGCGCACGGTCATCAGCTCGACGCGGCCGCGGATCGCGACCTCCGTCGAGGGCAGTGCGTCGGGCGGGAGCCCGGCCGACTTGCAGACCTCGTCCGAAAGCACGACCTCGCAGCCCAGCACCTTGGTCATTTCCTGCAGGCGCGCGGTTACGTTTACCGCGTCGCCCAGCGCCGTGAACACGACATTGTCGCGATATCCGACGTCGCCGACGATCACCTCGCCGCCGTGAATTCCGATTCCGTACTGGATCGGTTCGCTCAGGTCTTCCGCAAACTGCCGGTTCAGGCGTTCGACGTTGGCGGCGATGAGGGCGGCGGCGTGAATCGCCTGGCGCGAAGCGGTGGCCGGATCCGCTGCCAGCCCGAACAGCGCGAGAAGCCCGTCACCGAGGAACTGGTTCGGCTGCCCGCCGGCTTCGATGACAGCGTGCGAGACTGCCGCAAGAAACCGGTTGATGATGAACACGGTGTCGAACGGCATTCGCTTTTCCGCCAGTCTCGTCGACCCGCGCATGTCGACGAAGATGCTGACGACGTATCGCTCCTCACCGGCGCGGACGCGCGTATTCGCAAATGCGTGCGAAGTATCCGCATTCGGCGGCAGCAACGGCACAAAAGCGAGGTCGGTCCGCGGCCGCAGCTGGCAGGCCAGGCGGACCGCCGAGTCCGCACCGAAGCCCACGCGCTGGAGCACCGCGTTTTCGCCCGGCGACGGCGGCGGCAGCGTGCTGCGGTCGCCGACGATTCGAATCCGGCACGTGGAACAGCGGCCGCGCCCGCCGCAAACGCTTGCATGGGGGATGTTGAAGCGCCAGCTGGATTCGAGAACGGAAAGACCGCGGGGAACGCGAATCGTCCGGCCGTCCGGATAGGTGAGCCGAATCAGGCCGCGGCGGCGCTCCAGGATCGCCCGAACTCCGCGCGCGACGAATACGAGACCGATTGCGCCGGCCCAAACGGACAGAACGGCGTAGCGAATCGCGAGAAGACCGGCGTTCTGCTCCGGCGTACCCGTCTGGCCCAGGGTCAGGTTGTTCTCTCCCCATTCCGGCAGCGTGCTGAGCTGCAGGACCGCTCGTCCGGTCTGGTAGAACCCCAGCAGGGCCAGGGTGGGAAGCAACACGGCCGCCGTGAGCAGGAACGGCGCAGCGCCCTTGAAAAACGGCTTCAATCGCAGCCAGAAGTGGACGCCGATGCAGCCGTGGACCCACGCCACGATCAGCGCGGTGAATTGCAGCACGCCCGCGGTCGGCGACGCGACCCAGAACACATGGAGCGCCTGCGCGTAGCCTTTTTCGATCCCGTAGAGGTCCAGCGCGACGCGCTGGCCGACGACGTGAGCGGCGAGCAGGAACGGAATGCTGAGGCCGAACACCAGCTGGATGGCCTCGATCACCTTCCAGCGGAAATGCCGTCGCTCATACAGCGCCCACAGCCCGAGCGACGCGTGGATGGCAAGCGCGCCGTAGAGCATGAATGTCCCGGGAAGGCTCTGCCACCACGCTACGTGATACGAAAGCCCGGCATCCATCGCAGCCAGCGATACATTGCCGAGGGCGTGATTGGTGTAATGGGTCAGCAGATACGAAAACAGCACCAGGCCGCTCGCGAGGCGGACCTTCCTCACTCCAATTCTGCCTCGCAACCCTGCGGGACCGTGGCCAGCCATTGCTTTCATGCGATGTCGATGGGCTGGCGTGCAGTCGCTCAATAGCCTGCCTTGTTGTAGATGTGAACGCCGGCATCCAGCACCCACCATACCCATTTCGGCACGGCGTGAAATGGAACATTGGGCCCGTCGGCTTCGCGTTTCGGCCGGCCGTTCACCATCTCGCGCGTGATCGTGGGCGGTTGGCCGACGTTTTCGGCACACGTCCAGTTGCCACGATCCTTGACCTTGCACTGGGGGTACTTGCCCGACGGCTCCGACGAACCGACGACCCAGTACAGCACTTCCTGCTTGCTCACGCTCGCCTTGAACCGGTACCGGTCACCGGCGACCATCGTCCCCCGGCACAGCAGCCCATCCCAGCTCCCGCTCTCGCACCGGACCGTATAGATCGTTCGCTCGCCCTCGTAGGTGATCTTGTCGCTCGCCCACAATACCGCGGCGAGCGCGGCGATAACCACTACGATGCCCAACCATTTCGCGGACATTGCTCCCCCTTCTTTGTTGCTGCCGCTCATTCCCTCCGAACCGCAGACGCCAGATTAACCCGATGCACGGCGTTGTGCAGCTTGTCGGCGACTCCGCCCGGAGGCGATAATGCCTCCATCATGCCCAGCGCGATAGCCAACCCGCTTCTCGAAACCTGGCAGACGCCGTACGGTTTGCCGCCGTTCGACCTGATCCGGCCCGAACACTTCCCCCCTGCGTTCGAACACGCGCTGACGGCGCACCGGAGCGAAGTGGACGCGATCGCCGGGGACAAGGAACCGCCGACGTTCGAGAACACGATCGTCGCCTTCGATCTTTGTGGCCGTGAACTCGGCCGCATCGCGAAGCTTTTCTTCAATCTCGCGGCGTCGGAGACCTCTCCGGCGCTGCAGGCCATCGAGCGCGAGATGTCCCCACGGCTCGCGGCGCACCATAGCGCGATCTATTTGCACGCCACGCTGTTCGGCCGCATCGACCGGTTGCATCAGCGGCGCGGCGAACTCCGGCTCGCTCCGGAGCCCCTGCGGCTGCTCGAGCGTGTGCACCTCGATTTCGTCCGCGAGGGCGCCCGGCTCTCCGCGGCATCCAAGGCGCGGCACGGGACGATCGTCGAACGCCTTGCCGAGCTTTCGACCCGGTTCAGCCAGAACGTTCTGGCCGACGAAGCGAGCTACCGGTTGGTGTTGCGGAGTGAACGCGATCTCGCCGGGTTGCCCGCGGGCCTGCGTGCCGCGGCGCGCGAGGCGGCGCTGGAACGCGGCGAATCCGACGCGTGGGTGATCACGCTGTCGCGCTCGCTTATCGTGCCGTTTCTGACCTTCTCGGACCGGCGCGACCTCCGCGAGCAGGCGTTCAACGCCTGGATCCGGCGTGGCGAGCACGACGGCGACCACGACAACCGGCCGATCGCGCGCGAGATCCTCGCGCTGCGGAACGAGCAGGCGCGCCTGCACGGCCACGGAAGCTACGCCGCCTATGCGCTGGTCGACCGGATGGCCGGCACGCCCGACGCGGTGGCGAGGCTCCTGGAGCAGGTGTGGGAGCCGGCAAAGGCGCGGGCGGCGGCCGAGCGTGATGCGCTCGCCGCGATGGCGCTCGCACACGGCGAGAATCATGCGATCGAACCCTGGGACTGGCGCTACTACGCGGAAAAGGTGCGCAAGGCGCGCTACGGGTTCGACGACGCACTGATGAAGCCGTACTTCTCGCTCGAGCGGATGCTCGCGGCCGCGTTCGACACGGCGAACCGGCTGTTTGGTCTCGATTTTGTCGAACGCCCGGACCTCCGCGCCTATCACCCCGATGTCCGCATCTTCGAAGTCCGGGACCGGGACGAAAAACCGGTCGGCGTCTTCCTGAGCGACAACTTCGCGCGTCCCACCAAGCGCGGAGGTGCCTGGATGAGCGCCTATCGCTGGCAGTCGCGCGCTGGCGGCGAGACGCTGCCGATCATCGTCAACAACAACAATTTCGCCAAGGGACCGCCGGGCGAGCCGACGCTGCTTTCGGCCGACGACGTCCGCACGCTGTTCCACGAATTCGGCCACGGGCTCCACGGCCTGCTGTCGCAGGCGACCTATGAGCGCCTTTCCGGCACGCAGGTCCTGCGCGATTTCGTCGAGTTGCCGTCGCAGATCTTCGAGCACTGGGCGATCGAGCCCGCCGTCCTGCAGCGGCACGCGCTGCACTACGCGACAGGCAAGCCCATACCCGACGAGATGATCGCGCAGATGAAGAAAGCTCGGCGCTTCAACCAGGGATTCGAGACCGTCGAATACGCGGCGTGCGCGCTCGTCGACATGGCCCTCCACGCCCGGCTCGACGACACCGCCGTCGACATCGCCGAGTTCGAGCGCGCCGAACTCGCGCGTATCGGGATGCCTCGCGAGATTGTGCTGCGCCATCGGCTGCCGCACTTCGGACATCTGTTTTCGGGCTCGAGTTACGCGGCGGGCTACTATGTGTACATGTGGGCCGAAGTGCTCGACGCCGACGGCTACGACGCATTTGTCGAAGCCGGCGACCCCTTCGATCCGGCGATCGCCGAGCGGCTGCGCCGATATGTGTATTCTTCCGGCGGCACCCTCGACCCCGCCGCCGCATTCCGCTCGTTCCGCGGCCGCGATCCGGTGGTCGGACCGATGCTGGCCCAGCGCGGCCTGATCGAGGACCGGCAGCCCGCCTGACCGGCGCCATCGGCGGCCGGCGTCAAAGTTCGAACCGGTCGCCGTTCGCGACCTGCATCCGCAGGAGCCGGGAAACCATCGGCAGCAGGTTGAGCCCCGTGTCGCCCTTCAATCGGCGCGCGCGCGCCGCGAGCTCGACCATCGACATGTCGATCGGCTCGCCGGTCGCGGCCAGCGCGATGATGTTTCCGCTGGCGCAGGCCGGCAATGTGAACGCGCGGTCCGCGAACCCCTCGCTGATCCGGCCGAGACTGGCCGCGAGGCCGCGGCGGCCGTTCAGGAAATTCGTCGCGAGCACGCCCCGCTCGCTCAGCCGCGCCCGGCAATTGCAATAGAAAGGCAGCGTGTCCAGCATGCCGACGCGGCACTTTGCGTCGTAGCCATCGACCAGGATCAGGTCGAACTCCCGATCGGTCTTCGAAACGTAGTCGTGGCCATCCCCGATCGCGATCGTCAGCCGCTTCGGATCGTCGGGCAGCTTGAAGTACTGCGCGGCGGCGTTGACGACGGCCGCGTCGATCTCGACCACGGTCAACGCAGCGCGCTGCCGATTCCGGTAGAGGAATTTGGTCAGCGACGCGGCGCCCAATCCGATCATCAGCACGCTGCGCGGCCACCTCTGCGCCGGCCGCATCAGAAGCGCCATCATCATGTCCCGCGTGTATTCGAGTTCGAGCGCCCAGGGCCTGGCGATGCGCATCGCGCCCTGGACCCAGGGCGAGCCGAAATGCAGGTAGCGGACGCCTGTTTCCTCGCTGATCTCGATGGAGTTGGACATGCCAGCCGAATGCGGGTGTCGAGCGACGCGGCCGACGGGCGATGCCGGCGTCAGTTTGCGCGGGCGCCCGCGCTGCCTCCGCCGACCGTCTGTTCCATCTCGGCGTTCGACGTCGCGCGTCCATCGCGGTTCCCGCATGGCGCCCATGACTTCGGCACCCGTCGCCTCATTGGTCCACCGCGGCCGCGAAATAGTTTCGGCTGTCCGTGAGAAAATGCGGGCCCGCGTCGGAGCGCACCGCCGTCCCGACTCCTGAATTGGTCAGCACTTCCAGCAGCAGCGCATTGGGCACGCCGCCATCGATGATGTGGACCGAGCGCACGCCCTCGCGCACCGCCGCCAGCGCCGCGGCCAGGCGCGGCTGCATTTCCGGCTGAACGGTGCCGTCGCCCAACAGGCCTTCGGCGCCGCTCGCGGTCAGGACGAATATCAGCTTGCCGTCGCGATCGACGACCCCCGGCACGTTGGTCATCAGGACGAGTTTTTCGGCGTGCAATGTCCGGGCGAGCTGCCCCGCGACCAGGTCGGAATTGATGTGATAGGCGGTTCCGTCGGCGCCCACGCCGATCGGCATGATGACGGGCGTGAATCCGCGCGACACGAGAAGGTGAATGACATCCGGATCGATGCGCTCGACGTCGCCTACGAGACCGAGATCGGGCATTTCGCCGATGCCATCGTCGCGCCGCATCGCCAGGCGCCGCGCATGGATGAAGCGCCCGTCCTGTCCGCTGAGCCCCACGGCCTTGGCGCCGCACTTGTTGATGAGACCGACCAGTTCCTGGTTGATCTCGCCCAACACCATTTCGATGACGTTCATCGTCGGCTCGTCCGTCACGCGCACGCCGCGATACTTGCGGATTTCGATGCCCATCGTCTGCAGGAGCTCGTCGATCCGCCATCCGCCGCCGTGCACGATGATCGGGTTCATGCCGACGAGACGAAGCAGCGCGACGTCGCGCGCGAAGCCCTCGCGCAATGCGGGATCGGCCATCGCGCCGCCGCCGAACCGGATGATCAGCGTGCAGGCGTGGAACGCCCGAATGAAAGGCAGCGCCTCGGCCAGAATCCTGGCTTTCTCGGCGGGCGAAACGGCGGCAGATGGCATCGGCGTGCGGTGGCGGTGAAGCGTCGGGCTCGAAGGGCTGGACCGCGCAGTCACCCCGCGGGACCGGCACTCCCGGAAGCGAGCATAATGCCACGTCGCCCGGATCGTGGAACGCGGCCGCGAAGACGACGGGCCCGGGGCGCGAGGCGCGGCACCGGTGCGTGCGGTTCACCGCCCATGCCGTCGGCGGCAGAGCCGGCCATTTCATTGCAACGCCAGGCAAAGGGGGATGTCATGACGGATTTTCAGCGGGCCCTCGCTGTAACGCTCGCCGCTCTCGTGTTTTTCGCTACCCCTGCGGCGGCGCAGGAATATCCGTCGAGGCCGATCTCGCTGCTCGTCCCGTTCGCGGCGGGAGGACCGACCGACATCGTCGCGCGGACCCTGGGCCAGGCGATGGGAAAGGTGCTGAAACAGACGATCATCGTCGAAAACACGGTCGGAGCCGGCGGCACGATCGCTCCGACCAAGCTCAAGAATTCCGCGCCCGACGGCTACACGCTGCTGCTGGCGCATATCGGCATGGCGACCGCTCCCGCGTTGTATCGAACGCTGCAGTTCAAGCCCGTCGAGGATTTCGAGCACATCGGGCAGGTAGTCGACGTGCCGATGACGCTCCTCGGAAAACTGGCGATCCCCCCGAACGACCTGAAGGAACTGCTGCCCTACCTCAGGGCGAACAAGGACAAGATCTCCTTCGCCAATGCCGGCGTGGGTTCCGCGTCGCATCTCTGCGGCCTGTTGTTCATGAGTGCGATCGGGGTCGACATGACCACCATCCCGTACAAGGGCACGGCGCCGGCCATGAACGATCTCCTCGGCGGACAGGTCGACCTCCTGTGCGACCAGACGACGCAGACGACGCCGTACATCCGGTCAGGCCGCGTAAAGCCGTTCGGCGCGACGTCGCGGATGCGGCTCGAAACGCTCAAGGACCTGCCGACGCTGGCGGAAGCAGGACTGCCGGGGTTCGAGGTCGTCGTCTGGCATGGCGTTTACGCGCCGAAGGGCACGCCGAAGCCCGTGATCGACACGCTCGTCGCCGCCCTGCAGGCGGCGCTCGTGGATCCGGCGTTCGCGCAAAAGATGAGCGAGTTGGGCTCGCAGGTCGTCACCGCGGAAAAAGCCACGCCGGAGGGCCTGCGCAATCACCTCAGGGCCGAGATCGAGCGCTGGACCCCGATCATCAGGAAGGCCGGGGTCTACGCCGAATAGTCCGGGCGGGGACGGGACGGGCGTGCCGCCCGCATCACGTCATCTGGGGAATCGCGCGCACCGACAGCACGCCTTCGATCGCCGAGATGGCCTCGATCACCGCGTCCTGCACCGGGCTGTCGACATCGACCAGCGTGTAAGCCATCTCGCCGCGCGACTTGTTCACCATGTTGTGGATATTGAGCCCGGCATGCGCCATGGACGTCGAGATCTGGCCCAGCATGTTGGGGACGTTCGCATTCGCGATGGCGACCCGGAACGGTGATTCACGGGGCATTCCCACGTTCGGAAAGTTGACGGCGTTGACGATTGCGCCATCTTCCAGATACTCGCGCACCTGATCCACGACCATGACCGCGCAATTCTCCTCCGCCTCCGTGGTGGACGCGCCCAGGTGCGGCAGCGCGGTCACGCCCGGCTCGTGGAGCAGCGCGGCGCTCGGAAAATCGCACAGGTAGTACTTGAGCCGCCGGGACCTCAGCGCCGCGACGAGCGCGTTCTCGTCGACGAGGCCGTCACGCGCGAAATTGAGGAGCACCGCGCCCGGTTTCATCGCCGCCAGGCGCGCCTCGTTGATCAGATGGCGCGTCACCTTGAGCAGCGGCACGTGCAGCGTGACGAAGTCCGACTGCTTCACGAGCTCGTCAATGCTGTTCGCCCTGCGCACGCTCGACGGCAGCCGCCAGGCCGCATCGACCGTGATTTCCGGGTCGAAGCCGACGACTTTCATGCCCATCTTGATCGCAGTATCGGCGACGAGGCTGCCGATCGCGCCGAGGCCGACGATTCCAAGCGTCCGGTGCGGCAGTTCCGCGCCGGCGAACTGCTTCTTGCCGTCCTCGACCCGCGTTTCCAGGTCCGGCGCGCCGGCGTCGAGACTCGCCACGTAAGTCAGCGCCGGGATCACATTGCGCGCCGCCAGCAGGATCGCCGCCAACACCAGCTCCTTGACGGCATTCGCATTGGCCCCGGGGGCATTGAACACCGGCACGCCGCGCTTCGACATCTCTCCCACGGGAATGTTGTTGGTTCCGGCGCCCGCGCGGCCGATCGCCTTGACGCTCGCCGGAATGGCCATCTCGTGCATGTCGTGGGAACGCACGAGGATGGCGTCGGGATGCTCGACGGCTTTGCCGACGGCATAGCGTGCGCTCGGGAAACGGTGCAGGCCGTGGGCGGAGATCTGGTTGAGAGTGAGGATCTGGTATTTCGTCATGGGTGATCTAGCCGTGCCGTTTCTCGAATGTCTTCATGTAGTCGACCAGCGTCCGCACGCCTTCGAGCGGCATCGCGTTGTAGATCGACGCGCGCATGCCGCCGACGGCGCGATGACCTTTGAGCTGATCCATGCCCGCGGCCTTGGCTCCCTTCAGGAACGCCTCGTCCAGCTTTTCGTCGTTCAGACGAAAGCACACGTTCATCCTCGACCGATCCTCCCTGCGGGCGGGGCTGCGGTAGAACCCCGTCGTGTCGAGATAGTCGTAGAGCAGCGCGGCCTTCGCGATGTTCGTCCGCTCGATGGCCGGCATCCCGCCCTGCGCGAGCAGCCACTCGAATACGAGCCCGGCGATATAGATCGCATAGGTCGGCGGCGTGTTGACCATCGAATCCGCTTCGGCCTGCTCCTTCCAGTGAAACGCCGAAGGCGTGATCGGCAGCGCGCGATCGAGCAGGTCGCCGCGAACGATCACCAGCGTCAGGCCGGCCGGCCCGGCGTTTTTCTGCGCGCCGCCGTAGATGACCCCGAATTTCGACACGTCGATGACGCGCGACAGGATATGCGAGGACATGTCCGCCACCAGCGGAACGGTGCCCGTGTCCGGCGTCCATTGATATTCGACGCCGCCGATGGTTTCGTTGGTGCAGACGTGGACGTAGGCCGCATCGCGTGCAAGGGTCCAGGATGCTTGTGCGGGCACGTAGGTGAAATTCGCGTCCTCCGAGGTCGCGGCGATGTTCACCTTGCAGTATTTCTTCGCTTCCTTGATCGACTTCTTCGACCACTCGCCGGTGTTGACGTAATCCGCGGCGGAATTGCCGCCGAGAAGGTTCATCGGAACGATGGCGTTCTCCGCGATCGCGCCACCCTGCAGGAACAGCACCCTGTAATCCGCGGGGATCGCCAGCAGCGTGCGCAGGTCGGCCTCGGCCTTGGCGGCGATGCCGATGAACTCCTTGCCGCGATGGCTCATCTCCATCACCGACATGCCGCTGCCGTGCCAGTCGAGCATTTCGGCCGCCGCCCTTTCCAGGACTTCTTCGGGCAGCACCGCGGGACCGGCGCTGAAATTGAAAACTCGCATTGGATTCGTCCGGGTCGTGTTCGGAAGTTCGTCGGTCGGGTCGGCACTGCGGATCGGCGTCCGTCGCCGGTCAAGCCATCCCCTTCGATTGGCGCGATCGACGCGGTCCGACGCCCCGACATGCGGAATGCGCTCGGACAGGCGGGGAAGTTCGAGCGGGCATTGCCTGATCGCGACGAATTTTAGCGGAATTGCGTGGAGCTTGCCCGCCAATCAATCGCGCGCGTGAATGCAGCAGGTCGGGTCGAGCGCTCAGAGCGGGGTGCCGCGCTGGGTCCCGAGCGGAAAATACCGCTAGAATTGACGTAGAAGCCATAAGTATCGAGACTAGCGCGGTTTCGGCTCGGCTTTGCCCTGGCCCGTTCAACAACTTGTTCCTACAGGAGACCCCATGACATTCGTTCGACGCATCTCATTGACGGCTCGCCGCGGCCTCGCTTGCACGATGGCCGCGATTGCCTTGTCGACCGCCGGCCCGGCGTTGGCCATCGAGAGCCTGAAGATTCTCGTGCCGGCGGCGCCCGGCGGCGGCTGGGACCAGACGGGTCGCGCCTTGCAGGCGGCAATGCAGAGTGACAGCATCGTCAAGAAGATCACGGTCGACAACAAAGGCGGCGCGGGCGGTACGATCGGCCTCGCTCAGTTCGTGAGCTCCAGCAAGGGCGATCCCAATGTGCTGATGATGGGCGGCATGGTGATGGTGGGTGCGATCATCACCAACAAATCGCCGGTCAATCTGTCGCAAGTCACGCCGATTGCCCGTCTGACAGGCGAGTACCAGGTGGTCGTCGTCCCCGGAACGTCCAAAATTCAGACACTCAAAGAGCTGGTCACCCAATTCAAGGCCAATCCGGGCAGCGTTGCCTGGGGCGGCGGTTCCGCGGGCGGATCCGACCACATTCTGGCCGGCATGATCGCGCAGGCGGCAGGCGTGGAACCGGCCAAGGTCAATTACATCGCTTATGCAGGCGGCGGCGAAGCGCAGGCGGCAATCATGGGCGGTCACGTCGCGGCGGGGATCAGTGGCTACGGCGAATTCGCCGCGCAGATCAAGTCGGGAAAGCTGCGTGCCCTGGGCATTTCCGCGGACAAGCGCGTTCCGGGCGTGGATATTCCCACCCTCAAGGAACAGGGCGTGGATGTGGAGATGGTCAACTGGCGCGCAGTATTCGCCGCCCCGGGAATCAGCGACGCGCAGACGAAAGAGCTCATCGACGTCGTCGGCAAGGCCGTCAAGACGGCGGCCTGGCAGGAAACGCTGAAGCGCAATGACTGGACCGACATGTATCTGGCGGACACTCCGTTCAAGACCTTTCTCGATGCCGACACGCAACGCATCGACAAGATCCTCGCGGGCCTCGGCATGAAGAAATAGACTCGTCCCCGTCACCCATCCCGAACTGGCGGAAGAATGGCCACGCGATCGCCGATCCATCCGGGCGAAATGCTCGTCTCGTTGGGACTGATCGCATTGGGCTCCTTCGTCGTCTACGGGACCCAGTCCATTGCCGAGACCTCGGGGTATGCGCAGGTCGGACCGAGGCTCTTTCCCTACCTCATCGGCGCCGGATTGACCCTCTGCGGCGCCGTGCTCGCCTGGCATGCGCTGTCGGGGGGCTGGCGTCACGTGCCGCTCGACCAGGAAGGGCACGATGCGCCGGATTGGATCGCGTTCGTCATCATCAGCGCCGGCATCGTTCTGCACATGGTGATCATCGGCTGGGCTGGGTTCGTCATCGCATCGACGCTGCTATTCGTGCTGGTCGCGCGCGGGTTCGGCAGCCGGCGGCCAGTGCGCGACGCGGTCGTCGCGATACTTCTTTCCATCGTCGTCTTCTTCCTGTTCACGGTTGCCTTGGGCCTCAGTCTGCCCAAGGGGCCGTTCGGCGGGGGCTAGCATCGATACGTTCAGCGCCCTGATGTCGGGCTTCGCAGTCGCGCTCACCCTCAAGAACCTGCTTTGGGGGTTCCTGGGCGTCACGCTCGGCACCGCAATCGGTGTCTTGCCGGGAGTCGGCCCGGCCTTGACCATTGCCCTGCTGTTACCCGCGACCACGAACCTCGATCCGACCGGGGCGCTCATCATGTTCGCCGGCATTTATTACGGCGCGATGTACGGCGGTTCGACCACGTCGATCCTGCTGAACACGCCGGGCGAGTCGGCGACCATCGTCACCGCGCTCGAAGGCAACCTGATGGCCAAGCGCGGCCGTGCCGGACCCGCGTTGGCGACGTCGGCCATCGGCTCGTTCGTCGCCGGGACGATCGCGACGCTATTGCTCACCGTGATGGCGCCGATCGTCGTGGAATTCGCGTTGAAATTCGGCCCCGCCGAATATTTCGCGGTGATGGTGCTCGCTTTTACCACGGTGTCCGCCGTGCTCGGCGCGTCGGCAGCGCGAGGGTTGGCGAGCCTGTTCTTCGGACTCACGATCGGGCTCATCGGGCTCGACAGCCAGACGGGTCAGGCGCGGCTGACGCTGGGGATTCCGGAGCTCCTGGACGGCATCGACGTCGTCGTCGTCGCGGTGGGATTGTTCGCGGTGGGCGAAACCCTCTACATCGCCACCTATCTCAACCGTCAGGTGGACAAGATCGAGAAGATGAAAGGCTCGATCTGGATGAGCAAATCCGACTGGAAGCGATCGTGGAAACCGTGGCTGCGCGGCACCGCGTTGGGCTTCCCCTTCGGCACCATTCCGGCCGGCGGCGCGGAGATTCCCACGTTTCTCTCGTACGCGATCGAGAAGAAGCTCACCAAGTATCCCGAGGAATTCGGCAAGGGGGCCATCGAGGGGGTCGCAGGACCGGAAGCG
This sequence comes from Betaproteobacteria bacterium, assembly GCA_031360485.1. Lineage (GTDB taxonomy): Bacteria > Pseudomonadota > Gammaproteobacteria > Burkholderiales > Casimicrobiaceae > CAIWHR01. Next base: position 1,245 of record JANMBN010000124.1, on the reverse strand, counting down.
GCCAACAATGCATCGGCCACCGGCACGCTCGTACCGCTGCTGACACTTGGACTGCCGACGACGGCGACCGCGGCGATCATACTCGCCGCGTTTCAGCAATGGGGGCTGCAACCCGGACCGCTGCTGTTCGAGACGCAGCCGCTGCTGATATGGGGGCTCATCGCCAGCATGTACGTCGGTAATGTGATCCTGCTGGTCCTCAATCTCCCTCTCATCGGAATCTGGGTCAAGCTTCTCGAGATTCCGCGCCCGATGCTCTACGCGGGCATCCTGATCTTCGCCACGCTCGGCGCGTATGGCCTTCGCAACTCGTGGTTCGACCTCGCGTTGCTCTACATCATCGGCGTGATCGGGTTCCTGATGCGGCGTTACGACATTCCGGTGGCCCCGGTCCTCGTGGGCATGATCCTGGGCCCCCTTGCCGAGCAGCAGTTTCGCCGAGCGCTCGCCATCAGCCAGGGCGACCTTTCGATTTTCATAACGCAGCCGATATCGGGAACGGTGTTCGCGATCACGGCGATCGTCCTGTTCGGGCCGCCGATCTGGAAAAGGATTTCCGCGCGACGGCGGCCCGGTTCGTCTAGTCGTTGAACCCTTTCATGCCCTGGAGAAGCCGGAAGAATTCGGCCCGGGTATCCGAGTTGTCGCGCAGCACGCCGCGCAACACCGACGTCGTCATGTCCGACGCGTGCTCCTTCACGCCCCGGTGCGTGACGCACATATGCTCGGCCTTGACCACGACGGCGATGCCTTCGGCCACGGTCTCGGCCTCGAGCAAGTCCGCGATCTGGATCGTCATCTCCTCCTGGATCTGCGGCCGCGCGGAAATCCACTCGGCGAGACGGTAGAATTTGGACAGGCCGAGGACGTTCTTGCCGGGGTAGATGCCGATCCAGCAGTTGCCGCGGATGTTCTGCAGGTGATGCGCGCAGGTCGAGCGAACCGTGATCGGGCCGACGAGGTAGAGTTCGTCGTACGACTGGACATTCGGAAATGCGGTGAGGTCCGGCGCCGGCGCGTACCGGCCGGCGAAGACTTCGCCGATGTACATGCGCGCGACGCGGGCGCCCGTCTCCCGTGTGTTGTGGTCGTTCACCGTGTCGATGACGAGGCTGCGCAGGACCTCGTTGTGACCCGGGCCCACCCACACCTGGACTATTGCGGCGCCCGAAGCGCGGGACAGTTGAAGCGCCCACCGCACTAGGTCGTGCATCACACGCTCTTCATCCCCGCCGGCGGCTGCCG
>JANMBN010000062.1:0-1853 GCA_031360485.1 Betaproteobacteria bacterium | reverse complement strand
CGAAGACCGGCTCGCTGCCGTGCGCGACGTGCACGAGCGTGTCGGCGCCGAGCTGCTCGATCATCTCCACGGACCCGGAGAGAAAGGCGTCCGCCGCCGCGCACGGCGCGCGGTGCTCCGGGCGGATGCCGACGGCGACCTTCCGGCCGGCGTCGAGCTTGACATTGGCGCGCACGACGCCGCCACGGTCGAGGGTCACGGTACCGCCGTTGACCGCGCGGCCCGGGAGAATGTTCATCGCCGGCGACCCGATGAACCCGGCCACGAACAGCGTCTGCGGATTCTCGTAGACCTCCATGGGTGCGCCGATCTGCTCCGCGCGGCCCGCGTTCATGACGACCATCCGCTGCGCGAGCGTCATCGCCTCGACCTGGTCGTGGGTCACATAGAGGCTGGTCGTGGACAGGCGCCGGTGCAGCTTCTGGATCTCGAATCGCATCTGGACCCGCAGCTTCGCGTCGAGATTCGACAGCGGTTCGTCGAAGAGGAAAACCGCGGGCTCGCGCACGATCGCGCGGCCCATCGCCACGCGCTGCCGCTGTCCCCCGGAAAGCTGGCGCGGCCTGCGCGGGAGCAGCGGGCCGAGCTCGAGAATCTCGGCCGCGCGGTTGACGCGGGTGGCGATGTCGTCCTTCGCGAGTCCGCGAATCCTGAGCCCGTACGCCATGTTGTCGAAGACGCTCATGTGCGGATAGAGGGCGTAGTTCTGGAAGACCATCGCGATATCGCGATCCTTGGGCTCGAGCCTGTTGACGACGCGGTCGCCGATCACGATGTCGCCGCCGGTGATCTCCTCGAGTCCCGCGACCATCCGCAGCAGCGTCGACTTGCCGCAGCCCGACGGCCCGACGATGACGATGAATTCTCCGTCGGCGACCGCGACGTCGACGCCGTGGATCACGGCGTTGGCGCCGTAGCTCTTGCGGACATTGCGGAGTTCGACTCTGGCCATGCGGCGCCCTTCACTTCTCGGAATCGACGAGGCCCTTGACGAACCACTTCTGCGCCAGCAGCACGACCAGCGCCGGCGGCAGCATCGCGAGCATCGCGGTCGCCATCACCAGGTTCCAGTCGGTCGCCGCGTCGCCTCCGGAGATCATCCGCTTGATGCCGATGACCGTCGTGTACATGTCCTCCCGCGTGGTCACGAGCAGCGGCCACAGATACTGGTTCCAGCCGTAGATGAACAGGATCACGAACAGCGCGGCGATGTTGGGCCGCGACAGCGGCACCACGACATCCCAGAAAAACCGCATCGGCCCGGCGCCGTCGATTCGCGCCGCCTCGGCGAGCTCGTCCGGAATGGTCAGGAAGAACTGCCGGAAAAGGAATGTCGCGGTGGCCGACGCGATCAGCGGCACCGTCAGCCCGGCGTACGAGTCGAGCATCCCGAGGTCGGACACGACCTTGTACGTCGGCAGAATGCGCACCTCGACGGGCAGCATTAGCGTGAGGAAGATCATCCAGAAGGCCAGCCCGCGCAACGGGAACCGGAAATAGACGATCGCGAAGGCCGACAGCAGCGAAATGGCGATCTTGCCGAACGCGATCACCAGCGCGCTGATGAGGCTGTTGACCATCATCCGGCCCGCCCCGGCGCCGGATTCGCCCGCGCCGTGCGCGAGGACGGTGGTGTAATTTTCGAGCAGGTGCCCGCCCGGCAGCATCGACATCGGGGCGTCCAGCACCTCGCTCGCGGTGTGCGTCGACGCGATGAACGTGACGTACACGGGCAGCGCCACGATCGCCACGCCGATCGCGAGGACCACGTGCGAAATGAAGGTCAGAAGCGGGCGGTTCTCGATCATTGCGGGTCAGTACTGCACTTTCCGTTCGACGTAGCGGAACTGCAC
>JANMBN010000041.1:0-4912 GCA_031360485.1 Betaproteobacteria bacterium | reverse complement strand
TACGTGTGCTGACTTATGAACCAGAGTACTAAGCCCGCGAGCGAAGGCAACCTGAAGCGCGCCTCGCCACAGGCAAAGTGGAGTCGGACGATGCCGCAATTCCAGCCGTTGTGTCCGGGCTTTGGATTGGAAGCCCACGATGTCGACATCTCGGTCCCGCTCGGGGCCGAGGCCTTCGCCGAGATCGAGCGCGCGTTCTACGCGGGACAGGTGCTGGTGCTGCGCGCCCAATCGCTGACCCCGGCGCAGTTCGTGGCGTTCGCGCGCCGCCTCGGCCCGCCGCAGCCGCACGTGATCGACCAGTTCCATCACCCGGAAGACCCGAACATCCTGATCCTGTCCAATGTGAAAAAGGACGGGAAGCCCACCGGCCTGCAGGACGCCGGCTCGTACTTCCACACCGATTACTCGTACCTGCAGGTTCCCGCCAGGGCGACGACGCTGTACTCGATCGTCGTGCCGAAAGTCGGCGGCAACACGCTGTTCGCGAACCAGCAGGCGGCGTACGACGACCTGCCGGAGGCGATGAAGAAGCGGATCGAGCCGCTGTACGGCATCCATCACTACGGCAACCGCCACGACACAGACGACCGCAGCCGTACCGCGGCCTCACCGCTGACCGACGAGCAGAGGGCGAAGATGCCGCTCATCACGCACCGGATCGCCCGGCCGCATCCGGTCACCGGGCGCAAGTCGCTGTACGCGGTCTCCGGCAGCTCGTTCGGCATCGTCGGCATGCCGGAGGACGAAGCCCGCGGTCTGCTCGATGAACTCGCCGAACATTCGACGCAGCCGAAGTACCGCTACAGCCTCGCGTACGGCGTCGGCGACGTCGTCATCTGGGACAACGCGTCGCTCCTGCATTCGGCGACGCTCATCGACCCGGACGATCCGCGCACGCTGTGGCGGATCACGGTTCTCGAACCTGCGCCGATCGGCATGGCGCCGCAGGTGATCGCGCCGACGTACGCAACCGGCGGAATGTAGCGCCGCCAATAGTCCCGACCGCCGCTTCGCCCCGCCGCGCAGGGGCCCGGGCGTTCGCCCGGCCGGTTCGCGCGAGGAAGCGCGGGGCGGACTCGACTCCGCGCCACGCGCGATCAATGCTCGTGCCGATGGTGGAGGTCCGGCGTGTGCGGATGAGCGTGCGTCAGCGGTTCGTGTTCGTGAACGTGGGTGTGCGGCTCCGTCCCGTCCCATGCGAAGTCGTGTGCGTGCCGGTGATGCTCGTCGTGGCCGTGCGGGTGCGCGTGCGCAAGCCCTCCATGGACATGCGCGTGCGCATGACGTTCGGTGAGATGCAGCCACACGCCGGCCGCCATCAACGGCAGCGCCACCCAGAACGGCGTTTCCGGCCGCTCGCCCAGCACCGCGAACGCGACGGCGACGCCGACGAACGGCGACGCCGAGTAGTAGGCGCTGGCGCGCGCCACGCCGAGCGCCCGCAGGACGACGACGAACAGCGCGAGGCTCACGCCATACCCGAAGAATCCGATGATGCCGGCGGCAAGCGCCGCGGCCAGCGGCGGCGCCGGGCCCGCGAGCACCGTGGCGAGGCCAAGGTTGACGATTCCGCCGACGAGCCCCTTGGCGGCCGCGATCAGCATCGCATCGTTGCCGGAGATCCTGCGCGTCAGGTTGTTGTCGATGGCCCACGCAAGACAGGCGAAGCCGATCAATAGCGCGCCCCAGCCGGAACCGGGCCCGCCGCCTCCCCCACCGCCCAGGACCGCCGACGCCGCGACGATCAGCGCCATGCCGGCCATCGTGCGCGGATTTCGATGTTCGCGAAAGACGAACCAGGCGATCGCCACCGTGAGCACGGTTTCGAGATTGAGCAGCAGGCTCGCCGCCGCGCCCGAGGTGCGCGCGAGGCCGAACGTGAACAGCACGGGTGCCACGATACCGCCGGCGGCGATCGCCGCGGCGAGCGTTGGCAGGTCGGCGCGCGAGAACGGAGCGACGCGAAGGCTCGCGCCGGCGAGGCCGCCCTGCCGGAACGCGAGCAGCACCGACAGGCCAAGCCCCGACCCTGCATAGAGCAGCCCGGCGAGCCAGAGCGGATCGATGGCGCCGACGAGACCGCGGGCGAGCGGCGTGCTCGCGCCGAAGAGGGCGGCCGAGCAGAGCGCGGTGGCGATCGCGCCGGTGCGGGTCACGCGCGCCGCCCGAAACGTCGAGCCGGAAACGACTCCCGGCAGAACATCTGCTCGTCACCGTGCGCGCAAAGAGCCGTATCCGGCCTCGATTGTCAATGCCGCAGCGCGTCGATGCCGCGGGCGATCCCGTCGAGCGTCAACGGAAACATCCGGGGGCCGACCGCCTGCAGCACGATCTGCGTCGAGCGCGTGTATTCCCACGCGCGCGCCGGCTCGGGATTCCACCATACGACGCGGCGGAAATGGTCGGCGATCCGTTTCAGCCAGACCGCTCCGGGCTCCTCGTTCGCGTACTCGACGGACCCGCCCGCCTGCACGAGTTCGTAGGGGCTCATTGCGGCGTCGCCGACGAAGATCACCTTCCAGTCGGGGCCGTACTTGTGCAGGATGTCCCACGTCGGCACGCGCTCGTGCCGCCGCCGCGCGTTGTCGCGCCAGACATGGTCGTAGACGCAGTTGTGGAAGTAGAAATACTCGAGATGGCGGAACTCCGTTTTCGCGGCGGAGAACAGTTCCTCGCAGACGCTGACGTGCGGGTCCATCGAACCGCCGACGTCGAGGAACAGCAGCACCTTCACGCGGTTGCGGCGCTCGGGGACGAGATGCAAGTCGAGGTAACCGGCGTTCTTCGCCGTGCCCGCGATCGTGCCCTCCATGTCGAGTTCCTCGGGCACGCCCTCGCGTGCGAAGCGGCGCAGGCGGCGCAACGCGACCTTGATGTTGCGCGTGTTGAGCTCGACGTCGCCGTCGAGGTTGCGGAAGCTGCGCTCGTCCCACACCTTGACCGCGCTGCGGTTGCCGCCTCCCGTCTGGCCGATACGGATGCCCTCGGGGTTGTAGCCGTAGGCGCCGAAGGGACTGGTGCCTCCGGTGCCGATCCACTTCGAGCCGCCGGCGTGCCGCGCCTTCTGCTCTTCGAGCCGCTTTTTCAGCGTTTCCATCAGCTTTTCCCAGCCTCCCAACGCTTCGACCTTGGCCTTGTCCTCGGGTGAAAGAAGCCGCTCGAACTCCTTGCGCAGCCACTCCTCGGGGATCCCGGCGCGGATGTCGAAGACCGCGTCCACGCCCTTGAAGTACGTGGCGAATGCGAGATCGTAGCGGTCGAACTGCGCTTCGTCCTTGATCAGCGACGCGCGCGCGAGGTGGTAGAAATCGTCGAGCGACAGCGAGACGACGCGCGCTTCGAGCGCCTCGAGCAGCGTCAGGAATTCGCGCGTCGACACCGGCAGTCGCGCGGATTTGAGGTGAAGGAAGAAGCCGATCAGCATCTTGCGTGGGCGGGAAGCTCGAATGTTCGGCGATGTTCCTGTCGGATGTCCAATCGAGCGCGGGCGCTTCGGCGCTCGCCCGCGATCATTCAGGCCGTTTGCGGCACCAGCGGCGCGAGTCCGGGGCCGGCCCCCGCCTTGCGCGCGACGATCACGATCTCGCGGCGGAACCGCCGCGGCGCCAGTCGATACGCGATGCGCAGCACCCTCCCCTTCAAGCCCCGGACATTCGCATGGTAGCGGTAATCGATCGATTGCACGGCGAGCCCGGAGGCGTTCAGGAAACGTGCGACCTCGCGCGCCGAATACTCGCGGACATGGCCCATGTGCCCGATGTTGCGCAGCTTGCCGAATTCCTCGACCGGATCGGCGATGCTTCTGCCAAGGAGGAATCGCCCGAGACTCGGCAGCGAGTAGACGTTGGGCGTCGTGAGCAGGAGCGGCGCTCCGGGTGCCAGCACCCGGCTGATCTCGCTCAGGACGAACGCGGGATCGATCCGCAGGTGTTCGAAGGTCTCGCAGAGCAGCACGCAGGCGAACGCCTCGTCGCCGAACGGCAGCGCGGAGCGCTCGATGTCGCAGCGGCGGACATCGAGGTCGAGCTGCCGGATGAGATCCGCGACCCGGTCCGGATTGACGTCGACACCCACCATCCGATAGCCGGACAGCTTGAGCAAAGCCGTCATGTGGCAGGGAGCCGAACCGAGCTCCAGGATCGTGCCTGCAGGGGCGAGGGCTTCGACCACTCGAAGATCCGCCAGGTATCGCCGTTCGTGGTTGTAGAGATCGTTGATGTGCCAACCGCGGAACGGGCCCGTCTGCTTCTTGACGGCGGCCCACAGGCTCTCGATCGGGGTACGCACCAAGGATCGCCTGTCACGCGGTCGCCGGCGGGAGACCCGCCCGGGACAATCGCGCCTCCAGCCGCGCCTTCACCTCCGGCCATTCGGCGTCGACGATCGAATACGCCGCCGTGTTGCGCAGGCTGCCGTCGGGCATGATCCGGTGATTGCGCAGGACGCCGTCGAGCCTGGCCCCGAGACGCTCGATCGCGGCGCGCGACTGCAGGTTCTTCTCGTGCGTGCGCAGATCGACGGCGATGCAGGAGAGCGCTTCGAACGCGTGCCGCAGCATCAGGTACTTCGCCTCGGTGTTGATCGCGGTTCGCTGGAACGATTTTCCGATCCAGGTCGTCCCGATCTCCAGCCGCCGGTGCGGTGCCTCGATGTTCATGTAACGCGTGCTGCCCACGACCTTGCCGCTCGCACGATCGACCGTGCTGAACGGCAGCGAGAGCTCGGCGTCGAACTCGGCGAGCGCCTGGTCGACATACGCGCGCGCGCCTTCCGGCCGCGGAATCGTCGTCACCTTCGATTCCCACATGTTGCCGTCGGCGGCAGCCGCACCGAGAGCCGCCGCGATCGCTTCGGCGCGCTCGCGCACCATCGGCTCGAGCCGGACGTGGCGGCCCTCGAGGGTCACCGG
>JANMBN010000040.1:0-3912 GCA_031360485.1 Betaproteobacteria bacterium | reverse complement strand
GGAAAGAGCTCGCGGCCCTCCGGCACATGCACTAGCCCGAGGTCCACGATATGGAGCCACGGGTGGCGGATGAGCTCTACGCCAACGAACGACACCGCACCGGTGCGTGACACGAGGACAGAAAGCGCGCGCAGGATCGTCGACTTGCCGGCGGCGTTCGCGCCCACGATCGCGACGATCTCCCCCGGCATGACACGCAGATTGACGTCGTGGAGCGCCTGCAGGTCGTCGTAATACGCGCACAACCCGGTCACATCCAGCATCGGCTTCGTCCCGACCGGCGAATCGACGATCGAACGCTGGCCCGCGGGGCTCACTGGGCACCCTTGGCGCTGCGCGCCTTCCCGCCAAGCGGGAGCGAGCCCTCCTTCGGACGGCCGGGCGGAGGTCGGAATTGGGCACCCTTGGCGCTGCGCGCCTTCCCGCCAAGCGGGAGCGAGCCCTCCTTCGGACGGCCGGGCGGAGGTCTCATGCGACGAGCTCGTCGCCCAGGTAGGCTTCGACAACCGCGGGATCGCGGGTGACCTCGCGCGGCGCGCCCGAGGCGATGACGCGGCCCTGGTCGAGCACGGTCACCGACTCCGCCAGCGCCATCACCGCCGGCATGACATGCTCGATGAGGACAATGGTGACGCCGGTCCGGTTGATCCCGCGGATCGTTTCGATCATCGCGTCGACTTCGCTGCCGTGGAGCCCGCCCATGACCTCGTCCAGCAGCAGGACCTTCGGGCGGGTGGCGAGGGCCTTGGCGACCTCCAGGCGCTTGCGCAGTCCGATCGACAGCGATCGCGCGCGCTGCCCCGCGACTTGCGCCATGTCGAGCGTTTCGAGCACGGTCATCGCGGCGTCGCGCGCCTCGGCGACATTGCGGCTCGCGTCCAGGCACCCGACGGCGACATTGTCGAGGACCGTCAGGCCCGCGAAGGGGCGCGGGACCTGGAACGTGCGAGCGATTCCGAGACCGCAGCGCTGCTCCGGCCCGAGCAGCGTGATGTCGCGGCCGAGAAGCCAAATCCGTCCTTCGGTCGGTGCCTGCGCGCCGGCGATGATGCTGAACAGTGTCGTCTTGCCCGCGCCGTTCGGGCCGATGATCGCGAACATCCGGCCCGCGCCGATCTCCCAATCGACGCCGCTCAGCGCGTGCAGGCCGCCGAAGCGCTTCGACACGCCCTCGACTCTGAGTACCGGGTTCAAGCGCGCTTCTCCGCGCCCGGGTGCCCGCGGTCCGGCTTCCGCCCGGAAAAGGAAACCCGCTCGAGGAATCCTTCGAGCGCCGGCCACACGCCGTTCGGCATCTTGTAGAGGACGAGGATGAGACCGAGCCCGTAGATGACGAGGTGCAGCCCGGCCAACTCCGACCCCAGGTGCGCGCGCAGGAGCTGGCCGAATGGCACGACCAGGTACGTTCCGAGGATCGGGCCGATCGCGGTTCCGACCCCGCCGACCACGGAAAGCAGCGCCATCTGCAGGGAAAGCTCGATGCCGAGCACGCTGTCCGGATCGATGAACAGCAGGTATTGCGCGTAGAACGTCCCGCCGAGCGCGGTGCAGAACGCGCTCAGCACCATCACCAGAAGCCGCAGGCGAATCGTGCGCACCCCGAGCGCGCGGGCGGCCTCCTCTTCCTCGCGGTACGCAAGCAGCTTGAGCCCGATCTTCGAGCGAGCGAGCAGCACCGAGAGAACGTACAGGGCGAGCATCAGCGCGAAACCGACGACGACATACGACCGCAGGTTGCCCAGAACGAACATCGAGAGGTTGGGCGTCGAATCGATCGTGATGCCTTCCGAGCCCTTGGTGAGCCCGCGCAGGTCGACCGCGAGAATCCGCATGACCTCGGCGAACGCGAGCGTGGCCATGGTGAAGAACTTGCCGCGCAGCCGAAAGGTGACGATGCCGAGCAGCGCTCCCGCAATCGCCGCGATCAGGCCGCCGACGAACATCCCGATCCACGGGGAGAGACCGAAATTGAGCGCGAGCAGCGTCGACGTGTAGGCGCCGATGCCGAAGAAGGCGACGTGCCCGACCGACACCTGCCGGGCGAAGCCGCCGAGTATGTTCCACGACAGCGCGAGGATCGCGAACAGCAGCACCTGCGTCAGCGAGTCGTGGAGGAACGTGTCGTTGGACGCCAGCCCGACGACGAGAGGGGCTGCGATGAGCGCCGCCTGCAAGCCCCACGAGACGAGTTTCGCGCGCGGGGGCGTCATTTCATGCCCAGCTCTTCCGAGCCACGCTGTCCGAGCAGGCCGGCCGGCCGAACCACGAGGACGAGAATGAACACGGCGAAGTAGACGATCTGCTTCATCGAGGGGGAGATGAAGTAGCCGCTCATCACTTCGACGAAACCGATGAGGAGTCCGCCCAGCACCGCGCCCGGGAGACTGCCCAGCCCGCCCAGCACCACGACCACGAAGGCGATCAGCGCATTTTGGAAGCCGACACCCGGGGAAACGGAATAGATCGGCATGAGCAGCACGCCGGCGAGTGCCGCGGTCGCGATGCCGAGCCCGAAGACCAGCACGTCGACCCGGTCGACGTCGATGCCCATCAGCCGCGCGGTGCGCCGGTTCTGCGCGGTCGCGCGAATGGCCTTGCCGAACAGCGTGCGTTGCAGAAACAGGTGCAGGCCGACGACGAGGAGCGTGTCGACCACGAACGCGACCAGCCGGGTCAACGGGACCTGCACGCCGAACAGGTCAACGAGCGTGCTGCTGTACCCGGTGCGGATCGAGCGGTAGTTGCCCTTCCAGAGCACGAGCGCCACGTTCTGCAGCGCGATGGACAGGCCGAGCGTCGCGAAGACCTGGACCAGGACCGAACTGCGGACCAGCCACAGGATGAATGGCCGCAGCACCGTCGCACAGACCACGAAGGCGAGCGGCACGACGGCAAGGCCGGTCAGGTAAGGATCCCAGCCGGCCACCTCGTGCGCCCAGTAGACGGCGTACATCGCGAGCATGATGAACTCGCCGTGCGCGAAGTTGATCACGCGCATCACGCCGAAGATCAGGCTGACGCCGATGCTGACGGTGACGTACAGGCCACCGAGCAGCAATCCTGCAACGATCAGGTCCACGCCGCGCCCGTGTTTGCCGCGTGCTCTTTCCGGCTCAGCGCTTGTTCCAGTCCGGCAGCGGGACGGCGACCGGCTGCGCGACCGCGAAACGCTGCGGCCACACGCTGACGAGCTTCCCGTCCTGCCATTGCAGGATCACGTTGAACGCGCGCTCGTTCTGGCCGTTGTCGGCGAACTTGAGGCCGAAGCCGAGGATCGTCGACCCGATCGGCTCGTCGAGCGCGAGCACCGCCTTGCGGATCGCTTCGGGCTCGAGCGAGCCCGCGGCAGGCAGGATCTTGGTGAGCAGCGTGTGCATCGCCGAGAAGTGGCGCGTCGCGTGCGAGGCCGGCGGCTTGCCCATCTTCGCCTCGTAGCGCCTGAAGAATTCGTCCTGCATCTTGCGTGCTTCCGGCACGAGCGCCTCGGGCTTGATGCGCGAGGGCACGTCGGCGAGGAGAACGCCTTCGCCGTCCTTGCCCACGCCCTTGTAATAGTCGGGCGTCGCCTGTCCCGCGCCGATCGCGACGAAATAGTGCGGGTTGTAGTCGTGATTGCGCGCCTGGCGCCAGAACAGGACCGCGTCGTTGAAATATTGCGTCGCGACGAGGATGTCGGGATTCGCCTGCTTGATGCGCAGCACGAGCGGCGAAAGGTCCTGCGTCGCGGCCGGGTAGGGCTCCAACGTCACGCTGCCGCCCTTCTGCTTGATCTGCGCCTCGAACGTCTTGGCGATGCTCGTGCCGAAGGCGCTGTCCTCGTGGATCATCGCGATCTTGAGGTCCTTGAGCGGCTTGCCGATCTTCGGCGCGAACAGATCGGTCACCGCCTGGACGAGGCCCGCCGACATCGCG
>JANMBN010000020.1:0-4352 GCA_031360485.1 Betaproteobacteria bacterium | reverse complement strand
GCTGGCCGTTCGCCGCATAGGCGAGCGCGTAGGTCCATCCCGTGCGCAACGTCACCGACAACAGCCGGCCGGCGGCATCGTAGAGCTCGACGTCCCTGTTTGCGGTGGTGAGACGCCACCCCGTCGTCGCGCCGGTTGCATCGGTCAGCCGATCGAGAAGCGCGGCAGCCCCGCCCTGGTTGTTGTGCATCTCCCGCCCGTTCGGAAGGAAGACCTGCAGCGAACCATCCGCGCGCTGCGCATAGGCCAGGACGTTCCCCGTCACCGGCGGCACCAGGACGCGCCGATCCCACGTCGTGCGCCAGACGTCCCACGCCCTCTCCGGTGCCACGTCGAAGCGGAAATACCCCCCACTGTTGTAGTAACGGTTGACCTCGATTCCGCCGGGCCGGCGCGCTCGATAGTCAGCCTCGCGCTGCGACTTGCAACCGTCTAAGAGCGTGATCGGATTGCCGACCGTCTCTTTTTTCAACTCTGTGCATTCCGGCGGCAATTTCCAGCATTCGATGTCCTGGTTCTGCTTGACGCGCGTGAAGTACGTCTTGGGGCACCCGACCCCGCGCCACTTTCCGGCGTAGACGATGTCTTGCCACGGCACATTGCACCCGGTGGGACCGGGCTTCAATCCGGCGAAGCTCAGTTTCCGGAAATCGCGAATCAGGCTCGCATTCCTGGCGAGCGGCCCTCCGGTCCAGCAGAGGATATTGTAGGGAATGGTTTGACCCCAGCCGGAATCCACCTTGTCGATCTGGCACGCGTTGTTGACGATCCGCTCGAACGCGGTCGACACCGGGACGATATCGGGGTCGAAGATGGGGTTGCCGCCAATTACCGTAGCCCAGGCCGCATTCCGCCAGGCGAACGACCCGTCGAAATCGCAGACGTTGTACGTCCACATTTCCGTGTCGACGGGAGCACCCGGAGGGTCGGGAATATTGATCGGCGCGGTGCAAAGCGCTACGCCGCCGTCGGCGATGCAGCGCGTGTCGATCGATTGGGCACTGGCCGCGGTCCAGAGGACCAGGCCCGGCAGCAGCGCAAACATGAAGCGATGGGGCAGTTGCGTTGTCATTGCGTCCCCTTACCGTGCTTTCGATCAATGGCTAGCGAATCGCGAGGGTCAACGTGGCGTTCATCGCCGCGTCGGCCGGGGGGTCGATGAACAGCGTGTAGTTGCCGGTCGCGGGCAATGCCGACAGGTCGTAGCCTCCGGCAATCCCGTTCGCCAGCTGCAGATTGCCCAGCGATGAGCCGTCCGGTCTGTAGACCGTGGCAAGCGCGTTGCCGGCCGCCCCGGCGATCGCGACGCCCGACCAGTTCAGGCGAAGCGTCTGGCTCGCCGATCCGGCGAAGACAAGCCGTGCATTCCGCCCGGATCGGTTGAGGCTGATCGACACGGGCGCGCCGCCGGCGCTCAACGATCCAGCGAGGTCCGACGACAGCGTGACGCTGAATCCGCCCGTGGCACCGGATGCCGGTCGCACCACGACCCCATAGATGCCGGCGCCCGGCAGATTGGTGAGCGCAACGCCACAACTGCCGACAGTGCGCGTGCAGCTCATGGCGATCAGCGACGTCCCGTCGGGCTTGTAGACGGATACCGTCGCGTCGGCCGCCGGATTCAACGCCAGATTGCCGACGCCGAGCCCGAGGTTCTGGCCGGCCGTTCCCGCGAATGTGTAGCGCGCGCTCCCGCCCGCGACTCCAACCGTCGAGTTGATCGTCGGTCCGTCGACGACGAGGTTCTGTCCCGGATCGAGCAGAATTTCCATCGCCGCAGTTGCCGCCCCCTTGGCCGCAGATTCCGGCTCCACAAAAACGATATATGTTCCCGTCACCGGCAGCGGCGGCACGACGAGGGTCTGCCCGCTTCCGGTCAGGTGGGTGTACGCGAGCAGTGACCCATCGGGCTGGTAGACGAGCACCGCGATCCCCTGGCCCCCCGGAGTCGTCGCGACTCCACGCACCTGCACCGCGATCAGCGCGCCCGCGGCGCCGGAAAAAGTCAGACGTCCGTTCTGGCCGGGACGCGCCAGCGCCACGCCGTACGGCGTGCCGCTCGCCAGCGTCGCTGCAACATCGTGCGAGAGCCATGCCTGCAGGGTTCCCGTCGCGCCGCTCGCCGGCTGCGCGATGACGCTGTAGCTGCCGGTGACGGGCAGGTTCGGGAGGTTGGCCGAACATTGCGTGCCGTCGGCGTAGCAGGTGACGGATGCGAGCAGCGTGGCGTCCGGCTTGTACACGGAAAAGCCGGCGTAGGTGACCGACGCCGGAGTGAGCGCGAGTCCCGTGACACCCAGCCCGAGGCTTTCCCCGGCGACGCCGGCGAAGTCGAGACGAGCGCCCTCGCCCGGATTCGCAATCGAGACGCTGGCCGGCGCCCCGTCGATCGGCAACGCGACGCCGGCGAGGAGCCCGAGCTTGAAGCTCGTCTGCGTCGTCGCGGAGGTGGGCGTGAACACGACGGGGTACGTGCCGGTCACGGTGAACGGGGGCAACTGTGTCGTCGTCCCGAGGCCGATCGCGGACCCGTTGCGGAAGGTGGACCCGCTCGGCAACGCGATCGTGTAGGCAAGGCTCGTCTCGGCGGGAACCGTCGTCAACGCCGAAACCATCAATGCTTTCCGGTCCCCGGCCGTCGCCGCGATGAGCGCCCGTGTAGTCTGGCCGGCGCTCCGCGTCGTGACGGCCGTCGACCCGGCGGCGGGAACGATGAGGTTGGTCTCGAGCCGCGCGTCCATGGAAACCTGCGTGATCCCGGTGCGCAGCAGCACGGCGTAGGTGCCCGCCACCGGCAATTGCGGAACGTGAATCGTGAGGTTCGTCGCCGCCAATGTGCCGGTGGCGAGCTGCGTGTTGTCGGGTTTGTAGACGGTGTACGAGATCGTTCCGCTGGCGGGGTTGATCGCGAAGTTGGCGACCTGAAGGCTCAGCCAATCCCCCGGATTGCCGTCGAACAGGATCAATCCGGCCTTGTTGCTCGTGAAGATGCCCACACTTTGTGCCGGACCGTTCGCGACGAGCCTTGCCGTGGCGACGATGTCGGTTGCCGCTGTCGCGCCGGGCGGGACGATGAAGTCGGTGGCACTGACGGCCGTGCCGGCGCTCGTCGTGACTCGGATCTTGCCGGAGCCGGTCGCGGCAGGGATCGCCAGTGTGAGCTGCGTCGCGGTTGTCGACGAAGCGGTTGCCGCGTTCTGGTTGAGCTTTGCCGTCGTCGCGCCCGCCGCGGGATTGAAGTTCGTTCCGGTGACCGTCACCGATGTGCCGGCCGGGCCGGCCGCGGGTGCGAATCCGGTGATCGTCGGGACTCCCGGCACCGTGACGACGAAATCCTGCGCGCTGACTGCCGTATTGCCTGCAACCGTTACGGCGATCTTTCCTGTCGCCGCACCGTTCGGTACCGCGACCGTGAGCGTCGTCGCCGTTGCGGCGATCGCGGGAGCCGCAACGCCATTGAAGCCGACACCGTTGCCGGCAGCGGCCAGGCTGAAGCCGATCCCCGAAATCGTAACCAGCGTTCCGACCGGTCCGGAGGTCGGGGCAAATCCGGTGATGCCGATCGGCGCGGGATTGGCGCGCTGGATCGACACGATGTTGCCGGCGGCGTCGTACCCGTATTGAACGACGTTCGATGCCGCATGGGCCGCGGCGGCGGCCAGCGCCGCGACGGCAAGAGACGCGATCGCGAGAGTTCGCAAGCGGGGGCGAGCACCAGGCAGGCGTACCGCGATTGCGCGCGTTCCGGCATCCCGATATTGGCGCAGGCATCCGCGCATCGCGGGCATTTCGGTTCGATAGGGGCAGATCAACGGTTCCTCCCGAGTCGTTGCGCGGGCGGCAATGCCTGCGTCACGCCACACTCCACCTTCGATCCGGACACGTCGCACGCGCGTTGCCTTTTCTTGTCGCCCGCGCTCGCGTCGGAGTCTTGCCGGCGGGTGTCATTCCGGCATCCGCGCGAACCCACGTTAGGGCGTGTCGCGCGACCGCGCACCTGTAGGAAACGACAGGTCGCGACGAATGGAATGACGCCGTCGCTGTAGGCGTGCGCGACGGATTAGGCCGAAGGTCTGAGTTACCGATGCGACACTTGCGACCGCCCGCGCCGCCTGCAGCGAGTTGCGGACGCGCGTAGAATGGCTCGCCATGCGCGGATACCGACGATCGATTCTCGCAGTCGCTATCGGCGCCGCCCTCGCGCTGCCTGCCGCAGCGCAGGTGGTCGTCAGCGGCGCATGGGTGCGTGGAACGGTCGCCGGCCAGAGTGTCACCGGCGCATTCCTGAAGATGACGTCGCCGACCGACACCGCTCTCGTTGCCGTCGCGTCACCGATCGCGAAGATCGTCGA
>JANMBN010000554.1:0-3082 GCA_031360485.1 Betaproteobacteria bacterium | reverse complement strand
CTCGCGTTCGGACCGCCGGCTGAAGCCGGCCCCACGACAGCGATCCAGCGCCAGGCCTCGCTTTCGGACCGCCGGCCGAAGCCGGCCCCACGACAGCGATCCGGCGCTAGGCGGCCCAGTCCAGAACGACCTTGCCGCTCGCGCCTGAAAGCATCGTCGCGAAAGCGGTCTCGTACTGCTCGACCGCGTAGTGGTGCGTGATGATCGGCGAGAGGTCGAGGCCGCTTTGCAGCATCGCCACCATCTTGTACCAGGTTTCGAACATCTCGCGGCCATAGATCCCCTTGATCTCCAGCCCCTTGAAGATCACCTGGTTCCAGTCGATCGCCATGTCGGGGGGCGGAATGCCGAGCAGCGCCACCTTGCCGCCGTGGTTCATGTGCTCGAGCATTCCGGTGAAGGCTTTCGGCACGCCGGACATCTCCATCCCGACGTCGAAGCCTTCGGTCATGTGCAGATCCTCCATGACGTCGCGGAGGTTGTCGCGTTCGATGTTCACCGCGCGCGTCGCGCCCATCCGCCGCGCGAGCCCGAGCCGGTAGTCGTTGACGTCCGTGATGACCACGTGGCGCGCTCCGACGTGCCGGGCGATCGCCGCCGCCATGATGCCGATCGGGCCGGCGCCGGTGATGAGCACGTCCTCGCCGACGAGGTTGAACGACAGCGCGGTGTGCGTCGCGTTGCCAAAAGGGTCGAAGATCGATGCGAGATCGTCCGATATGTCGTCGGGGATCCTGAATGCGTTGAATGCGGGGATCACCAGGAACTCCGCGAAGGCCCCCTCGCGGTTGACGCCGACGCCGACCGTGTTGCGGCACAGGTGCCGCCGGCCCGCGCGGCAGTTGCGGCAGAACCCGCAGGTGATGTGCCCCTCGCCCGATACGCGGTCGCCGACGCGAAAGCCGCGCACTTCCTGCCCCATCTCGACGATCTCGCCGACATACTCGTGGCCGACGTGCATCGGCACCGGGATCGTCTTCTGCGCCCAGTCGTCCCACTTCCAGATGTGGATGTCGGTGCCGCAGATCGCGGTCTTGCGGATCCGGATCATGACGTCGTTGTGCCCCACTTCGGGCTTCTTGACGCGCGTCAGCGTCAGCCCGGGCGCGCGCTCGAGCTTTGCGAGTGCCTTCATCGGTTCATCTCTCTCGATCCCCTGCTCTCATCGGATTGCGCCGTGCGCCCGGCCGACTTTCGCAAACGCGGATACCGCCTTGTCGATCTGCCCTTCGGTGTGCGCGGCGCTCATCTGCGTGCGGATGCGCGCCTTGCCCTTCGGCACCACCGGGTACGAGAAGCCGATCACGTAGATCCCTTCGGCGAGCAGCGCATCCGCCATGCGCGTCGCCAGTGCGGCATCGCCCAGCATCACGGGAATGATCGGATGCTGCCCCGGAACGAGGTCGAATCCCAATGCCGTCATCTCGCGGCGGAAACGCTCGCCGTTCACGCGGACGCGGCGGCGAAGCGCCGCCCCCTCGCTCCCCTGCAGCAGCTCGAGCACGCGGAGCGACGCGGCGGCGATGCCGGGAGCGAGCGTGTTGGAGAAAAGGTAGGGCCGCGACCGTTGCCGCAACAACTCGATGATTTCCTTCCGCCCTGCAGTATAGCCGCCCGACGCGCCGCCCAACGCCTTGCCGAGCGTTCCGGTGACGATGTCGATGCGGCCTTCGACTCCGCAGAATTCGGGCGTGCCCCGGCCTTCCTCTCCGACGAAACCGACCGCGTGCGAGTCGTCGACCATCGTCAGCGCGCCGTGCTTGTCGGCGATATCACAGATTGCGCTCAGGTCGGCGATGATGCCGTCCATCGAGAACACGCCGTCGGTCGCGATCAGCTTGAACCGCGCGCCGCCGGCATCGGCCTCGTCGAGCTTCGCCTCGAGGTCCGCCATGTCGTTGTTGCGATAGCGGTAGCGCCTGGCCTTGCAGAGGCGGATGCCGTCGACGACGCTCGCGTGGTTGAGCTCGTCGCTGATCACCGCGTCCTCTTCCGAGAGCAGCGTCTCGAACAGGCCGCCGTTGGCGTCGAAGCAGCTCGAGTACAGGATGCTGTCATCGGTCCGCAGGAACGCGGCGACGGCTCCCTCCAGCGCCTTGTGCACCGTTTGCGTGCCGCAGATGAAGCGGACCGACGCCATGCCGAATCCGTACCGGTCGAGCCCGTCCTTCGCCGCCTGCACGAGCCGCGTGTCGTCGGCGAGCCCCAGATAATTGTTGGCGCAGAAATTGAGAACCTCTTCGCCTCCGGCAAGCTCGATGGCCGTCGACTGCGGGCTGCGAATCACCCGCTCGGTCTTGGAAAAACCCTCCGCGCCGATCCGGTCGAGGATTTCGCGTACGTGGGACAGGTAGCGGTCGCGCATGCCGTGGGCCTTTTCGCCGCGACGCCGGCGGCAGGGGGAACGCGCATCTTAGCTGGCCGGCGGCGCGCCTTCCAATTTGGCGGCGGCGCCCGCCCACGCCGCGGCGACGGCTTTCCATGCGGCGATGTGCGTCTTGAGCGCGTAGTCGTAGAGCGCGACGCCGTCCGTCAGGAGTTCGCCGGAGATCGACGCCGGGCTCGCCGGCAAGAGCGAGAGGTGGGCGTCGGCGTCACCGGATGCCGCGACGATGTGCATTCCGGACTTTCGCGCGATGTGCATGATCGCGGCGTTTTCCGCGAGGCAGTGCATGAGCAGGTTCGCGATCGAGCGGTTGCGCACGTGCGCGGCGGCGCGGGCGAACAGCGCGCGGCCGGCGCCGCGGCCGCGGTGCGCGGGCAAGACGGAAATCCCTAGCTCGGCGAAATCTTCTCCGAACGCCGTGTGCGCGACGCCGATCAGCGACAAGTCGTCGTCGAAAACGCCGAATACCGTGTCGCGCTCGAAATCGATTCGATCGACATACTCGGCGATGGCCTCGGCCGACAGCGACGCGCCGAAGCGCAGCCGCCGGTCCTCCGCCGGCAGCGCCAGAAAATGCTCCGTCAGCAGGGCGCGGGCGCCTTCATTCACCCGCTGGACGGCGCCGGTCATCGCGCCGCCGGGGCGCGGGGCGACGTTCGGCGTGGCATCGAGTTTCACGGTGCGCGCGCGGCGTTA
>JANMBN010000551.1:0-1982 GCA_031360485.1 Betaproteobacteria bacterium | reverse complement strand
AGACCAACCGCATCAATCAACTGGTCGTGCTGCCGACGCTGCGGACGACACGCGACGAGAACATCTTCGCCATCGGCGACTGCGCGGCCTGTCCCTGGATTGGAAAGGAGGGCGTTCTCGTTCCGCCGCGGGCGCAGTCCGCTCACCAGCAGGCGTCGCACATGGTGAAGCAGATCAAGGCGCGCCTGGCGAATCGGCCGCTCGCCGATTGGCGCTACCGCGACTTCGGATCGCTCGTTTCGCTGGGCGAGTACTCGACCGTCGGCAATCTGATGGGCGGCCTCGTCGGCCGCAACATGTGGATCGAAGGCTGGTTCGCGCGAATGATGTACCTGTCGCTGTACAAGATGCACGAGCTCGCCCTGCACGGCTTCTGGAAAGTCGCGCTGGACACGGCGGCGCGGCTCATCACGCGACGCACCGAGACGCACGTCAAGCTCCACTGATCGAAGCACCGACGGGGCAAGCCCGGCCCGGGTTGGAGGACAACGCCATGACCACGCCGCAAGATGATTCCGCCAAATGGCTCGCGACCATTTTCGAGAACAGCCAGGCGATGATGCGCCAGTTCGCGCAATCGGGGATGCCCGGCGCCGCCGGGGACGGCAAGACCGCCGTTTCGGATCATTTTCTGGCCGCATCGAAACAGTTGGCCGAGATGCAGCAGAGCTACGTCCGGCAGATGAACGAGCTGTGGTCCGGCATGTGGCAGCTGCCCGGGGCGCCGGCGCCGCCGGCGGCGCAGGACGACCGGCGCTTTTCGGCCGAAGCCTGGACGCAGGACGCGCGCTTCGACGCGGTGAAGCGCATGTATCTGGGTTACTCGGAGTTTCTGCAGCATGCGGTCGACGCCGCGCCGGTGGACGGCAGGACCAAGGCGCAGCTGCAGTTCGCCACGCGGCAATACTCCGAGGCCATCAGCCCCGCCAATTTCTTCGCCACGAACCCGGAGGCGATGCAATTGGCGGCGGAGACCGGAGGTCAAAGCATCATCGACGGGATGACGCTGTTCGTCGAGGACCTGGCGAAGGGCCGGATCTCGATGACGGACGAGAGCGCGTTCGAGATCGGCAAGAACATCGCCGTGACCGAAGGCGCCGTCGTTTTCGAGAACGAGCTCATTCAGCTCATCCAGTACGCGCCGCGCACCAAGCAGGTTCACTCGCGGCCCCTGGTGATCGTTCCCCCGGCCATCAACAAGTTCTACATCCTTGACCTGCAGCCGGACAATTCGTTCGTCCAGTACGCGGTCGACGCGGGCCAGACGGTGTTCCTCGTCTCGTGGCGCAACATCACGCCCGAGCTCGGGCATCTGACGTGGGACGACTATCTGCAGCTCGGCGTGATGTCGGCGATCGACGTCGCGCGCGATATCACGGGCGCGGATCGGGTCAACACGCTCGGCTTCTGCGTTGGCGGAACGCTGCTCGCTTCCGCGTTGGCCGTGATGGCGGCAAAAGGCGAGGACCGCGTCGCGAGCGTCACGCTGCTCACGACGATGCTCGATTATTCCGACTCGGGCGAGATCGGCCTTCTCATCTCCGAGCAGAGCGTGGCGAGCCGCGAGCAGGCCATCGGCAGCGGCGGCGTGCTCGAGGGCAAGGAATTGGGCTTCGTCTTCTCCTCGCTGCGCGCCAACGACCTGATCTGGCAATACGTCGTCAACAGCTATCTCAAAGGGAAGGCCCCTCCCGCGTTCGACTTGCTGTACTGGAACAGCGACGGCACCAATCTGCCCGGGCCGATGTTCTGCTGGTATGTGCGCAACACGTACCTCGAGAACAAGCTGCGCGTGCCTGGCGCGACGGTCGCGTGCGATGCGCCGGTCGACCTGTCGAAGATCGCGGTTCCCGCGTACATCTACGCATCGCGCGACGACCATATCGTGCCGTGGCGCACGGCGTATGCGAGCAACGAGCTGCTTTCGGGCGAGACGACCTTCATCCTTGGCGCGAGCGGGCACATCGCGGGCGTGATCAATC
>JANMBN010000539.1:0-6917 GCA_031360485.1 Betaproteobacteria bacterium | reverse complement strand
TTCGCCTCAACCAGGAGTACGGACTTCGCTTCTTCTTCGGCGCCGACGACAACTTCTTCAACGACAAATCACGCACGCTCGACATCGTGGAGAAGCTGGCCCGGGCGGAATTCGACGGCGTGAAGCTCCGCGGACGGGCGCGCTGGTACACGGAGGTGACGGTCCACGACACGCTGCAGATGCGGGACCACCTGCCGCTCATACGCGACTCGGGCTGCCGGGCGCTGTGGCTCGGCGTCGAGGACCTGACCGCGACGCTCATCAAGAAAGGCCAGAGCGCCGACAAGACCATCGAGGCGTTTCAAGCGCTGCGCAATGCGGGCATCTGCCCGATGCCGATGATGATGCACCATGACGCGCAGCCGCTCTACTCGCGCGGGTCGAACTATGGGCTGCTGAATCAGATCGGGCTTCTGCGCAGGGCCGGCGCCGTCTCGATGCAGGTGTTGATGCTGACGCCAGCGGTCGGTTCGAAGCTGCTCGAGTCGACCTACACGAGCGGCCAGGTCTTCAAGAGCGCAGGCGGCAAAGCGGTACGGCCCTATATGTGCGACGGCAATTACGTCGTGGCGTCGAGCCACAAGCGTCCCTGGCAAAAACAGCTGACGATGCTTGCGGGATACCTCTACTTCTACAACCCGGCATGGCTGGTCGTCGCGCTGATCCGCGGCAAGACCCCCGTTGGCAAGAAGCCCGCCTACATGCAGATCATCGGCATGATGGGACTGGTGATGACGATCGTCCGCACGTCCGGTTGGGCCATGCGCCTGATGTTCGGCCGGATCGAGCGCCTTTCCCGTCCGCCGGCCAGTCAAATACCGATGCGCGGCGTCGACGGTGCGCCGGCAAGCCACGACACGTCGGTGGCGCCGATCGAAGTGCAGCGCCCGCTGGTGCGGCATCCGGCGCGGCCGCGCGCGATGGCGGCTCCCTGACGCAGTGCATGGCGGAGGGCGCCAAAGGGCATTGAAGCACGCTGTCCGGAATTTCCGGCGCGCGTGACGGCAGGATGAAGGTGGCGGCAACGGGCCGGGCGAATCGCCGGGACGTCAGGGATTTTCTTCGCGAGAAACCGGCCCGGCCCGATTGCGGTAGGCCATGTAGTACAGCAGCGGAATGACCACCAGCGTGAGCAGGGTGGACACCAGGATCCCGAAAATCAGCGAGATCGCGAGTCCGTTGAAGATCGGGTCGTCCAGGATGAAGAACGCGCCGAGCATGGCGGCGAGGCCCGTCAGGATGATCGGCTGCGCGCGGGTGACGGCCGAGCGCACGACCGCGTCCTTGAAGGCGACACCCGCGCGCACCTGCAGGTTGATGAAGTCCACCAGCAGGATCGAATTGCGCACGATGATGCCGGCCAGCGCGATCATTCCGATCATGCTGGTGGCGGTGTACTGGGCGCCGAGGAGCGCATGGCCGGGCATCACGCCGATGAGGGTCAGCGGGATCGGCGCCATGATGATCAGCGGCGTGAGGTACGAGCCGAACTGCGCCACCACCAGCAGATAGATCAGCACCAGGCCGACCGCGTAGGCGGCCCCCATGTCGCGGAACGTCTCGTAGGTGATCTGCGACTCGCCGTCCCATTTGATCGCGTAGCCGCGGTAGGGGTCGTCGGGCGGGCGAATGAAGTATTCGGCCAGCGAGCCGCCACCCGGTGTGGCAATGGCGGCGACATCGCGGCGCATCGCGAACATGCCGTAGAGCGGACTGTCGACGCGCCCCGCCATGTCGGCGACCACGTAGTTCACCGGCAGCAGATCCTTGTGCAACACGGGCTGTTCCCGCACCGAATCGCCGAGCGTGACCAGCTCGCGGATCGGAACCAGCTTGCCCGAGGCGGAGCGCACGCCAAGCTGGAGGAGCGTGTCGAGATCGCCCTGCTGCTCGGCGGGCAACTGCAGCGTGGCCGCCGCCGGGTATTTGCTCTCGTCGTGCAGGTACGTCGTCGCTTCGCCGGCCAGGCCGGCCCGCAGCGTGCTGACGACGACTTGCTGGGTTACGCCAAGCATCGCGGCCTTGCGGCGATCGACCAGCAACAGCGTCCTGGGCGCGGCGGCGATGCTGCTGTCATCGACATCGACGACGCCCGCGGTCTGCTCGAAAACGGCGCGCACCGCCTTGGCGACCTGGCGGCGGCCCTCGGCCTCCGGGCCATAGATCTCCGCGACGATCGGTGCCAGCACCGGCGGACCCGGCGGCACTTCGACGACCTTCACGTTCGCGCCGAAGCGATGTCCGATCTGCTGCAGCGCCGGCCGCACCCGCGTCGCGATGGCGTGGCTCTGCTCGCTCCGCTGGTGTTTGTCGACAAGGTTGACCTGAATATCGCCGACCTCGCCGCCGGCGCGCAGGTAGTACTGGCGCACCAGCCCGTTGAAGTTGATCGGGGCCGCGGTGCCCGCGTAGGCCTGATAGTCGGTCACCTCGGGCACGGTGGCGAGGTAGGCGCCAAGTTCGCGCAGCGTCGCGGCCGTCTGCTCGACGGGCGTGCCCGCGGGCATGTCGACCACGACCTGGAACTCCGACTTGTTGTCGAACGGCAGCATCTTGAGCTGCACGAGCCCCGTCGCGGGCAACACCAGCGAGACGGCGATCAGCGCCGCGATGGCGAGCCCCAGCCGCCGTCGGTTGCGGATGCCGCT
Organism: Betaproteobacteria bacterium; assembly: GCA_031360485.1. Taxonomy (GTDB): domain Bacteria; phylum Pseudomonadota; class Gammaproteobacteria; order Burkholderiales; family Casimicrobiaceae; genus CAIWHR01. The sequence goes on along the minus strand of JANMBN010000539.1, from coordinate 4,269 downwards.
GGTGTCGTCGAGCAACGGACGAAAGAGGCGGGCGAACAGCGGGGCGAGCTTTCCGGAGGGCCCCTGTGGCGGCGCGTGATCGGCGGCGTGCGACGCCTTCAGCCACAGGCGCGAGAGCCAGGGCGTGACGACGAAGGCGATCGCCAGCGAGAGCAGCATGCCCATGCTGGCATTGATCGGGATGGGGCTCATGTACGGGCCCATCAGGCCGGAGACGAAGGCCATCGGCAACAGCGCGGCGATCACCGTCAGCGTCGCGAGGATCGTGGGTCCGCCGACTTCATCGACTGCGCCAGGGATGATCTCGGCGAGCGACTTGCCGGGAAACAACTGCTGGTGGCGGTGGATGTTCTCGACCACGACGATGGCGTCGTCCACGAGGATGCCGATCGAGAAGATCAGCGCGAACAGGGAGACCCGGTTCAGCGTGAAGCCCCACGCCCACGAGGCAAACAGCGTCGCGGCCAGCGTGAGGATCACGGCCGTGCCCACGATGGCGGCTTCGCGCCGGCCAAGCGCGATGAACACGAGCGCGACGACCGACGCGGTGGCGAACAGCAGCTTCTGGATGAGCTTCTGCGCCTTGTCGTTGGCGGTCGCGCCGTAGTTGCGGGTCTCCGCAACCTCTATGTCCTGCGGAATGACCGTGTTGCGGAGCATGTCGACGCGGCGCATCACCGCGTTGGCGACGTCGATTGCGTTCTCTCCCGGCTTCTTGGTCACGGCGATGGTGACGGCCGGATACTCGCCGCCTTCCTTGCCCGCCACGCCGTGCCAGACATAGCGGGTCGCCGGCGGCGGGCCGTCGCGGACCGTGGCCACGTCCTGCAGAAAGACGGGCTTGCCGTCGCGCACGCCGACCACCAGCGCGGCCACGTCACGGGCATCCGCGAGGAAGGGGCCGGATTCGACGGCAACCGCGCGATTGCCTGACAACAGCTCGCCGACCGGCAGGCCGAAGCTGGCCGACTGCAGCGACGAACGCAGGTCGGAGACGGTCACGCCGGTGCTCGCCATGCGGCTCGGATCGATCTCGATCAGCACCGCGCGCCCGGGCCCGCCAATCGTGGCGACCTCGCGCGTGCCGCCGACGCGCTTCAGATCCACTTCGATGCTATGGGCGATGCGCTCGAGGTCGTAGGCGCCGGTGCCGGCGTTCTTGCTGTAGAGGGTGAGCGTGACGATCGGCACGTCATCGATACCCTTGGGTTTGATCAGCGGAGCCAGCACGCCCAAGCCCTTGGGCAGCCAGTCGGCGTTGGCGTTGACCGTGTCGTACAGCCGCACGAGCGCGTCGATGCGCGGCACCCCGACCTTGAACTGAACGGTCATGACGGCGAGGCCGGGGCGCGAGACGGACATCACATGCTCGATGCCGGCGATCTGCGCCAGCACCTGCTCGGCCGGCGTGGCGACCATCTGCTCCACGTCGCGCGCCGAGGCCCCGGGGAAGGGAATCAGCACGTTGGCCATCGTCACGTTGATCTGCGGCTCTTCCTCGCGGGGCGTGACCAGCACGGCGAATGCGCCAAGCAGCAGCGCCGCAAGCGCCAAGAGCGGCGTGATCTGCGCCGTCTGGAAGAAGGCCGCGATGCGACCGGAGATGCCGAGCTCTTGGCGCACGACCGGTCCCTCAGCGCACGCGGGCCGCAGCCTGCGGATCGATCGCGACACGCTCGCCGGCCGTTACGCCCGTGAGGATTTCCACATTGTCGCCGACGGTTCGCCCGAGGCGGACCTGGCGCAGGACCGGGCGGCCGCTCGGGTCGATGACGTACAAGCCCGTCATCTCGGCGCGCCGGACAATGGCGCTGGCCGGGACATGGAAGCGGACGGCAATGCCTCGAAGTCCGGGCAGCCACGCGCGTGCGAACGTTCCCGGTCGTACCCCGCGGACCGTCGCCGGCAGGTCGAGGCGGACCAGCACCGTGTGCGTGCCCGAATCGACCGTCGGCAGCAGCTCCACGCGTGAGGGCGTGATCCACTGCCGGTCGCCGGAGAATCCGGGAATCTCGACCTTGATCGCCGGTTCGGCGGGAAGTCCGGCGAGCGCAGTCTGCGGCAGCGAGACGGCAACGCGCAGCGCCGCCGGGTCGTACAGCGTCAGCAGCGGCCGACCGGGCATGGCCATGTCGCCCAGCGCGATCGGGACCTCGGCGACCACCCCGCCGTAGGGTGCCTTGACGACAAAGAAGCCCGATTGGGCCCGCGCCGCGCCCGCCTGCGCGATCTGCGCCGACACCTGCGCCTGCGTGTTCTTGAACTGCTCCTCGGCGCGCTCGAGCGCGGCCTGGCTCGTGTATTTTTTCTCGAACAGCAGCTTCTGGCGTTCGAACTCCCGGGTCGCGGCATCCAGCGAGGCACGCGCCGACCGGACCTGTGCATCGCTGGCGGCAACCGTCTGCTCCGCAGCGTGCGCGTCGATCCTCGCCAGGACCTGTCCCGCCTTGACGACGTCACCTGCCTTCACGTCGAGGGCGACGACAGCGCCGGAAACCTGCGCGGCGACGACCGTTTGCCGGACCGCTTCCACCACGCCGTCGAAGCCGGTCGAGTCCCCCGCGCCGGCGGACTGAACCGCCGCGGTCGCGAGATCGTCCGGCGCCGCGACACCCGCGGGCGCGACGAGCAGGCCCGCGATCACGGTAATGCCCGACAGCCATTCCTTGAACATGCTGCGCTCCCGGTGGACTTCGCCGCGGGGATCCGCCGAGAAAGTACTGGCTTCCCGCGCGCACTTGCCGTATTATTCAACTAATTAACTAAATAGTCAAATAAATTAACAACCACGCACATCCGCGTGAAGGGTCTTTGAGGCATGATGACGATCCCGCAAGATTCCGCGTGCCCGCACATGGAAGGAATGCCGCCCGAGGCGCTCGAACAGGTGGCAGCGTACTTTCAGACGCTGTCGGAGCCGACGCGCCTGCAGATCCTCAATCTCCTGCGCCATGGGGAACGCAACGTCGGCGAGCTGGCACAGTTGTGCGGCTACACGTCGGCCAACGTGTCCCGGCACCTGGCGATGCTGACCCAGCGCGGCCTCGTCACCCGCGAAAGCCGTGGCACCAGCGTCTACTACCGGATCGCCGACGAATCGGTCTACGCTCTTTGCGACCTGGTCTGCGGCAACATCGTTCGCCAGCTCGAGCACTCCGCCCGGGAGCGCGAGGTCTTCGTCCAGAGAGTCAAGCGTGCCGCCAAGGGCCCGCGCGGCAAAAGGGTCAAGTGACGCATACGGGAGTCGGTCCCGCTTCGCCTGTTGGGGCCATTCCCGACCCAGGGCCCGATGAAGCCTGATCGCCGCCGCTGGTGGTCGCCGCCCGTCGACGACATCTCACGATCGCTCGCCTTCGGCGGAATGCCGTCCTCGCTGTTCGGGTTCGTCCGGCGAGTAAGCGTCTGGAGCCAGATCTGGATCTCGTTCCTTGCGATCGGGGAGCTCCCGAATCCTGATCCGGTGCAACGGGTGGTACATCGTTGACTTGAACACTATGTTGGACAGCGCACGGACGATCGAAGAGTCCGCATCTATAAGGATATTCACGCAACTCCATCCTCTCAAAGGAGACTCGCATCATGGACGCCACATCCAAGACAGCCCTTGTTATCGCGTTTGTCGTCGCAGCCGTGCTGTTGCTGCTCTTCGGTGGCGGAATGGCGACCGGAACCATGATGAGCGGCGGGATGATGGGGAGCGGGAGCATGGGCGGAATCAGCTGGATGTGGCTTCCTACGTTGCTTGTCGTGGTACTGGGCGTCGCGCTTTTCTCGGTCATCTTCGGAAAGAAGTGACGCGAGCCGCCGGACCGCCGGGAGTGACGACAACGCAGGCCGTCTCGGACGGGTTGCGTCGCGCTCACGGTAAAACTTGGCTACCTGCGGTCGCCAGGAACGGAAACAAGAATTCATTCAACCTGAAGAAGAGACCATTATGAAAACCTCGATGCTCGTCGCCGGAATCATCGCCTGCGCCCTTTCGGCGCCCGTCGTGTCAGCGCAGGAAAAATCCGCGCCCGCCAAGCCGGCGATGGCCATGGACATGGACAAGCAAATGCCCCAGATGCAGGAGAACATGAAGAAAATGCAGCAGCAGATGGAAAAACTCCGGGCGACAACCGACCCGACGGAACGCCAGGCGCTGATGCAGGAGCACATGCAGGCCATGCAGGAAAACATGAAGATGATGCGCGGCATGGGCGGCCCGATGATGATGAGCGGCGGCCAGAAGGGCAGCATGATGATGGGTGCCAAGAAAGATGGCATGAC
>JANMBN010000524.1:0-6669 GCA_031360485.1 Betaproteobacteria bacterium | reverse complement strand
TGCTCAATCCCGAACGCCTGCTGCAGCTCGTCGTGTCGGACTTGCGTGCCGATTTTGCGCCGTTGGCCTCCCTTACCGGCGGCCACAGCCTGCCGGCCGAGCGCGATGCCTTCGTCGGCCGTGGCGAGCCACTGTCCGAGCTGACGCGGCGCCTCCATGCCGGGGCGCGCCTCGTCTCGATCCTGGGCATCGGTGGAACCGGCAAGACGCGCCTGGTCACCCGGTTCGGGTGGCGCTCGCTCGGAGAGTTTCCGGGCGGCGTCTGGTTCTGCGATCTGGCGCAAGCCCGAACTCTGGATGGCATTTTTTACGCCGTCGCCCAGGGACTCGACGTGCCGCTGGGCAAGGACGATCCGGTGACGCAGCTCGGCCAGGCCATCGCGGGGCGCGGGCACTGCCTGGTGATCCTCGACAACTTCGAGCAGGTCGCCCGTCACGCGGAGGAAACGCTGGGCCGGTGGCTGAACCGCGCGAGCGCCGCGCGATTCCTGGTGACGACGCGCGAAGTGCTGGGGCTGTCCGGAGAAGAGATCCTTGCGCTGGCGCCGATGGTGCCCACCGACGCAGCGCTGCTGTTCATGCGCCGGGCCGAGGCCGCGAAGCCGGGATTCCAGCCGAACGCCGAGGACCAGTCGGCGATCGGCCGGCTCGTGACGCTGCTGGACGGCCTGCCGCTGGCGATCGAACTTGCCGCGGCGCGGGTGCGCGTGATGCCTCCGCGGGTGCTGCTCTTGCGCATGAGCGAGCGGTTCAAGCTCCTGTCGTCGGGGAGTGGGCGCATGGACCGGCAGTCGACGCTGCGCGCGGTCTTCGATTGGTCCTGGGATCTGCTGTCGTTGCCCGAGAAAGCGGCATTCGCACAACTCTCGGTGTTCGAGGGCGGGTTCACGCTCGAATCCGTGGAGGCGATCCTCGACCTGTCCGCGTACGAGAACGCGCCGTGGCCCATGGACGCGCTGCAATCGCTGGTGCAGAAATCCCTGGTCAGGCAGATCACCGACGATCGCTTCGATCTTCTCGTGAGCGTGCAGGAGTATGCGGCGGAGCATCTGCGCACGGCGGCACGCTTCGCGGGGAGCGGGCCGCCGGCGTTGCTCGCAACGGAAGCGCGACACGGCGCGCACTTTGCGGAGCTCGGCGAGAAGGCCGCCGCCGATGCCTGCGCCGAGCTCGACAATCTGGTCGCCGCGTGCCGCCGCGCCGCGGCGCGAAACGACCCCGATGTGGCGGCGGCCACCCTGCAGGGCGCTTGGGTGGGCCTGCGCTTGCGCGGGCCATTCAGGGTGGCCGTCGAGCTCGCATCGATCGTGCACGCCACGCCCGGACTCGAAGCGGCCGCGGCCGCCAACGTGCATTGGGTTGCGGGTACCGCACTGGCGGCTTCGGGAAAGGACGCCGAGGCGCACGCGGAGTTCGAGGCGTCGCTCGCGCAGGCGCGCGAGGTCGGAGACCGGCGCTGTGAGTGCGGTGCGCGCATTGGCCTCGCTGCCCGCGACACCCATGCAGGCCGCATGGACCCCGCGCGCGCCCACCTCGATGCGGCGTTGGTCATTGCAGAGCAAATCGGCGATCGCAGTCTCCAGAGCGACGCTTGCAACGGTCTTGGCATCATGGAGGTCTTTCTCGGCCGGACCGGCGAGGCACGCGCGCATTTCGAGAAGGCGCTTGCCATTGCCAGGGACGCGAGGGATCGGGAGCGGGAGGGCCGCATCCTCGGCAACCTGGGCATTCTCTACGTCAACGCGGGGAGCATGGACGAGGCCCGGTCGCACGACGAAGCGGCGCTTGCCGTGGCGCGGGAGATCGGGAACCGGCAGCTCGAGGGCAACATCCGGTGCAACCTCGGTCTGCTGCATCAGGTGCAGGGAAGGTTCGACGAGGCTCTCGAACAGCTCGAGGCGGCGCTCGCCGTGGCGAGGGACTTGGGGCACGCCCGCCTGGAGTGCATCGTGCTGTGCAACCTGGGAATCGTTTACGACGGCCTCGCCCGCATCGACGAGGCCAGGCACCACTTCGAAGCAGCGCTGGTCGTCGCCCGTGAACTGGGGGATCGGCACTCGGAAGGCCAGTTTCTGGGCTACCTCGGCCTGTTGCACGCACGCCAGGCCAACTTCGCCGACGCACGCCAATGCCTGGATTCCGGTGAGGCCCTGTTGCGCGCCGTGTCCGACCGGATGAGCCTTGGCATCCTGCTGTGCAGCCGGGGCGAAACGGAGCACCTCGCGTCGCGTCCCGATGCCGCGAGGGCAGCGCTTGCGGCAGCCGACGTCATCGCCGGCGAGGTCGGCGCAGGGCCGGATTCGGAACTCGGTCTCGCACTGACTCGCGTCCGGGGTCTTGTCGACCGCGATGGAAATTCCCCGGATGACAGCCACGCGCCACGCGATGAAATCCGTGCCCCCGCACGTCAACAGGGGCGATGAAAATATCGAATTTTCCGGTTCGGGATGGCGTCGGCTGCGTCGTGGATTCGCAGCCGTCGCAGCGAGATCTAGACCGGTTTGGCCTTGCGCATCGCCAAATCCGCCAGCTGGTCATCCCCCGGCTTGCCGACGGCGAAATACGTCGCCTCGGGATGCGCGAAGTAGAAGCCCGAGACCGCTGCCGCGGGCAGCATTGCAAAGTTCTCGGTCAACGACATCCCGATCTCGGTCGCACGCAATAGCTCGAACATCGGCGCCTTCACCGCATGGTCCGGACAAGCGGGATAGCCGGGCGCGGGGCGGATGCCGCGGTACTCCTCGCGGATCATCGCCACGGTGTCGAGATGCTCGTCCTTCGCATACCCCCACAGCTCGCGCCGCACCTTCATGTGCAGCCATTCGGCAAACGCCTCCGCCAGTCGGTCGGCGAGCGCCTTCAGCATGATCGCGCTGTAATCGTCCTTCTGCGCCTCGAACGCGGCGACTTTCTTTTCGATGCCGAGCCCCGTCGTGACGACGAACGCGCCGAGGTAGTCCTTGACGCCCGATGCCTTCGGCGCGACAAAATCCGCCAGGCAGTAATTCGGCTTGCCGGGCGGCCGCTCGTTCTGCTGGCGCAGGTTGCGCCACGTCAGCGCGACCTTGGTGCGCGCCTCGTCCACGTACATCTCGATGTCGTCGCCGACCGAATTCGCCGGCAGCAGCGCGATGGCGCCGTTCGCCGCCAGCCAGCGGCCGGCGACGATCTGCTTCAGCATCGCCTGGCCTTCGGCGAACACGCCGCGCGCGGCTTCGCCGACGACCGGGTCGTCTAGGATCGCCGGATAAGGCCCGCTCAATTCCCACGCCTGGAAGAACGGGCCCCAGTCGATGCACTTGACGAGCTCGCCGAGATCGACATTGCGCAATTCGCGTCGACCCGGCGCCATCGGCACGGGCGGTGCGTAGTGCGTCCAATCGGCCTTGAACGCGTTGGCGCGCGCGACGTCGAGCGGCACGAGCGCCGGCCCCTTCTTGCCCGCGTGCTGCACGCGGATCCTGTCGTAGTCGGCCGCGACTTCGGCAACGTAGGCGTCCTTGAGCTCGTCGGACAGCAGGTTGCTCGCGACCCCCACGGCGCGCGACGCGTCCGGCACGTACACGGTGACGCCGGCGAAATTCGGCGCGATCTTCACCGCGGTGTGCACGCGCGACGTCGTCGCGCCGCCGATCAGGAGCGGCTGCTTCATCCCGAGGCGCTGCATCTCGTGCGCGACGTGCGCCATTTCCTCGAGCGACGGCGTGATAAGTCCCGAGAGGCCGACGATGTCGGCGTTCCTCTCGCGGGCGGTGTCGAGGATCTTCTGCGCCGGCACCATCACGCCGAGGTCGATCACGTCGAAGTTGTTGCACTGGAGCACGACGCCGACGATGTTCTTGCCGATGTCGTGGACGTCGCCTTTCACGGTCGCCATCACGATCGTGCCCTTCGGCTTGCCGGCATCGCCCGATTTCGCCTTCTCGGCCTCGATGTAGGGAATCAGGTGGCCGACCGCCTGCTTCATCACCCGCGCGCTCTTCACCACCTGCGGCAGGAACATCTTGCCGGCGCCGAAGAGGTCGCCGACGACGTTCATTCCCGCCATCAGCGGCCCTTCGATCACCTGAATCGGCCGCGCGAATTTTTGCCGCGCCTCTTCCGTGTCTTCGATGATGTGGGCGGTGACGCCGCGCACCAGCGCATGCGACAGGCGTTCCTCGACCGTTCCCGCACGCCACGACAGATCCTCGGTGACCTGCCTCCCCTGCGACTTGAACGACTCGGCCAGCGCGACGAGCCGCTCGGTCGCGTCGGCGCGCCGGTTGAGCACCACATCCTCGACGCGCTCGCGGAGCTCGGGCGGAATCTGGTCGTACACGCCGAGCTGTCCGGCATTGACGATGCCCATCGTCATCCCGGCGCGAATCGCGTGATAGAGGAATACCGTGTGGATCGCCTCGCGCACCGGATCGTTGCCGCGGAACGAGAAGCTCACGTTCGACACGCCCCCCGACACCTTCGCATGCGGCAGGTGCTGCCTTATCCAGCGCGTGGCGTTGATGAAGTCGACCGCGTAGTTGTTGTGCTCCTCGATCCCGGTCGCGATCGCGAAGATGTTGGGATCGAAGACGATGTCCTCGGCCGGGAAGCCGACCTTGCGCGTCAGGAGCTCGTAGGCGCGCTGGGAGATCCCGACCTTGCGCTCGAACGTGTCGGCCTGGCCCTTTTCGTCGAAGGCCATGACGATCGCCGCCGCCCCGTAGCGCCTGACGAGCGCGGCCTGGCGCAGGAACTCGGCCTCGCCCTCCTTCATCGAGATCGAATTGACGACGGGCTTGCCCTGCACGCATTTCAGGCCGGCCTCGATCACTTCCCACTTCGACGAATCGATCATCACCGGAACGCGGGCGATGTCGGGCTCGGTGGCGATCAGGTTCAGGAACTTCACCATCGCCGCCTTGGAGTCGAGCATCGCCTCGTCCATGTTGACGTCGATGATCTGGGCGCCATTGGCAACCTGCTGGCGCGCGACTTCCACCGCGCCCGTGTAGTCGCCGGAGAGGATCAGCTTGGCAAACGCACGCGAGCCGGTGACGTTCGTGCGCTCGCCGACGTTGACGAAGAGCGAGTCTTCGTCGATGTTGAGCGGCTCGAGTCCGGAAAGTCGCATGACCCCGGTCCGCCTCGGCGCGGAACTTGTCACCCGGTCAGGCTGCAACGGATTCCGGTACGGCGATTCTCCGCGGCGGCAGCGCCGCTACCGCATCCGCGATGGCGCGGATGTGCGCCGGCGTCGTGCCGCAGCAGCCGCCGACGAGGTTGACGAATCCGTTCCGCGCGAAATCCTCGATCAGGCGCGCCGTCTCGCCCGGCGTCTCGTCGTAGCCCGTTTCGGCCATGGGATTCGGCAGCCCGGCATTCGGATAGCACGAAATGTAGGTTTCCGCGACGCGCGCGAGCTCCTCGATGTAGGGGCGCATCAGCGCCGCGCCGAGGGAACAATTGATGCCGACGGCGAGCGGGCGCACGTGCCGGACCGAATTCCAGAATGCCTCCGTCGTCTGCCCGGACAGCGTGCGTCCGGAGGCATCGGTGATCGTGCCCGAGACGATCACGGGAAAGCGCCGGCCGATCCGGTCGAAAAACGATTCCAGCGCAAACAGCGCGGCCTTGCCGTTCAACGTGTCGAAGATGGTCTCGACGAGAAAGAGATCGGCGCCGCCCTCGGCGAGACCTTCGATCGCCTCGCCGTACGAAGCGACGAGCTCGTCGTAGCGGACGTTGCGCGCGCCCGGATCGTTGACGTCGGGCGAGATCGATGCGGTCCGGTTGGTCGGCCCGAGGGCGCCGGCGACGAAGCGCGGCTTGTCCGGGGTCCCGGCGGTCCAGGCGTCGGCGCACCCGCGCGCCAGGTTCGCCGCCGCGACGTTGATCTCGCGCACGCTCGCTTCGAGCCGATAGTCGGACTGCGCGATCGACGTCGCGTTGAACGTGTTGGAACTGATGATGTCGGCGCCGGCCTCGAGATACGCGTCGTGGATCGCGCGGATCACGTCCGGCCGCGTCAGCACGAGGAGGTCGTTGTCGCCCTTGACGTCGTGCGAATGTCCGGCGAACCGGGCGCCGCGATACTCGGCTTCGCCGAGCTTGTAGCTCTGGATCATCGTGCCCATTGCGCCATCCAGGACGAGGATGCGCGCTTCGAGCAGGTCGGCGAGTTCGGCGGTGCGGTCGGGTTGCATGGCGGACGATCGAAGGCGGTTTCAGGCCTTGGATTCTAGCATTGGCACGGGTAGCGTCTCCGTAGCCGGCGACGGGCAGACCCGGCCGGGCGGGCGAGTTATAAACCCCCAACCAACCGGCCTAACGGGCCGTCGCGCCACGTGGTAGATTTGACGTCATGAAACACCTGAAGCCGCGCGAAGCCGCCCAGTTCCTCCACGAAAACCCGTCCGCGGTCTTCATCGATTGCCGCAGCGAGATGGAGTACTTCTTCGTCGGGCACCCGGTCGGCGCGCATCACGTCGCGTGGAACGACGGGCCCGATTGGGAGATCAATCCGCATTTCGTCGGGCACGTGAAGAAGGTGGCCAGCATGAACCGGCCGGTCGTCCTGATCTGCCGCAGCGGCCACCGTTCGCTCGACGCCGGGGTCGCGCTGGAAAAGGCCGGCTTCAGCGATGTCTACAATGTCCAGGATGGTTTCGAAGGACCGCTCGACGACGG
>JANMBN010000480.1:0-8440 GCA_031360485.1 Betaproteobacteria bacterium | reverse complement strand
CTCGGCTACAACCAGGGGCTGGAAGCAGGAGAGTTCCCGCTTCCGATCGACATTATCATTTTCATCGTGGTAACCCTCATCACGATTCAATTCCTGGTCACCATCGCCCAGCGCCGCGAACCTCAGCTTTACGTCGCGTTGTGGTATCTGATCGGCGCATTCGTGTGGACCGTGATGAACCTGATTCTGGGTAGCTTCATCCTGCCTTACTTCATCACCGGCATCAACAGCGCGGCGTTTCACGGACTGTTCATCCACTACATTGTCGGTCTGTGGATCACGCCTGCGGGGTACGTGCTGATCTATTATTTTCTCCCGGCCACCGTGAAAAACCCGATCTACAGCCACAAGCTGTCGCTGGTTGGATTCTGGTCCTTGGCTCTGTTCTATCCCTTCGTCGGCATCCACCACTACTTATTCAGTCCCATCGCCGATTGGGCGGAGACGCTCGCCATCATTACCTCGATGCTGCTTATCGTGCCGGTATGGACCGTGCTACAGAACTTTTTCGGCACCATGATCGGTCGCTGGCAGGCCTTCGGCCAGAACCTCCCGGCCAAATTTCTGATCATGGGTTCGCTCATGTATCTCGTGGGTTGCTTCCAGGGTTCGACCGAGGCCTTGCGCTCGATCCAGGAGCCCACCCACTTCACCGATTTTGTGATCTCCCATTCGCACCTGACGGTGTTCGGCACGTTCGTCGTTTGGGCGATCGGGGGCACGGTGCACGTGATCCCGAAGCTCGCGGGGCGGCCGCTGTGGTCGTTCAGAATGGGTAACTGGTAGTTCTGGCTCATTACGTTTGGCATAACGTTGATGGGGCTGGATCTCACCCTGGCGGGGCTGCAGCAGGGTTTCATGCTTATGGCCGGCGTCGAATGGCTGGATTCGCTCGTTGCGATCCGTCCCTACTGGCTTGTGCGCACCGTGGCGGGTGCTTCCATGGACATCGGCATGTCCCTCCTGGTCTATAACCTGATGCGCACCATGCTCGCTGCCGAAGCGCCGCAGATCGTCACGAGTCCGGGCACCGGCCCCGCCGCGGCGCACGGAGCGTTGCCATGAGCAAGAATCGGTACGGATTGCGTTTCTACGCTTTGGTGGCCGGCTTCTTCTTTCTCGCTCTCGCCGCGTTCGTGCAAGGTGTGCTGCCGATGCTGGAGCCGCAGTCGCGCACCAACAAGGTCACCAAGGTGGTCCGCACTGACTTGGGCGAGCTCAAATGGATGGAACACACGGCGAGCGACTATACGCCGGTGGAGCTGCGGGGGCGCCAAGTCTACATCCGCGAAGGTTGCTGGTATTGCCATTCGCAATACGTGCGTCCCGTCACCGGCGAAACGCGCCGCTGGGGTCCGGTGACCCAGGCCGGTGAATACGCCTACGATCTGCCCCATTTGTTCTCCACCCGCCGCATCGGCCCGGATCTGTCGCGGGTGGGTCTGAAATTCAGCGACGCCTGGCATCTCGCCCATTTCTGGAATCCGCGCATGCTCTCGCCCGATTCCATCATGCCGCGGTTTGCCGCGCTGTTTGATGGCCCCTATGCAGTAAAAATCATCGCCGACACCAATGGCAATCGGACCCTGGAAAAAACGCCGGCAACGGAGAAGCTGTTCGATTTCAAGAGCGACAAACAGATCCTGCTCACGCCCAACGCCGCCGGCCTGCTGTTTGTGCCGGAACGCGGAAAGTACCCGGTGATCCACACGCCCAACAAAGAGTACGAAGGCGAGCTCGTAACCTTGGTATCCGAAACCGAAGATCTGAAAGGTCTGGTCGCCTATCTGCAAAAGCTCGGAACCAATCGCGGCAAATGGCGCGACCGCTTTGAACCGCAGTTGATGGAAGCCTCGCAGGTTACGGTACCACGTTCGGAAGAGTGGACGAGTTACGGCAAACAGGTGTACGAGCGCCGGTGCCTGGGTTGCCATGGCGTCAAAGGAGACGGCAACGGGCCCGCGGCGGCCTTCATGCAGAAGGACCGGCCGCGAAACTTCACCTTGGGCGTATTCAAATTCCGGCTCACGCCTTCGGGGTCCATGCCCGACGATGGCGATCTGTTGCGCACCATCACTCGAGGCGTGCGCGGCACTGCGATGCCAAGCTGGCACGAACTGCAGGAAAAGGACCGGCTCGCGGTGATCCAGTACATCAAGTTCGAACTGGCGGCGGACCGCAGCAAGCCGGACAAACCGTATCTGTATTTCGTGGAAGAGCCGCCCAAGGCGCCCATCTTCATCGGCCAACCGCCCGCGCCATCGCTGGAACTCGTACGGCGCGGCCAAGACGTATGGAAGCAGGCCAAGTGCTGGGAATGCCACGGCGAAGGCGGCCAAGGTGATGGTGAAAAGGCGGCGGGGCTGAAAGACGATTTCGGTTTCCCGATTCCTCCCGCCAATCTTACGACCGGCCAGTTTAAATCGGGGGCTGGTGTCAAAGACATCTTCCGCACCATGTCGACCGGGCTTTCCGGAACACCGATGCCGTCATTCAGCGATTCGCTGCCCGAGGCTGACCGCTGGGCCCTGTCCTATTACGTGTTAGCGCTATCGGCGTTTACCGATCCGCTTACCGGAGAAAAAATGAAGATCTCGCAGAAGGACCGCGACGCGATCAACGATCCGGCACTGAAGGCATCCGAGTCGCACTATGCCTACAAGTCACAGAACACAGAGCAGGCCACGCTTTATGCGGGTGACGCTTGGGCGAAGAAGCATGGCTTTGACTCCGCAGCGGCCCGAGATTCGACGGCTGGCATCAAGCAGCGTACACGTTAGGGGACGACCATGGCAGAAATCACCTTCATCCAATTCCTGGTAGCTCTGTTCATGGGCTTGGCCGCGGTTTGCCTGTTCATCTGGGGGGTACTGTCCGGCTCATTCAACGACGTGGAAGCCATCAAGTACAAAGCCTATCGAGCGGAGGTAAATGACAATGAGTGACGAGCCCATAGACACGAGCGGCGCGGATCACGACATTCCCCACCACCAGCAGGTTGAAAAGTATGGCGGGGGCCATATCCAGGCCCGCCACGGACGCATCAATACCTGGCTCCTCATTGTGTATTTGGTCCTGTTCATCTGGGCGCTTTACTACGGCTACACCTATTGGGGCGGACTCGGACCGGGGCTCGATTTGGGCTAATAACCGCGGTAAGAAGGGAGGGCGATCGTGGCGGCAAGGGTCCTGTTGGCACTGGCAGTGTTGAATCTACTGTTCCTCTTCACCGAACTCGCATTGAACGTGTTCGGTGTGGCGCTGCTATAGGGGGCATGATGACTTGGTCCGAGGGCATCGCGTTCTGGATTTTCATCATCATGACGGTCTCGTTCTTTGCCTGGGTGGCCTATCTCGCCTTCAAGAAGTAGCCGGCGCTAGCACCCGACGGCCTGCGGCGTGGGACGGGAGCAACGGGGCATGATTCAGTATTTTCTAATCTTTCTCGCCGGACTGGCCGGCAGTGCCCATTGTGTCGCGATGTGCGGCGGCTTTGCCTGCGCCCTGGGCTCCGACCCGCGTGGCAACGTTGCGACTCTGCGCCGGCACCTGATTTATAACCTCGGCCGGGTTTCAACCTATTGTTTCCTGGGCGCGGTTGTTGGCTCCATGGGCGTATTGCTGGTCGGCCACGGCGGAGAGGGAACAGTAGCAAGCCTCGCCCAGCGGCTTTTGGCGGTGGTGTCCGGATTGCTGATGGTCTTCATCGGGTTGCGCTTCTTCGGTTTCTTCCAGCGATCCAGCCGAGGCGGGGTTGATTCCAGCGGCAACTTTCTCGTGCCCGCGTTGCGTGCCCTTTTGAAAGCTCCCGGCGCCGCTGCGCCGCTGGCTTTCGGCGTGCTGAATGGTTTTCTGCCGTGCCCTCTGGTCTATGCCTTTGCGGCGCAAGCTGCAGGTAGCGGCGGCGCACTGCCTGGATTGGCAACCATGGCTGCATTCGGCCTCGGCACGTTTCCCGCAATGCTCATGATGGGAGGAGTGGGTGGGTGGTTGCGCCACGGCTTCCGCCAGACTGGGGTCCACACGGTCCAAGTGAATTTTCCGACAAGTCGAGGCACCGTGGTTCGATTCGATTGGCGACAGCATAGCGTTCGCATCGCGGGAGGATTCATCGTGGTGCTTGGCATCATCACGTTCGCCCGGGGATTGTTGCCCATGACCGCCCACTTGCACGGCTGATGAACGCTGTCGGCGCATGCAGCCACTGCCTGCTGCCCATTGGCCGCCTCGGACAGCAACGGGAAGTGAACGGTGAAACGCGCCAGTTCTGCTGTTACGGATGCTGTCTCGCCTACCAGGTACACCATGGCGAGAAAGACGAGCCGGAGGCGGCCGCGCTGTTGATTCGTCTCGGTGTTGGCGCATTTCTCGCTATGAACATCATGTTGTTCAGTCTCCTGCTTTATTCCGGGACCTTCGGCGTGGAAGACGGCTGGCTTGTCAATCTGATTCACTGGCTGCTATGGATTCTGGCCACCCCGCTGATCGCCATATTGGGCGGGCCATTTATTGCGGGCGCATGGCAGGCCGCAAGACGGTTCCGGGTCAGTACGGATACCCTCGTCAGTATCGGCGCGCTGGCGGCTTACGGATATTCCGGCTACCAGGTTGTGCAAGGGTCTGGCATCGTCTATTTCGACACCGCGACCATGGTGCTCATCCTCTTTACCCTGGGGCGTTACCTGGAGGCCCAGGGTCGCGTGCGGGCCATGCGGAGCCTGGCGCCCATGCTTGCCGCCGAACGCGCCAGCGCCAGGGTTGTCGCCGACGGTATCGATGCGATACAACCGGTCCATACCGTGCAGCCCGGAACCATTGTGCGCGTCTTCCCCGGCGAGCGTATAGCCGTCGATGGTGTGGTCATCGATGGCGACTCGGATTGCGATGAAGCGATAATCACCGGCCAGCCGGAAACGCAGCTCAAAATGCCTGGTGCGCTTGTGCACGCAGGCAGCATCAACGGCCACGGACAGATATGGATTCGAGCGACCGTTGCGGGCACCGATACGCGCTGGATACAGATCAGCCGCCTGGTGCGTGACGCGCTGGCGCGCAAATCATTGCTGGGGAGCACGATCGACAGCGCCGCCGCGATATTCATCCCCTTTGTCCTGTTGTTGGCGGCGGGAACGGTATGGTTCTGGAGTATCCGCGAGCCCTTTGAGGCGGCGCTTCTAACCGGACTCGCGGTGTTGGTGGTGGCCTGTCCGTGTTCGCTGGGCCTGGCCGCGCCTTTGGCTACCGCGCTCGGCATCGGTCAGGCGGCGCGGCGCGGAATCCTGATCCGCAGTGGCGGCGTGCTCGAGCAATTGGCGCGGGTACGAGGGGTCGCGTTCGACAAGACGGGAACACTCACCCAAGGCAAACCGCAACTGGTATACGTTGTGGTTGACGGCACCACTGAACACGACCTGTTGCTCCGCGCGACCGCGCTTGCCTCGGGTTCGGAGCATTCCATTGCGCGCGCGATCACCGAGCTGGGCAATGCCAATGGATTAAACGTCCTGCCGGCGATGGAAATTCGGGCCCGCCCCGGCGCGGGCGTGACTGGCCAGATCGATGGCGTGCTCTGCGCGATGGGGTCTCGCGTGTTCATGACGGCGCTCGGCTGGATCGTTCCCGAAAAACTTTCGGCCATGACAGAAGCGCCCGGGTGCACGCTCGTATACATCGGCTGGGGGGACAGCGTGCACGGGGTCCTTGCGCTTACCGATGCGACCCTGCCCGAAGCAGGGGGAGTGATTAAGGCACTGCATGAGCGTGGCGTGGAGACACTCTTATTGAGCGGCGACACAAAGGGACCGGTCGCCAAGGTCGCCGACGCACTCGGCATTTCAAGTTGGCAGGCGGAACTCACGCCCGAAGGAAAGGTACAGGCTTTGCGTAAGTGGGCCAACAAGCAACGCGGTCCCATCGCCATGGTAGGGGATGGCCTGAACGACGGCCCCGTGCTGGCATCCGCATCGGTCGGCATCGCGGTGGGCGCGGCTACCGATCTCGCCAAGGAAAGCGCCGATATTACGCTCCCAACGGGAGGCCTCGGCAGCCTGCCTTGGCTTATGCAATTGGCGAACCGGGTGCGCAAATCCATCCTCGCCAATCTAGCTTGGGCTCTGGGCTATAACGCTGTCGCCTTGATGCTCGCCGTGACTGGGCTGCTGCAACCGGTAGTGGCGGCCGGTCTGATGTTCGGTTCAAGCGTGCTGGTGGTCATCCGTTCGCTGCGGGCGGGCCACGAATCAGCCTCGATCGAGATGCGCCGAGATGTCCCCGCCGAAGCAAGCGCGACCCGTATTTATTCGACTTGAGAAGTGAGACGGCAATTGTATTTCGCGATTAATCTGTGGCTTCTTGCTGCGGGTCTAATTCTGCCGGCACTGGCCCATCACGGTGAATCGCAACGGGTGAACCTTGCCTCCCAAGGTTGGCCCGTCGATTCTTTCACGCTGGTCGATCAGTACGGGAAGGCGTTTACCCAGGAACGCCTGCAAGGGCAGTGGACCTTTGTACTGTTTGGCGACACCCATTGCGCCCAACCGTGCACTGCGGCGCTTTCCGCGCTCGTGGCAATGGACCAACGCATCGCCCGGGCCGATGCGATCAACACCACGCAGGTGTTGTTTGTGTCGCTCGATCCGGAACAAGACACGCCGGAGATCTTGCGCCGATATCTGGCGTCCTTTGACCAACGCTTCATCGGCGTCAGTGGCTCCCGGCAAACACTGAAACGGCTCACGGAGGACCTGGGCGTTTCCCTGCGCAATCCGTCTCAGCCTGCATCGCGTGTCGATAACACGAGCTACGCTGGATCGTTACTGTTGATCGGACCTGATGGTGTCGTTCGAGCGGAGCTTCTTCCACCCTTTGACGCACTGCTGCTTACTGCGGAGTATCTGAAAACACGCGCTCGCCGTTAGCGCCGGCCTGATTATTATCGTGAGAACCGCCTGACCGTTACGGTTATATTTTTTGGACGTTACGGGTTGAGCTGTTTCTCGTTCACCAGAATCTTCTGGTGCTCGAGCAACTGCTTCCACGCTTCCTTCGACACGTTCTCGAAGATGCGTTTGCCAAGCTCGCCGGGATAGGGCGGGAAATCGAGCTCGTCGGCCTCGCGCCCGAGCTCGATGCACTTGAACATGCGTGCCATGAACGAAGTCCACAGGACGGCCGTCACAGACATCGACGACGCGTCTGTCGATGTTTGTCAATTATAGCAATGCGTTAGTCGAAGCGGAGTTTGCCGATGACCGGGGCCGTGCGCGCGCGCTCCGCGCGGCGATAGTCGGGATTGGGCCGCTCCAGGAAGTGACCCTGCGCGCCGTTGATGCCGAAGCTCCTTAGCATCTGGAAGGCGGCCCGGTTCTCGACGCACTCGGCGCTTGACTATCGGTCACCGAACAACTTCGAGGCACAACTCGCTCAGCAAGCGGCCTAGAGTTACCGGTCCCACCGGTCCAGCCTCAGGGGTTCACTCCAAAGATGCGTCAAGCTATTGCCGCGGTGGGCCAAACTACCCGAATATGTACACTTCGTTCAGGCTTATTCAGGGGGATCACCTATGAAGATCGTGGCCCACATTCTTAAGTCGAAACCTGAGCAGACCGTCTACACCATTACCCCCGCGGCCTCGGTCTTCGACGCCGTCAAGCAGATGGCGGAGAAGAGCATCGGCGCGCTCGTGGTGATCGAGGGCGAGAAAGTCGTCGGCATTATTACCGAACGCGACTACGCGCGGAAAATTGTTCTTATGGCACGGTCGTCAAAAGAAACGCCAGTGTGCGATATCATGACATCCTCGGTCATGTACGTGCGCCCCGACCAGACTAGCGAGGAATGCATGGTGCTGATGACCGAGAACCGGCTGCGCCACCTGCCAGTCATGGACAGCGGCAAGCTGATCGGTCTCATCTCTATCGGAGACCTGGTGAACGACATCATTTCCGAGCAGAAATTCATCATCCAACAGCTCGAACACTACATCACGGGGGATCGGAGTTGAGCGCGTGCTACCTACTCAAGGTCAGCCTCACGCGCGACACGGCGATGCACAATGAATAGCCCGAACATCATTGGCTGTGGGCGCCTGGACCGACCGACATCGTCGAGCGTCGCGTTCCGCAGGGACGCGCGTTCCGGATCGGCGAGATGGTCGAGGGAAAAAGCGTGACGCGGGCGCCGGACGGCCTGACGGTGCGCTTCGACGTCACCGACACGGCGAAGACCATCCCCGTCGTCTACACGGGCATACTTCCGGACCTGTTCAAGGAAGGCAAAGGCGTCGTCGCGCAAGGCAAGATCGGCCCCGATGGCGTGTTTCGCGCGACCGAGGTCCTTGCCAAGCACGACGAGAACTACATGCCGCCCGAGGCCGCGTCCTCGATCGTCCAGGCGCAGACGAGGGCGGCGATGGACAAGGCGGCGAAGACAGTGAAGCAAT
>JANMBN010000479.1:0-5487 GCA_031360485.1 Betaproteobacteria bacterium | reverse complement strand
GATCGCCCCGCACGTCCGCCGCGGGCCCACGCCGCCGAGGATCGCCCCGCACGTCCGCCACGCGAGGACCCGCGGATCGAACGCGAGCGCGCGTATGCGCTGAACCCGGATCAACCGCCTGTCGCGCCGCCGGCATCGACTGCGGCGCATCCGACGACCCCCGCGCAATCCAAGCGCCACGGTTTCGGCCACGGGCGCCCCGTCCCGGCACTGTTGAAAAAGAGAACGGCGAGCGAGCCCGAGAAGGTCTGACGTACGCGGCGCGCATGCCTGTCGTGGGTCCGGCTTCAGCCGGATGCGATGCTGGCAGCCGCCTGAAGGCGGCACCACGATGGGCGGGTCCGGCTTCAGGTGGGCCAGTCGTGGGTCCGGCTTCAGCCGGATGCGACGCTGGCAGCCGCCTGAAGGCGGCACCACGATGGGCGGTGTGGCGCCAGTCGACTACGGGTCACCCCAAGCTGGGATCGGCCGCATGAGCGATTCTCCTCGGTCGGCCGTGGTGCTCGTCGCGCACTGCCGCGCGGGCTTCGAGCCCGAGGCCGCTTCCGATCTTTCCCGGCTTGCGGCGCACGCGCGCGAATCCATCGCGATCGACGCTCCTGCCGGCCGCGGCTTCGTCGCCGGCACTCTCACCTCCTTCGATCCGCCGCGTTGGGCGCGCGCCATCGAACGCAGCCCCCCGGTCTTCGTCCGCTCGCTGTTCGTCGGCACCGGACCGCACCCGTTGTTCGAGCGCGCGACGACGAAAGGCCGCCCTGATCGTGTCGAGCCGCTGCTCGCGTTGATCGAGAGCTTCTGCGCGGAATTTCCGCCCTCCGGTCTTTCGCAGGGCCAACGCGGACGGACGACCTACGATTCGCTCCGCCTCGAAACCCCGGACACCAACGACGGCAAGGAGCTGTCGGGGCTGACCCGGGCGCTTTCCGCCCGCCTCACGAACGCGCTCGCCCAACGCGGAGTGATGCGCTCCGCGGGCGACGACATCGAAATGGCGCCGGGCGCAAATTTGCACGTGCTGTTCCTGGACGGTGCGCACGCGTACGTGGGCGCGAGCGTCGCGCCATGGGCGAGCCGCTGGCCGATGGGGATACCTCGGCTGCGGATGCCCGGTGGCGCGCCCTCGCGCTCGACGCTGAAGCTGGCCGAAGCCTTCGTCACGTTCCTGGGCGATCGGGAATCCGAACTGTTGCGCGCCGGCATGCGCGCCGAGGATCTGGGCGCCGCGCCGGGCGGCTGGACCTGGCAGCTTGCACATCGCGGCCTGCGCGTCATCGCAGTCGACAACGGCCCGCTGAAAGGCGGGGTCTTCGACGATCCGCTGGTCACGCATGTTCGGGCCGACGGTCTTTCCTACTTGCCCAGGCGCCCTGTCGACTGGATGGTCTGCGACATCGTCCTGCAACCGGCGCGAATCGCGGCGCTGGTGGCGCGCTGGATCGGCGAAGGTCACGCGCGGCATGCGATCTTCAACCTGAAGCTGCCGATGAAGAAGCGCTATGACGAGGTGCAGCGGTGCGAGGCGATCATCCGCGAGGCGCTGGTACGGGCTCGCATGCCGCACTCGCTGGCCCTTCGCCAGCTCTACCACGATCGCGAGGAAGTGACGGCCTGCCTCGTGCGTTCATCCGGTTGACGCTGGCGCTGAATGCTGCGCCCGCCTCGATGGGCGCGCTCTCACGGCCCCGGCCATCGATCGGCGAATCGCCTGGCCGCGAGGCAATCGCGCGCGCCTCCGGGCGGTTCAAGTCCCCCCGTCCGTGCCGGCCGCCTTCCACCACGCGCGGCAGCCGTTCGGGTAGCATGCTCGCTTGGTAAATCCCGGGGCAGTGCACGTTGTGCGATCTCCGTGAAGGCCGCCCGCCTGTCCCTCGGCGAGCGATGTCGGTAGCCTCGGTCCATTCAGCCTTGTTCTGACCCATGCGACTTCCCGTTCTGCTCGCGTCGACGGCAACGCGCTGGTTCGGCACCGCCCGGATGCCGCGCGTTCTGACGCACGCCGGCTTCGACGTCGCGCTGCTGGCGCCCCGGAACTCGCTGGCGGAACAGAGCCGCTTTGTCGCCAAAGTCGGCCACGTGCCGGACAATGCGACGCCGAAGCAATGGGCATATGCGTTTTCGGCCATGGTGAAAGCGACCGCGCCGCGCATCGTGATTCCCTGCGACGACCTGGCATTCCGCCTGCTGCAGCTGCTGGTCCTCGCTCCGCCCGACGACATGACGCCGACGCTGCGACTCCAGCTCGGTGCGCTCGTGCGCGAATCGCTGGGCGACCCGCAGCATTACCGCCGCAGCGTGGAAAAGACGCTGCTCCCGTCAGCGGCGCAGGCGCTCGGCATCCGCGTCCCGGCGCACGCGGTCGTTGCCGATCTCGCCGGCGCCGAGGCGTTTGCGCAGGAGCACGGGTTCCCCGTCGTGCTGAAGCGCAACCACAGCACCGCGGGCGATGGGGTGGCGATCGTCGGCAACCGGGACGCGCTCGCTCGCGCCTTTTCCGATCTGGCGATCGGCAGTGCCCAGGACCTGGAAGGAGCGAGCGCGTACCTCGTGCAGGCGCACATCACGGGACACGTCCGCTACGAGAATGTCGCTGCCTGGCAGGGCGAGCGGATCGCGGGTTTCGCTGTCGATCGCATTGTCGCGCACGGAGGGGTGAAGGGACCGGCCGCGGTCATCCGCTGGTTCCACTCGCCCGAGCTCCGGGAATTCTCGGACAAACTCGTGCGCGGATTCGGCATGAGCGGCCTCTTTGCAACCGAATGCGTCGTCGACGAGCGCACCGGAGAAGCGTACCTGATCGAGATCAACCGCCGTCTCACGCCCGGCATGCACGTCGGCGCACGGATCGACGTCGACCTCGGGGCCGCGCTCTACGCGGCGCTCACGGGCACGCCGTCGACGTCGCGCGCCGACCCCGCTTCCGGCGAGGAAGGGATCGGCGTACATTTTCCGCAGGAATGGTTGCGGGACCCCGAAAGCCGCTATCTTCGCGACTATCCCGTCGACATTCCGTGGGACGACCCGGATCTGCTCGCGGCGATGGTCGCAATGAATCGAGAATCATGATCAATCCAAAGCTTCACGCATGCCCGCCGTCGAATTGGTTCCGGGTCGCCGCCGCATTGGTCGCGGCCGTTGCGCTGCCCGTGCCTTCGCTGGCCGCCGACGCGTACCCGAATCGTCCTTTGCATTTCATCGTATCCTTTCCTCCGGGCACGACGACCGACACGATCGCGCGAACGGTTGGGCAGCGACTGGGCGAAGCGCTCGGGCAGCCCGTCATCGTCGAGAATCGGCCGGGTGCCGCGGGCAACATCGGGCTCGCGCTGGCGGCGAAATCGGCTCCCGACGGCTACACGTTCACGATGGGTGGTGCGGCGATGTGCATCAACCCGGCGATCTTCGGCGCGCGCGTCGTCGATCCGATCCGCGACTTTGCGCCGGTCGCGAAGCTCGCCTCGTCGCCGATCGTGATCGTCGCGCACCCGGCCGTGCGTGCCGACACGCTGCCCGAGCTCATCGAACTCGCGCGCCATACGCCGGCGAAGCTCGCGTACTCGACGCCCGGCGTCGGAACGCCGACCCACGTGGCGGCGGAACTCCTTGCCCAACGCGCGAGCATCTCGCTGCTGCACATTCCCTATCCCGGGTCGGGCCAGTTGCTCACCGACGTGATCACCGGCGAAGTGCCGGTTGCATTCACGCTGCTCGGCGCGGCGCAGCCCTTTCTCAAGAGTCGCCAACTGAAGGCGATCGCAGTGACCAGCAGCGAGCGCATCGCCGCGCTGCCCGACGTTCCGACCGTCGCGGAGTCGGGTTACCCCGGTTACGAAGTGACGACCTGGTACAGCATCATGGTGCCGGCCGGCACGCCCGCGGATATCGTCGATCGTCTCAACCTCGAGCTCGTGCGCGTAATCGCGCTGCCCGACGTGCGCGAACGGCTCGGTGCGATCGGCATGATCCCCGAATCCAGCACCGCACAGCAGCTGGGCGCCTATATCCGGCAAGAAGTCGCGCGCTGGGGACCGATCGTCAAGTCCGCGGGGATCTCGCAGCCCTAAGCTGCGCCGGGCCTTCCCGTCGGACGGGAGCGGCCCACGACCCCATCGCGTCGATCGTAGAGCCCCTAATCCTCGGGCGCGGCGGGTGGCCCCGCGCGTTCGCAGGGAACCACATGAAGGAGCCCAACTGAAGAGATCGCCGGCCTCGTTATGTGTGCCTCCGCACAGACGCGGGCCGGAATGAGCCAAATACTCCCCAGTTGTCTGGCGCTGTGTTTTCTCGGGTTCTCGGGTCCGTGCGGTCGCGATCGCTTCCTGCCGGCGCGGGCATGCCGAGACGGTGCCTGACCGGGGCGGGGACAGCGGGCGTTGATCGCAAGTGCAGTCCTGGCCTAACCGATCTTATCGGGCCTTACCTGCAAACCCGCCCGCGAGACCCCGTTTCACGTCATCGTACGCTCCACACCGAGGCAGGTCATGTCCGATAAAGGCAACGATTCCATCATTCTCGACGATGCCGGCAAGGCGGCCCGCATCACCGAAGTGCGTCGCCAGGAGGCGTTGCTCAAGACGGGGGCGTTGCAGAACGCGATCCTGACGAGTGCCAATTTCTCGATCATCGCCACCGACGAAAAAGGCATCATCCAATTATTCAATGTCGGCGCCGAGCGCATGCTGGGCTATCTGGCCGCCGAGGTCGTCAACAAGATCAACCCCAGCGACATCCATGATCCGCAGGAAGTGATGGCGCGCGCGCAGGCATTGAGCCTCGAGCTCGCCACCACCATTTCGCCGGGCTTCGAGGCATTGGCGTTCAAGGCTTCGCGCGGGATCGAGGACATCTACGAGCTGACCTATATCTGCAAGGATGGCAGCCGCTTTCCCGCCATCGTGTCGATCACGGCGCTGCGCGACGATTACGGCGACATCATCGGATACCTGCTGATCGGCACCGACAATTCCGTGCGGAAGCAGGTTGAACTGGCGCTGCACAACGCCATGGCCGTCGCGGAAAAGGCCAATCTCGCGAAATCGGACTTCCTTTCCAGCATGAGCCATGAGCTGCGCACGCCGCTCAGTGCGATCCTCGGTTTTGCCCAACTCATTGAATCCGGTTCTCCGTCGCCGACGAGCTCCCAGAAGCGAAGCGTGGACCAGATTCTCAAGGCGGGGTGGTACCTGTTGGAACTGATCAACGAAATCCTCGATCTCTCGCAGATCGAGTCCGGGAAGCTTCCGCTGTCGCTTGAACCGATCTCGCTTACCGAAGTCGTGCGCGAATGCGAGGCCATGATCGAACCGCAGGCGCTGAAGAGCGGCATCCGGGTGACGTTCCCCGAGTTCGCCATCGCTTCGTTTGTCCACGCTGATCGACTCCGGCTGAAGCAGGTCCTGATCAACCTGCTTTCCAACGCGATCAAATACAACCGCGCGCAGGGAGCGGTCGCGGTGACGTGCAGGGCGAGCGGTGCGCAGCGGATTCGCA
>JANMBN010000454.1:0-6312 GCA_031360485.1 Betaproteobacteria bacterium | reverse complement strand
CAACATGTGCACGCCGAATGCGCCGTGCTCGACGAACGAAATCGGCAGCCAGCCGGATTTTGCGAAGGAGGGCAGCAGCAGCGTATAGACCCACACCGCGAAGCCCGCCAGCAGGCCGCAGATCGCGCCGCGCCGCGTCGCGCCTTTCCAGAACATGCCGCCCAGGATGGCGGGCGCAAACTGCGCGACCGCCGCAAATGAAATGAGCCCGATCGAGACCAGCGCGTAAGCCTCGCCGGCAAGCCTGAAATACGCGTAACCGAGCATGATCACGCCAATGATGGCGCCGCGCCGGATGCCGACGATCAGCGCGGACAGGTCCGCGCGCTCCTGCAAGTGCAATACGGTCAGGCGCAAGAGCAGCGGCATCGCGAGGTTGTTGCAGACCATCGTCGACAAAGCAATCGTTTCGACGATCACCATCCCGGTCGCCGCCGACAGGCCGCCGATGAACACCATGAACGTGAGCAGCGACTGCTGCTGAGCTATCGGCAGGTTCAGCACGAAAGTGTCCGCATCGACGTTGCCCGCCGGAAAATGCATCAGGCCGGCGAACGCGATCGGCAGCACGAACACGTTGATCGCGAGCAGATAAAGCGGGAACAGCCATGCGGCTTTCTTGAGGTGGCGCTCGTCGACGTTTTCGACCACCGCGATCTGGAACTGGCGCGGCAGAAACATGATGGCGAGCATCGACAGCACCGTGAGCCAGGTCCAGCTCGCATAGCTTCCGGCGGCCCCGCCCAGCGGCGCGAACAGGTTGGCGAGCTTCGGGTGCGCGCCGGCCCGCTCGAAGACATCGGCCAGCCCGTTGTAGACGCCGTAGGTGATGAAGATGCCCACGGCCAGGAAGGCGACCAGCTTCACGATCGACTCGAATGCGATCGCCGCGACCATGCCCTCGTGGCGTTCGGAGGCGTCGAGGTGCCGTGTGCCGAACAGTATCGTGAACGTCGCCAGGAGCAGCGCCATCCAGAACGCGGTGTCGGCCTGGATCGGCACGGCTTCGCGCTGCGGCGGAAGCACCACCTCCGGATACTGGACGAGGATGGTAAAGCTGTGCGAAACCGCCTTGAGCTGCAACGCGATGTAGGGGACGACGCCGATCACCGCGATGATCGTGACGAGGCCGGCAAGCAGCGCGCTCTTGCCGTACCGCGACGAAATGAAATCGGCGAGCGACGTGATGCGGTTCGTCTTGCTGATGCGGATGATCTTGCGCATCACCAGCCACCACAGCGCCATCATCAGCGTCGGTCCGATGTAGATCGGCAGGAAGCCGACGCCGTCGGCCGCCGCGCGCCCCACGCTTCCGTAGAAGGTCCACGCCGTCGCGTAGACCCCGAGCGACAGCGAGTAGATGTACGGATTCGCGATGATCGAACGGCCCTGGTCCGCGCGATGGTCGCCATAGTAGGCGATCGCGAACAGCATGCCGAGGTAAGCGAGCGAGACGGGGATGATCACCCAGCTCTGGAGCATGGCAGTCCCGGGCGATTTCTGGGATGGCGCTAGCGTGAGCGCTCGACGATCAGCGCGAGCAGGCCGATCAGCAGGGCCCACGAGAGGAAGACGTACGCGTAAAGCAGCGGAATGCCGAACGCTTCCGCCGCGCTGTTGAACAGCGCCAGCAGCGGATAGTTGAAGAGCACCATGCCCAGGAGAAACACCGCAACGAGACGTTGGCTCTTGACGTTTGACCGGATCATCGCTCGCCCCGCTCCCGACGTTGAATTTCGCGGTCCCATACTATCAATAACGGGAATCGATGCCGCGCCCGTTTACAGCCGATAGGAGATGCGCAAGCGCTCCTGCAGCTGCTTCGCCTGCCGGAATGCCTCCTTGAGCATACGCTGGTCGACGTCGTGCAACGCGTAGGGGTCGATCCGGTTGGCGCCGCCGTGCGCGGCCGGCAGGTCCTGCTGGCGAAGCCGCAGGAACTGCAGGAAGTGGAACGCCTCCACGGTGGCGTCGACGTGCCGGGGCGCGACGTGCAGGCGCTCGCCGGCGAGCCGGATCCTTGCGGCGGTTCCGGTCTCGGGGATGCCGAGCGCCAGCGCGAAAACCCGCGCGCAGTCGACGAAGAGCCGCGTGCCGCGCGTCTTGAGGTCGAGCGTTCCCTTGACCGCCGCCTCGTCGTCGACCGTGAACGTGCGGATGAGGCCGAGCGGCGGCTCGACCTCGAGCGCGTTCTGCACCATGAGCCGCAGAAACGCCGGGTTCGCCTCCGTATACCCGAACAGCCATTGGCGCAGCGCGTCGCAGAGCGTCGTGTCGCCGTAGAGCGGCCGGAAGTCGAAGACGATGTTCGCGTTGAGCAAGGCCTGCGGCGTCGGTTCGCGGATCCAGGCGAGGAATTTGGCCTTCCACTCCTCGGTCGACAGGCACAGATCCGGGTTGCTCGCCATCACGTTGCCCGTGCACAGCGGAAATCCGAGCGTGTCCAGGCACGCGTTGACGTCGCGCGCGAACGCGATCAGCCGCGCGCGCCGGCGCGCCGCGTCGTCGTCATCGGCGGCGGTGAACAGCAGCGCGTTGTCCTGGTCGGTCGCGAACGTCTGTTCGCCGCGGCCTTCGCTGCCGAGCGCAAGCCAGCACCAGTCGATGTCGCCGAGGTCGTGGCGTTCCAGCACGAGATCGATCGCGCGGCGCGACAAAGCGTCGTTGAGCGAAGCGATCGTGCGGGTCAGCGGCTCGGCGCCCACGCCCTGCTCGAGCAGGCTCCGCGTGAGCCGCCGGAGGTCGTCGCCCGCCAGCTTGAGCTTGTCGAGCGTGTCGGACGCGTGCAGCCCTTCGATGACCTGGCGCATCGATACCCGCTGCAACGCGAACAGGTCGCGCTCGTTGATCACCCCGTGAAGCCGTCCCCCCTCGACGACGACGATTTGCCGGACTTCGCGTTCGGCCATCACGTGCAATGCCTCGTAGGCCGTCACCGACGCCGGCAGCGTGACGATCGGCGAGGACATCACTTCGGCGAGCGGCGTCGCGAGCGGGAGCTGGGGCAGCACCACGCGGCGCAGCAGGTCGACCAGCGTGAACATCCCGATCGGCGCACCGTCGGAATCGACGACGATGATCGTGCGCACTTTCGCGTCCGCCATCCTGCGCAGGGCATCGGAAAGCGGTGCCGTCCCGGCGCATGCGACCGGCGGCTGGCGGACCAGTTCGCCGAGCGTGCGCGTGAGCGTCTGCTGTTCGGCCGCCCGCTGGCTGTACTGGCGGTAGAGGCTCTCGAGCGACTGCTTGAGCTTTTCGGTGATGGCCTGTGTGCAGTAACGCTCGAATTCCGGCGACTCGCGGCGAAGCTCGAGGAAATCCTCGCGCGCCAGCATGTAGCAGAACGTGTCCTGAAGCGCGTGGAAGATCTTGGTCGTCGCCCCGCTGGCCGACAGCGCGCCGACGGGGAACAGATCGCCGGGTCCGAGCGTGCGGTCGGGGTCGGCCTGCGCGCTGTTGGGGCGACTGCCGACGAGTCCGCGCTGGACGATGTGCAGGTGGGTGACGGGCCCGCTTTCCGTCGAGAGAATCGTCGCGTCCTTCGCAAAGTAGGCGAGCTTGAGCTTGGGCACGAGCGCGCGCAGCGTCTCGTCGCGCATCCGGTTGAACGGTGCGTACCGACGGAGGAAGTCGCAGGTCACCTCGACGATGAGCGGCGGTGCCGCCGCGGGCGGAGTCGTGGTCGTGGTCGTGGTCATCGGCAGAGCGTAGCCACGGTGCCGGCGTTGCGCAAGCAAAGACCCCCGCGCGCGGCGGGGGTCTTTGCGTCAGGTCAACGAACCGGCGTCAGTGCGCGGCCGCCTTGGAGGCCAGGATGCCGGTGTTCTGGCGCACGTACAGCTCGTCCCACATGTCCTCGGCCCGCTTGTCACGGTATAGCAGCGAGCCGATGATCACGGCGAGGAAGCCGAGCGGAATCGAGTACAGGCCAGGGTTGCGCAGCTCGAACCAGGGCTTTTCGAGACCCACGAGGCTCGTGTCGTCGCTCTTGAATTTGTCGAGCGTGCCCTTCGCCGTGGCCACGTCCTTGTCGGCCGCGGCAATCGCCTTCTGGAGCTTCGCCTTCGCCGCGTCGTCCGCGGCCGCCGACAGGTCCGCTTTCAGCTTCTCGAGCTTCGCCGGCGTCGCATCGACGACCTTCTGCGCCGCCGCCTTGAGCACCTTCGGATAAGTCATGTTCGGCGAGACGAGCACCAGCCCGATCGCCGTCAGCGTGCCGACGATCATGCCGGCCACGATGCCGCCCGTATTGCAGCGCTTCCAGTAGAGCGTCAGCAGCACGCACGGGAAGTTGGCGGACGCCGCCACCGCGAACGCCAGCGCCACCAGGTGCGCGACGTTCTGGCCCTTGGCGGCGATCCCGATTCCGATCGCCATGGCGCCGACGACCACCGTCGCGATCCGTGCCGCCTTGACCTGCTCCTGCGGCGTCACGTGCTCGCTGCGGATTACGCCGACCCACAGGTCGTGCGCCATCGCCGAGGCCGCGGCGAGCACCAGGCCGGCCACCACCGCGACGATGGTGGCGAAGGCCACCGCCGCCACGAACGCGAGCATGAAGTTGCCGAGGAGCGAATCCGCTCCGCCGCCCAACGCCTGCGCGAGCAACGGCGCCGCCATGTTGCCGCCGGCGTCGATTGCGCGGATCTGGTCGGCACCGACCTTCATCGCCGAACCCATGCCCAGGAAGAGCGTCAGCACGTAGAAGCCGCCGATGATCGCCATCGCCCAGATCACCGACTTGCGCGCGGCCTGCGCGGTCGGCACGGTGAAGAAGCGCATCAGGATGTGGGGCAGGCCGGCCGTTCCGAAGACCAGCGCCATGCCGAGCGAGATCTGGTCGATCGGCGCCTTGAACAGCAGGCCCGGCTCGAGGAATCGCGTGCCGAGCTCCGTGGGCGACATGTTCTTGGCGCCGTCTCCGAGGATCTGCGCGACGCGGGCCTGGATCTTCGGGTCGGCGATCACGTTGTTGAGGAAGTCGCCGAAGAAGCCGTATTGCGCCCAGACCATGATCACCAGCACGATCGACGCCGTCACCAGCAGCACCGCCTTGATGATCTGCACCCACGTCGTTGCGACCATGCCGCCGAACAGCACATAGCCCAGCATCAGCACGCCGACCACCACGACGGAGATCTCGTAGTCGATGCCGATCAGGGTCTTGACCAGAACGCCCCCGCCGACCATCTGCGCCGTCAGGTAGAACGTCGACACGGTGATCACCGAGATCGCGCCAACGATCCGCGTGGCCCTCGGGTTGTTGCGGTACGCGAGGATGTCCGCCAGCGTGTACTTGCCGATATTGCGGCACGGCTCGGCGATCACCAGCAGGACCGTGATGTACGCGACGAGCCATCCTACCGAGTACATGAAGCCGTCGTAGCCCCAGATCGAGATGAGGCCGGCGATGCCCAGGAACGACGCCGCCGACAGGTAGTCCCCGGCGATCGCCCATCCGTTCTGGAGGCCGGACACGCCTCCGCCCGCGGTGTAGAAGTCGGCGACGTTCTTGACCCGCTTGGCCGCGAGGTACGTGACGAACATCGTCGTGCCGATGATCACGCCGAAGACCACGAACGTGAGCCACCGCCATTTGTCGGCCACGGCGCCCTGTGCGAGCACCGGCGTTGCCACCGCGAAAAGCGCAATGGCCCCGGCCAAGAATGCGAAGCGACGCGGATTCATTTTTTCCCCCCGAATTTCTTTTCGACGTCCCTGACGATTTCCGCCGCGGCGATGTCGAACTCGGCGTTGGCCCGGTACGCATAGTAGAACGCGATCCCCCACGCGACGATGAATTCGGACAGCGCGAACAGGATGCCGACATTGACCGGGCCGAAGACCTTGATCTTGAACAGGTCCTGGAAGTACGCCGCGCCGATGGGCAGAAGGAAATAGTAGACGATGGAAAAGACCATCAGCCCCCACAGAAAGGTGGTCTTTTTCCGGTGCAGTTCCTGAAACCTGGGATCGTCGTCGATCGATTTCCAGTCCGCCTTGGACATCTCAGCCATGTTCCCCTCCCGTCAAATAGTCGTTCCGGCCGCGTCCTACCGTCCGCGCCGGTTCCCTAAGTCGCACTGCCTCACTATCCTTGCGCGGTCCATTGGCCGCGAGTCACTCCGCGCACGCCGGACCGAACCGATGCGCGTTCTCCCTTGTAACTCTGTCTATTATAAGACATAAGAGTAGATTACTGTTCAATTCTACGCCTTAGCGCCGAAGGACGCGCGCGCCCGACCCGGCCCGTCACGAAGGCCGCCAGACCGGCGACCGCTTGGCCAGGAACGCGTCGATGCCCTCGCCGGC
>JANMBN010000401.1:0-5793 GCA_031360485.1 Betaproteobacteria bacterium | reverse complement strand
GCGCATTGTCGATCTGGTCGTACGCCCTTACCTCCCCACCATACTTCTTCGACAGCACCAGCGTCATCGCCGCCGTCAGCGTCGTCTTCCCGTGATCCACGTGACCAATCGTCCCCACGTTCACGTGCGGCTTCGTCCGCTCGAATTTGCCCTTGGCCATTGCTAAGACTCCTTGAGACGTCGTTATTCGGATTCGGCTTGCTCGAATTTCACTGTCGAAATCTTGGTGCCCATGGAGCGGATCGAACGCTCGACCTCTCCCTTACCAAGGGAGTGCTCTACCACTGAGCTACATGGGCAATGGCCGTTCGCCGGCGTACCCCGCGACGTGCCCTGCAGTTCGCGTACTCCCCAGTCGAAACAAGATTCCTTGGAGCGGGTGAAGGGAATCGAACCCTCGTCGTAAGCTTGGAAGGCTTCTGCTCTACCATTGAGCTACACCCGCCTATCAGGCACCAGAGGCGAGGGGTCAGGCAAAACCCCGCCGGAACGTCCGTAGCCTGCCGGGTTTGCTCCGCGACCGGATCCCTGATTCCAGAGTGGTGGAGGGGGAAGGATTCGAACCTTCGAAGGCAGAGCCGACAGATTTACAGTCTGTTCCCTTTGACCGCTCGGGAACCCCTCCGACGAAACGTGCAAGGATAGCAATTTCCGTTCCCGTGGTCAAACGTGTCGCCGGGATCCCTGCCGGGCCCGCCCGCGCCCCGCGCCACTCTCGAGAGCCATCCGTTAAGGTATTGTCGCGAAACAACAAACGGGCGCCCTATGACCTCGAACTCCTGGGATTACGTGATCGTCGGCGCCGGCTCGGCCGGCTGCGTGCTCGCAAACCGGCTCTCGGCGGACGGGCGTCACACCGTGCTGCTGCTCGAAGCGGGCCCGCCCGATCGCTATCCGTGGATCCACGTTCCGATCGGGTACGCGAAGACGATGTTCAACCCCGACTACAACTGGTGCTTCAAGACCGAGCCCGAGCCCGGGATGAACGGGAGGCAGGTCTATTGGCCGAGCGGCAAGACGCTGGGCGGCTCGAGCGCGATCAACGGCCTCATCTACATCCGCGGCCACCCGGCCGACTACGACGGCTGGGCGGCGCTGGGCAATCCGGGCTGGAGCTACGCCGATGTGCTGCCCTATTTCCGCAAGCTCGAGCACAACGTGCGCGGCGATAGTTCGTGGCACGGCACCGGCGGGCCGCTGTGGGCGTCGGACATCGTCGCGAAACACGAGCTCGTCGAGGCGCTGATCGCGGCCGGCGGCGAGCTCGGCATCCCCGCCAACCCCGATTTCAACGGCGCGACGCAGGAAGGCGTCGGGTATTACCAGCTGACCACCCGCCATGGATTCCGCTGCTCGACGGCGACGGCGTACCTGCGGCCCGCGCGCCGGCACCCCAACCTGCGCATCGAAACGGGGGCGCAGGCGATGCGAATCGCGTTCGACGGCCATCGCGCGGTGGCGGTCGCCTATCGCCGCGAGGGCCGCGAGGTCACCGCGACGGCACGGCGCGAGGTGCTCGTCGCCGCCGGCGCATTGCAGTCGCCGCAGCTCCTGCAGCTGTCCGGCGTCGGGCCGGCCGCGCTCCTGCGGCAATATGGAATCCCGGTCGTCCACGCGCTTCCCGGTGTCGGCGAAAACCTGCAGGACCACCTGCAGGCGCGCGTGATCTTCCGCTGCACCAAGCCGATCACCACCAACGACGTGCTGGCCTCACGGCTGCGCACGCTCGCGATGGGAGTCCGCTACGTCCTCACGCAGACGGGGCAGATGGCGATCGGCATCAATCAGGGCGGCATGTTCGCGCGCACCGATCCGGCGCTCGATCGGCCCGACGTCCAGTTCCACCTCGCGACGCTCTCCTCCGACATGGCGGGATCGCCGGTGCACACGTTCTCCGGGTTCACGCTCTCGGTATGCCAGCTGCGGCCGCAATCGCGCGGACACGTGCGCATCAAGTCGCCCGACCCGTTCGCCGCGCCCGCAATGCAGCCCAACTACCTTTCGGTGCCCGGCGACCGCGCGACGGCCATCCGCGGGGTGCGGCTCGCCCGGAAGCTCGCGGGTACCCGCGCGCTCGCTCCCTATGTCGCGGAGGAGTACCGCCCCGGCCCGGGCGCGAGCAGCGACGAGGAGATCCTCGAATTCGTGCGCGACAAGGGCGCCACGATCTTCCATCCGTCGGGCACGTGCAAGATGGGCCCCGCCGCCGATCCGCTCGCGGTCGTCGATCACGCGCTGAAGATCCACGGCCTCGACCGGATCCGCGTCGTCGATTGCAGCATCATGCCCACGCTCGTCTCGGGGAACACCAACGCGCCGGTGGTGATGATCGCCGAGAAGGCCGCGGACCTCATCCTCGCCGATGCCAGGCGCTGAACCCGTCCTGCAATAATGGCGCGCTGATCCGCGCACCCGAAGGAGCCGCCCATGCCTTGCTGCCATGCCGATTTCGCCGCCGTCGAAGGCAGCGACCGCGGATTCACGGTCGGGATGCCGACGTTCACTTTCGGCCCCGGCGTTCTGGCCGAGGCCGGCGACAACGCCCGCGAGCTCGGCGTGAAACGCGTGGCGCTCTTCACCGACGCGCGCCTGCAATCGGGCGAATACGTCGCGGCCGTGAAGGCTTCGCTCGCCGCCGCCGGTGTCGACGCCACGGTCTTCAGCGACGTCGCGATCGAGCCCACCGACGCGTCGTTCCAGGACGCGGCGCGATTTGCCGCGGACGGGCGGTTCGACGGCTACGTCTCGGTGGGCGGCGGCTCGGTGATGGACACGTGCAAGGCCGCCAACCTTTACGCGTCGCAGCCGGCCGAGTTCATGACCTACGTGAATGCCCCGATCGGCGGCGGGCAGAAGGTGCCGGGGCCGCTGAAGCCGCACATCGCGTGCCCGACGACTTCGGGCACCGGCTCGGAAACCACGGGCATCGCGATCTTCAATCTGCGCGCGATCAACGCGAAGACCGGGATCATTTCGCGCCGCCTCATTCCCGACATCGCCCTCATCGATCCGACGGTCGCCGCGACGCTGCCGAAGAACGCGGTCGCCGCGACCGGCTTCGACTGCATGAGCCACGCGCTCGAGTCGCTGACGGCGCGCGCGTATCCGCGGCGCCTCAATCCCGCGAAGGGCACGAGTCGCCCGGTTTCGCAGGGCGCGAACCCGTTCTCGGACATGCTCGCGACCGAGGCGCTGAAGAGCGTCGGCGCTTTCCTCGTGCGCGCCGTCAATGACGCGTCGGATGCCGAGGCGCGGACCGAGATGATGTACGCGGCGATGCTCGCCGGCATCGCCTTCAACGCGGCGGGCTGCCACCTGCCGCACGGGTTGTCGTACGCGGTGTCGGGTCTCGCGAGGAACTGGCACGTCGACGGCTACCCCGAGGGCAAGACGCTCGTCCCGCACGGCATGGCGGTCGTGCTCAACAACCCGTCGGTCTGGCGCTACACGGCGCCGTGCTGTCCGGAGCGGCACCTGCACGGCGCGCAGTGCCTCGGCGCCGAAGCGCGCGGCTCGAAGCCCGGCGACGCGGGCGAGGTCCTCGCGACGCGCGTGATCGAACTGATGCGCGCGACGGCGATGCCCAATGGCCTCGCTGCGCTCGGCTTCGACGACTCGCACGTCGACGCGCTGGCCACCGGCGCCGAGCCGCAGTACCGCGTGATTCGCAACGCGCCCAAGGACGTCGGGCGCGATGATCTGAAATCGCTGTTCCGAGCGGCTCTCAGCTACTGGTAGCCGACGGCACGGGCGCGGCAACCGGCGCCGGCGCGGACCCCGCGGCCGTGGCCGGCCGGACGCGGCGCGCCGGCAGGACCACCGCGAAGGTGCTGCCGTTTCCGAGTTCGCTCATCACGTCGAGCTCGGCCTGGTGGCGCAGCAGCACGTGTTTGACGATCGCGAGGCCCAGGCCCGTGCCGCCCGTCGCGCGCGACCGGCTGCGATCGACGCGATAGAAGCGCTCGGTCAGCCGCGGGACGTGCTCGGGAGCGATCCCGATCCCGGTGTCGGCAACGCTGAATGCGCCGCGGCCCTCTTCGTCGACCTGCCAGCCGAGCGTGATCGTGCCGCCCTCGGGCGTGTAGCGCACCGCGTTGCTGACGAGATTGCCGAACGCGCTCGCCAATTCGTCGCGGCTGCCCAGCACCATCGCCGGATCGCCGATGTCGAGCGCGATCGCGTGCCGCTCG
This sequence comes from Betaproteobacteria bacterium, assembly GCA_031360485.1. GTDB lineage: Bacteria > Pseudomonadota > Gammaproteobacteria > Burkholderiales > Casimicrobiaceae > CAIWHR01. The sequence continues at coordinate 1,603 of JANMBN010000401.1, read as the reverse complement.
TCCGACAGCGCTTTCGCGTCCGCCGAGATTTCGAGCAGCAACGGGACCACGTCGAACGCCGTTTCCGGGCGTGCGTCCTGCTCGCTTTCGAGCGCCGACAGCGTCAGCAGATCGTCGACGAGACGCTGCATGCTCTTCGCCTGCTCCGCCATCAGTTGCAGATAGCGAGCGCGCTGGCGCGGCTCGAGGTCGAGATCCTGCAGCGTTTCGAGAAAGCCGCTGACGACGGTCAGCGGCGTCTTGAGCTCGTGCGAGACGTTTGCGATGAAGTCCCGGCGCATGCGCGCGACGGCCTCGAGTTGCGTGATGTTGCGGCTGATCAGCAGGCGCTCGTCGGCGCCGAACGGCACGACCTGGATCGACAGCGTGGTTCCGGCTTCGCGCAGCGATTCGATGACCAGCGCATCGGCAGGGTCGCCGGTCTCGAGATACCGGACGACCTCGGGCTGGCGCAGGAGGTTGAGGAGAGGCCGGCCCGTGTCTTTCGCGAGGTCGAAGCCGAGATGCGCCTGCGCCCGCGCATTGGCCCACCGGATGCGGTTCGCGGCGTCGAGGATCACCATGCCGTCGGGCAGCGCCTCTACGGCACTGTGGAACCGCTCGATCGTCGTGGCGAGGTCGCGCTGGTGCAATGCGCGCGAGCGGACGCGGCGATAGAGCGCGGAGAGCGCCGCGCCCCACGCCCCGCCCGCTTCGGGCACCGGCGCTTCGTGCTGGGCGTCCGCCCAGCGCGCGAGACGGTCGAGTTGCCACAGGTGGACGCCGACGAGCGCGACAAGCCCCGCGGCGAGCGCCGCGACGGCCCACACCGCGCCGAAAAGAAATCCGGCGAGCGCCGCCAGGACCAGGACGGCGACGGGCGCGCCAACGCCGGCAATGACAACGGGGCTCATCGTGCCGCTCCGGCCGCTCGACGCTACCGGGGCATGGAAAGGCGGTAGCCGGTGCCGCGCACGGTCTCGACCAGCCCGTCTTGCCCGAATGGCTCGAGCGCCAGCCGCAGGCGCCGGATATGGACGTCGACCGTACGCTCCTCGATGTCGACGTGATTGCCCCAGACCCGATCCAGCAGCTGCGTCCGCGAGTGGACGCGCTCCGGGCGCGCGAGCAGGAAGCGCAGAAGCCGGAATTCGGTGGGGCCGAGCGGAACCGCATTTCCGTCCACCGTCACGCGGTGCGTGACCGGATCGAGTCGGAGGGTACCGGCAGCGAGCGGCTCCTGCGCCGCGTCGGGCGCCCGCCGGCGCAGCACAGCCTTGATCCGGGCCTTGAGCTCGCGGGGCGAGAACGGCTTGGTCACGTAGTCGTCGACCCAGGCCTCGAGGCCGGCGACCTTGTCCGCTTCGTCGGTACGCGCGGTGAGCATGATGATCGGCAGCTCGCGCGTGCGTGCGCGGGCGCGCAGCTCTTTCGCCAGCACGAGACCCGATTTACCGGGGAGCATCCAGTCGAGCAGAAGCAAGGTCGGCAGCGCCTCGTCGAGCTGTTGCTGCGCCGTCTCGGCGTCATGCGCCGCGCGGACCTCGTACCCTGCGTCGGCCAGGTTCACCCTGAGAAGCTCGAGTATCGCCGGCTCATCCTCGACGACGAGGATGGACGGCGT
>JANMBN010000367.1:0-6871 GCA_031360485.1 Betaproteobacteria bacterium | reverse complement strand
TCGCCGAATGCGCGCCGCCGCTCCTCGAGCAGCGCCAGCGTCGCGGGCTCGAAGCAGGCCAGCGCCGCGCGCTGCGAGACCGTCGGCGGCGAAATGTAGAGGTTCTGCGCGAGCTTTTCGAGATCGCGGACGTGGCGCTCCGGCGCGATCACCCAACCCAAGCGCCACCCCGTCATGTTGAAGTACTTGGAGAAGCTCGACACGACGAACAGGTCGTCCGCGTGCGTGCCGGTCACGGTGAGCGCCGACTGCGGCGCGCCGCCGTACGTCAAGCCGAGATAGATCTCATCGACGATCAGCCGCCCGCCAAGACGCGCGACCGTGGCGGCGATCTTCGCGAGCTCGCCGGGTGGAATCTGCGTGCCGGTGGGATTCGACGGCGACGCGATCAGCACGCCGCGGGTCCGCGATGACCAGCGGCGCAGGACGAGCTCAGCGGAGAGCTGGTAGTTCGTCTCCGACCCGACCGGGACCCCCACCGGCTCGCCCTCGAAAACGCGAACGAAGTGCCGGTTGCACGGGTACCCGGGATCGGACAGGAGGATTTCCTGGTCGCGGTCGACAAGAAGCGCCATCACGAGCAGCAGCGCGGCCGAGGACCCGGCGGTGACGATCACGCGCTCCGGAGCGATCTCGGCGCCGAAATGCTCGCCGTAGTGCCGCGATATCGCCAGACGCAGCTCCGGCAGGCCCAATGCCGACGTGTAGTAGATGTTTCCGCCGGCAATCGCCCGCTGCGCCGCCGCGACGACCGGCGCCGGCGTCGGAAAATCGGGCTCGCCGATCTCCATGTGCACGACGGTGCGGCCGGCGGCCTCGAGCGCGCGGGCGGCCGTCTGCACCTCCATGACGTGGAACGGCGCGATCCCGGCGACGCGGGCGGCAATGGCGGTTTGCTCATCCATCGAAGTGACTAGTCCTCGCGCGGCGCAAAAAGCGCTATGGTAATGCCTTGGGGCTGGCCGCTGCCGCCCGCCTTGCGAAGCCGACATGTTCATTGCCACCCCTAGCACGCCGATCCTGTTTGTCGCGGCCGCACTGGCGTTCGTGCCGACGGTCGCGCGCGCCGATGTCTACAAGTGCGCCGGTGCCAACGGCAATCCGGTCTACCAGGAGATGCCCTGCGCGACGGGGAAGGAATTGCGCAACTTCCAGATCGACCCTCCCCAGATCACGATTCTGCCCGCCCAGACCCAGAGCCGCCCGAAAGCCCCGGCTCCGGCGGCGGAAAAGGAAACCCCGGCCAAAGATGCCAAGGCCGGCAAGGATGCCAAACCCGGCAAGTCGGCGCTCGCCGGCGACGCCTCGGAGCGCCGGCTCATCCGCACCGGGATGACGGAAGCCGAAGTGCTGGCGAAGCTCGGTCACCCGGACATGACCACCGGCGCCCGGAACAGCGGCGTCGCGCGCTGGACCTACATGCCGGCGCCCGGCGACCCGGAAACGATCACGGCCGTGACGTTGACGAAAGGTGCGGTGACCGACGTCGAGCGCAAGGTCATGCGGAAATGACGGTCCGCCGCCACGAGCCCGCGACGCGTTCGTCGTGCGGGCGTTAGTCCAGCGTGTGCGCGAGGCGTCCGTCAGCGTCGACGGGCGCGTCGTCGGCGCGATCGGTCCCGGCCTCGTCGTGCTGGCGGCGATGGCTGCGGACGACGCCGAAGCCGATCGCGACTGGCTCGCCCGCAAGATCGTCTCGCTGCGGATCTTCGACGACGCCCAGGGGGTGATGAACCGTTCGCTCGCCGACGCCGATGGCGGAATGCTCGCCATCAGCCAGTTCACATTGTTCGCGTCGACCAGGAAAGGCAACCGCCCATCGTGGTCGGGCGCCGCGCCCCCGGCCCTGGCGCAGCCGATGTTCGAGGCGTTCGTCGCGGCGCTCGCCCGCGCGTCCGCCAAGCCCGTCGCGACCGGCGTCTTCGGCGCCGCGATGCAGGTGGCGCTCGTCAACGACGGCCCGGTGACGATCTGGCTCGATTCGCGGGAGCGGGAGTGACGCCGGAATTCCCGGGAGCCTGCCGGAGTCGCCCTCACGCATGCGACGAAGGCAGGTCCGACAGGGCCCCGGCGCATCAGGGCAGATCGAACAGCAGGATCTCGGCGTCGGCCGCACGGTCGACGCGCACCGCCGACTCGCCCTCGATCTTCGCGGCGTCTCCGGCCGCGAGCGCGGTGCCGTTGACGGCCGCGCTGCCGCGGACGACGTGCAGATAGGCGCGGCGCCCTCGCGCGAGCGGTTGCGTCACCGCTTCCGCGCCGTCGAGGAGCGCCGCGTAGACGCGCGCGTCCTGATGGATCGTCACGGACCCATCGGCGCCGTCGGGCGACGCGATGAGGCGCAAGCGACCGCGCTTCTCGCCATCCCCGATGTGCGTTTGCTCGTAGCTCGGCTCGACGCCGGTAACGTTCGGCTCGATCCATATCTGCAGGAAATGCACACCGTCGGTTCGCGAGGGGTTGTTCTCGCTGTGCCGCACGCCGCGCCCGGCACTCATCCTCTGCACATCGCCCGGCACGATGATCGACCCCGTGCCGAGGCTGTCCTTGTGCTCGAGCTTGCCCTCGAGCACGTAGCTGATGATCTCCATGTCGCGATGGCCGTGCGTGCCGAACCCCATCCCCGGCTGGACGCGGTCCTCGTTGACGACGCGCAGCGGCCCGAATCCGACATGGTCCGGGTCGTAATAGTCGGCGAACGAAAAGCTGTGGAACGAGTCGAGCCAGCCGTGCTGCGCGTGGCCGCGGCTCTGGGCGCGTCGTAGGGCGATCATGGCAAACTCCTGTTGGCTGCAGCGGTGCCCCTCATCTGGGGACCGGCGCGCGAAACGCAATGGGCGCGCGGGCACGGCGAGGATTCGCCGGCGTGTGCTTCGCTACGCAGGCTGCGCGATGTGCACCGCGAGCGTCCTGCGGACGCCGTCGCGGAACAACCCGCCGACGTCGCGGCTCACCGCCCGGCGAAAGACGGCGTTCGCCGGGAGGTCGTCGCCGAACACCGCGGTGAGATCGAGGAAGCCGTCCGCTATGTGCGAGGCGTTGCCGCGCGCGGCCGACGCGATCGCGGCGAACTTCGCCGACAACGGGTCGGACACCGCGATCGGCTTGCCGTCCTCGTCCGCGCCGCTTGCGTAGCGGATCCAGCCGGCGACCGCGAGCGCCAGATGCGAGATCGAGCCCCCGCCGGCGAGACGGTCGCGCACGGTCGCCAGCAGCCGCTGCGGCAGCTTCTGCGACCCGTCCATCGCGATCTGCTGCGTCCGGTGGGGCAGCGCGGGATTGCGGAAGCGCGCGACGATCTCGCTGCAGTACGCGCGGAGATCGACACCGGCCGGCGCGACGAGCGTCGGCATGACCTCCGACGCCATCAGCCGCTCGATCAGCGTCGCCAGCAACGGATCGGCCGACGCTTGCCAGATGTACTCGTGTCCGGCGAGAAAGCCGAGATACGCGAGCGCCGAGTGGCTGCCGTTCAACAGCCGCAGCTTCATCGTCTCGAACGGCGCGATGTCGGCGACGACCTGGGCGCCGGCGCGTTCCCAGCCGGGACGCGCGGCCACGAAACGGTTTTCGATCGCCCAGCCGTTGAATGGCTCGGTCACGACCGGCGCGGCGTCGGCGACGCCCAGGAGGCGCGCCGCGTCCGCGATGTCGGCGTCCGTCGTCGCCGGAACGATGCGGTCGACCATCGTGCACGGAAAGGCGACGTGTGCGCCGATCCAGTCGCCGAGCGCGGGTTCGCGCGCGTGCGCAAACGTCGCGACGAGTCCTTCGACCGTGCGGCCGTTGTGCGGGAGATTATCGCAACAGACGACATTGACCGCTCCGCTTGCCGCGGCGCGGCGCGCGGCAAGGCCGGCAACGAGCACGCCGATCGCGCTCGACGGCGCGTCGGGGTGCGCGAGGTCGTGCGCGATGTCGGGGTGTAGGAGGTTGAGGCGCCCCGTCGCGGGATCGTGGCAGTAGCCTTTTTCGGTGACCGTCATCGAAACGACGCAAACCGACGGGTCGGCGACGCGGGCGATCACGCGATCGCGTTCCGTGCCGAGAAACAGCAGCTCGCGCACGGCGCCGATCACCCGCGCGCGGGTCCCCGGCGCGCTCTTCTCGAGCACGGTGTAGAGCCCGTCCTGCGGGGCCAGCGCGGCGATCGCCCGCGGCGTCTTCAGGCTTACGCCGCAGATGCCCCAGCGCGGATCCTCCCGCAGCACTGCGTCGGTGTAGACGGCCTCGTGCGCGCGGTGGAAGGCGCCGAGGCCGAGATGGACGATGCCGACGCCGACTTGACCGATGTCGTAATCGGGCCGGCCGATCGTTCCCGGGAGCGCCGGCAGCGTCGCCAGCGACAGCCGCACCGCACTCATGCGGCCTCGTATGGGTCTGGGAACGGCGCTGCGCCGCCGCTTCGGCCGCCCGCAATCGTGCGCCGACGCGCCCTTCGGGCCGCGGCTTCGCCCGGCGCACTCATGCGGCCGCCTGCGGGTGCTCTTTGACCCGCGACACCAGCTGCGTCGGATTGACAAATCGCAGCGCGATCAGCAGCCAGATCAGCGTGACGACCATGTAGACCATCGCCATCGCGTCGACCGATTGCGGTGCCCGCACGCCGGCGGCAAAGACCGCGTAGTAAAGCGCGACCACCAGCGTCTGCGAATCGGGGCCCGCGGTCAGGAACGTGAGCTCGAACATCGCGATCGTGCGCACGAGGACCAGCAGCGAAGCGGCGAGGATTCCGGGCGCCAGCAGAGGCACGAGCACGTGCCAGAACATCCGCGCAGTCCCGGCGCCGAAAACCCGCGCCGCCGATTCGAGATTGGGATCGATCTGCTCGATGAAAGGCGTCATCACCAGGATCACGAACGGTGCCGCGGGTATCAGGTTGGCGAGGATCACGCCGTAGATGGTTCCGGCGAGGTGGACCTTGTAGAGCACCGTCGCCAGCGGAATGCCGTAGGTGATCGGCGGCACCATCAACGGCAGAAGGAACAGCAGCATCAGCGCGCGCTTGCCCGCGAAATCGCGGCGCGCCAGCGTGTAGGCGGCCGGCACCCCGATCAACAGCGCCAGGAGCACGACGGCGAGCACGACCTGCACGGTGACCCAGAGCACCGAATCCAGCTGGAACTCCTTCCAGGCGGCGGTGTACCACGTCGTCGTCCATCCGTCCGGAAGCCAGGTTCCAAGCCAGCGCCGCGCGAACGAGCTCGTCGCCACGGCCGCAATCATCAGCCCGATGTTGACCACGAACAGCGTCATCAGCCCCAGGAGCAGGCCGCGCCACGCGCGATCGGCCAGCGCGCCCGCGGAATGGGCCGCCGCCATCAGCCCTTGCCCCCGACCACGGGACCGCGATAGAACAGATTGCGCAGTCCCAGCACGGCCGCAACGATGGCGAATTGCACAAAGCCCATGATCATCGCGATGGCGGAAGCCAGCGAATAGTCGTATTGCTCGAACGCCGCTTCATAGGCGGCGATCGAAATCACGCGCGTCGGGCCTGCCGGCGAGCCCAGCAGGACCGCCGACGGGAACACCGAGAACGCCTGCACGAACGACAGGCAAAAGCACATCGCGAGGCCGGGTGCCAGCAGCGGCAGGTAGATGTGACGGAACTGCGCATTGCGGTCGGCGCCGAGCGTCGCCGCGGCCCGCGCGAGTCCCGGATCGATCCCCGTGATGTAGGACAGGATCAGGAGGAACGCAAAGGGAAAGCCGGACACGACCAGCGAAATCAGCACCCCGGTGTAGTTGTGCGTCAGCCGGATCGCGCCGTCGTAGAGATGGAAGAACTGCAGGAACTGCGCGAGCCATCCCTTGGGCCCGAAATACGTGAGCATGCCCTCGGCGATAAGCACGGTCCCCAGCGTGATCGGCACCACGAGGATCGTCGTCACCCAGCGCTGATAGGGCGTCTTGAGCCGCATCTTGAAGGCAATGGGCAAGGCGAATCCGACGTTGATCAGCGTGGCCGGCAGGGCGAGACGCAACGTGGTCCAGATCGTCGGCCACAGATTGTCGGTGGTGAAGAAATGCCGGTAGTTGGCAAGTGCGCCGCCTTCCTTGGGCACGAACGACAGCCACAAGCCGTACAGGAAGGGATAGACGAAGAGCAGCACCATGAACAGCGCGGCGGGAACGACCAGCAGCAGCGTCCGGTCGAAGGGCTCGCGAGCGATCGGCGCGGCGGATGCCATCGCCATCGCTAGTCCGCGGGGTACACGAGCGCACGCTCCACCGGCACGTGCACGCGCACCGCATCGCCGAGCCGCGGTTGCCGCGCGGACCGGACGTGCAACAACGTCCCCGCGGGTGTGCGGACGTCGACGAGCGAATCGCGGCCGCAATACTCGACGTTGGTCACCTGCCCGACGATCCGGTTCGTTCCGTCGGCGTCGTCGACGAGAAGGGCTTCCTCGGGGCGGATCGCGACACAGCCGCGGCCGCGGGCCAGCGGCAGCTTGCGGATACCCGTGATACGGATGTCCGGCCCGGCCAGCGTGACGCGCCCGGCCTCCTCGCTCACGACGTCGAGCTCCAGCACGTTGCGATATCCCATGAAGCGCGCGACATGCAGGTTCGCCGGCTGCGAATAGACTTCGAGCGGCGCGGCGATCTGCTGCGCGGCGCCGTCCTTCATCACGACGATCCGGTCCGCGAGCGAAAGCGCCTCGTCCTGATCGTGCGTGACGTAGATGGTCGCCCGCCCGAGCTCGATGTGGATCCGCCGTATTTCGGCGCGGGTTTCGATCCGCAGCTTGGCGTCGAGGTTGGACAACGGTTCGTCCATCAGGATGAGCGGCGGCTCGATGACGATCGCGCGGGCGATGGCGACCCGCTGCTGCTGGCCGCCGGAGAGCTGTCCCGGAAGCTT
>JANMBN010000348.1:0-5711 GCA_031360485.1 Betaproteobacteria bacterium | reverse complement strand
GGCCATCAGCCCCGCGAGCCCGTCGTTCCCGTCCATGAAGTTGAACAGGTTGGCCGACCACACGACGATGATCGCCGCACCGGCCATCGCCAGCATCAGGGCGGGCGTCGTCCCCTCGCCGGGATCCGGCCGCACGATCATCGCCGCGACCGCGAGCGCCGCCAGCATGTGGACGCCGAGGCGAACCATCGGTCGAACGCCGCGCCAATCGTCGGCGAACGAAACGGCGGTCACCGCGATCCAGGCGGCGAGCAGGATCGGCGCGCCCGCCATCGGCGTCGCCCCCAGCACCACGACCGGAAGGAATCCCGCCCAGATCGCGAGCCCGCCGACCCGCGACACCGGGCGGTCATGCAGCGAGCGGTCGGTCGGATGGTCCTGCGGCAAGCGGCCGCGGGCGATTTCGAGGAATCCGAGCGTCAGCGCGGAAAGGCCGGCCGCCCACAGCGCACCCATCCATGGCGTCAACGGCAAATTGCTCATTCGCAAGCGCAGCCGAAATTTCGCGGCGCCATCCCCGCGAGCGGGCAAACATCGTGCCTTCGTCCCTGCGGCGCCGCGGAAAACCCGGCAAAATCCGCGTTGCCGACGCTGCGGTGTGGGCATTGCCGGAGAAAATCAAGTTTTCCAAGGCTGATCATAAGTTTAGCGGCTCTTTTTCAAGTCTCACACGATCCACCGTTTCGCCCGGAGGTCATACCATAAGGGAATCGCCTGTCGCGTTTTAACAACAGCGCGACTCCAGCCCCCCCTCGGCCGGGACTTTACCTTGCCTCGCAGTCGGCCGGTTTGGCACAATGAATGCAACTTCTCGACATCGCAGAGAAGGTTCCGACGGCAAGCCCAAAACACGGTTTTCTTGCCAATTTTATCCGCTAGAGGAGAGACTCCATGAACAAGAAACTCGTCGCTGTCGCCATTGCGGGCCTGCTGGCCGCCCCGCTGGCGCAAGCGCAGACCGCGAACGTCACGCTGTACGGTCGCCTCAATATGGACTTGGAAGTTGTCAACGGCAAACAAGCCGACGGGTCGAATCCGAACCAGTTTCGCGTGAGCTCCAACTCGTCGCGCTTCGGCCTGCGCGGCACCGAGTCGTTGGGGGGCGGCCTCAATGCGATCTTCCAGGTCGAGAGCGCGATTGCCGCGGACAACAGCGCTTTGCCCCCCGGCAATACCCGGGTTCTCGGCAACCGCGATACGTTCCTGGGCCTGCAAGGGTCGTTCGGCACGTTCAAGATGGGCTTCTATCACCTTCCCTACGACAACATCGGCAGCATCTGGGGTGACAACCCGACGCTGGAGACGAGCATTCTGAATCAGGGAACGTGGGCCCAGAGCTTCGCCTCCAAGGCGACCGGCAGCTTCGACGACCGGGTCGGCAACTCGATCCGCTGGGACACGCCGGTGATGTCGGGCTGGCAAGGCCAGTTCTCCTACAGTATCGGAGGCAGCAACGCCGGGGCCCCCACCAACGAGGCGGGTGCGCCGACGACCCACGCCAACGTTACGAGCGGCATCGTCATGTACAAGAACGGCCCGGTCGAGTTCGGCGCCGGGTTCCAGATGAACGAAGATGTGCGTGCGAGGGGGTTGGACGACAAGGCGTACTCGGTCGCGGCCAGCTATTCGTTCCCGATGGTCAGGTTGGGCGCCGTATACGAGAAACTGGATTACGATTTCTCGACCACAACCGACCTGACGCGCAACTTCTATGGCGTCGACGTCACGATCAATGTGGGTCCGGGTGTCGCCTACGTCCAGTATTCGCACGCCGCCGACGGCAAGGGCAGCGCGCCGAACGGCAGCCGCATCGCCGGTCTCGCGAAGGGCCCGAACTCGTCGTCCAACCATTGGATGGTGTCCTACACCTATCCGCTGTCGAAGCGCACGAGCCTGTACACCGGCTACACGCGGGTCGACAACAAGGCGAACGCGTCGTACAACTTCGGCGTCAACTCGTATTCGACCGCGATCGGCGGCAAGCCCTCCGGCTTCGCGCTCGGTATGTGGCACAATTTTTAAGAGAGACGTTGTCGCACCCGCCCTGCGGCGGGAACGCAATTCGGACGGGCGCCTTCGGGCGCCCGTTTTTTGCCCATGCCCCGCGGCGCCGCGCCTCGACTCGGCTATCATCCGGAAGCGGAGGAAGTCCAGGCCATGAGAGCGAAGCCCGTCACCGTCGTCGTTGCGTTCCTGCTCGCTTCCCCGCTCGCTCGCGCGCAGACCGAGTCCGTCACGCTGTACGGTCGCCTGAACCTGGACATGGAAGTGGTCAACGGCAAACAGTCGGGACCGGATTGTCCCAAGACCTGCCCGAACCCGAAAGTCTTCCGTGTAAGCTCGAATTCGTCGATGTTCGGCATACGCGGGACAGAATCGCTTGGCGGCGGCATCGAAGCGATTTTCCAGATCGAGAGCGCATTGTTCATCGATACGGGCAACGGCGCGCTCGCCGGCCGGGAAACGTATGTCGGCCTGCGCGGCCCCTGGGGGACGGCCAAGATCGGTCATTTTCTCTCCCCTTACGACGACATTCAGCCGATATTCGGCAACGCCGCGACGCTGACCACGTCGATCCTGTCGACCGGTGCGCTTTGGTCGCAAGCGTATCTGGGAAGTCCGTTCGCCGGCGGATTCGACGGCCGGCTCCCGAATTCGATCCGCTACGACACGCCGGCGATCGCGGGCTTCAACGGCAGCGTGCAATACAGCACCGCCGAAGCCGCGCCGACGACGAGCAGCGGCATCGTCAGTGTGGGCGGCTTCTACAACAACGGGCCGATCCAGTTGGGCGCCGCGTACGAATTGCACAACAGGATCCGCGGCACGCCCGACGCGCCGCTGACCGACACTGCGTTCTCGTTCGCCGCCGGGTACCAGTTCGACGGGATCCGCGTCGGCGGCGTGTACGAACGGCTGCGCTACGAGGTGACGACGACGACGGACCTCACGCGCGACTTCTACGGCATCGGCGCGACGATAGACGCGGGTCCGGGGCTGATCTTTCTGTACGTGGGTCACGCCGCGGACGGCAAGGGCAGCGCTGCGCCCGGCTCCAACATCGGCGGACTCTTCAAGGGTGTGAATACTCGCGCGACGCAGTGGGAAGCAAGCTACACGTACCTTCTGTCGGCGCGCACGCTGCTGTACGCGGGATACGTGAAAATCCTCAATGGATCGAATGCCGCGTACACCTTCGACATCAACGCGTACCCGATCCTTTGCAACGCCTTCCCCAACGGCGGTTGTGGCAAGCCCAGTGGATTCGTCCTGGGGGCGGTCCACTTCTTTTAGGCGAGGCAGGAGCGTTCGCCGTTTCGGCCCGCGATGCAGCACCGCGGCGATGGAGTTCTGCCCGGAGGGAAAGATGATCGACGATATCGTCATCAGTTTCGACCGCGCGCTGCGCACGCTCGCCGGACATCCGTCGACGAGACGCGCGACGCCCGGCGCGAACCTCGTCGACACCGAACTCGGCCCCGACGAACGCCGGCACGCCGCGGGGCTGATGCGCGTCAACCACACCGGCGAGGTCTGCGCGCAGGCGCTCTATGCAGCGCAGGCGCTCGTCGCGCACAGTCCCGGTGTCAAACAGGAATTCGCACGGGCGGCGCGCGAGGAAGAGGAGCATCTCGCGTGGACAAAGCAGCGTCTCGCCGAACTCCGGGACCGGCCATCGCTGCTCAACCCGATCTGGTACGCGGGCTCGTTCGCGATCGGCATCGCCGCCGGCGTCGTCGGCGATCGCGGCAACCTCGGGTTCGTGGTCGAAACCGAACGGCAGGTCGAGGAGCACCTCACCGGACACATGGAACGCCTTCCGGCCGCGGACGCGAAGAGCCGCGCGATCGTCGAACAGATGCGCGACGACGAAGCGCGGCATGGCGCCATGGCGAGGGCCGCCGGCGCCGCCGAATTGCCGTTCCCCGTGAAGGCGCTGATGCGCGTCGCCGCGGACGTGATGCGGATCGTCGCCTACCGGATCTGAGAGAGCCCTCGCGCTGCCTGCTTCCGCGCGCAGGGCATCTCCGGGTCGGCGTCGGACGGGATCCCGTATTCGGCTTAACGCGTCGACGGCGACAGGGTCCGCCGCCAGATGCGCAACGCCAGGAGCCGCGCGGCGCGAACGGCCTTCCCCACCGCGTCGGCGCGTTCCGCGGCGCCTGCATTGCGCTTCTCCGTCACGGCGCGCGCGATCGCACCCGCGTCGACGCGCTTCACGACCGCGAGCGCCGCGCGCACGATCCGCGCCGGGGCGTAATCGTCGCCTGCGCGCGGCATCGACAAGGCATCGCATTCGCAGGCGTCGAGAAGCGCATCGAGCCGCTCGGGACGGCGCAGCGCATCGGCAGCCGTCAGGAGGTCGAGAAGTACCGCGGCGCGAAGCTCGGGCGCGCGGTGGACGGAGCGAAGCCAGCGCGCCGCGAGACGCGCGGCATCGCGGCATTCGACGGGCGCTCTCAAACGCCTGGACAGCCGTTCCGCCAGCCGCACGTTGCGCACCGCGAGCCCATGACGCTTCGGCTTGGTCGATGCGGGCGATTCGGCAACGCTGAGATCGTCGGCGAGGACCGCGTACCTGACCGTCAGCGTGAATGACTTCGCCGCCGCGTAGTCGAGCGCACGCGACACATGCGTCGCGGCACCGATCCCCGCGCCGCGCGCCGCCGGCCGCCGCGCGCCGAACAGCGCGTCGACTTCCGGCAGCAACCGGCCGAGCGCGCCGCAGGCGCGCAGGACGGCCAGCATGCGCGACGGATACCGTTCCATCAGGCCGCGCGCCAGCTCCTGCCAGATGCGTTCCGGTGCGAGCAGGGCGAGCTCGCCTGATGCCGCCAGCTTGCGCATCAGCGCCGCGGTCTCCGGCGCCACGACGAATCCGAAGCGCGCGGCAAAGCGCGCGACGCGAAGCACGCGCAGCGGATCTTCGACAAATGCGGGGGAGACATGGCGCAGCACGCCGGCCCGCAGGTCCGCTTCGCCGCCAAACGGGTCGATCAGCGCACCGTGCTCGTCCCGCGCCATCGCGTTGATCGTGAGATCGCGGCGCGCGAGGTCTTCGTCGAGCGTCACGTCGGGCGAGACGAAGAACTCGAATCCGCGGTAGCCGCGGCCGTGCTTGCGCTCGGTGCGCGCCAGTGCGAACTCCTCGCGCGTTTCCGGGTGAAGGAAAACCGGAAAATCGCGGCCGACCGGCTTGTAGCCGGACGCGATGAGTATCTCCGGGGTCGCGCCGACGACAACCCAGTCGCGGTCGGCGACGGCGCGGCCCAGAAGTTCGTCGCGGACCGAGCCGCCGACGCGGTAGATCTTCACCGATCGCGAAACGCGGGAGCTTCGTGCCATCCGCGAACGTTAGCCGGTCGCCGCGGCATGCGCAATGCCCGTGGCCGACCCGCGCAGAGCTAGCGACCGCCGCGAACGCGGTAGTCGCTGTAGCGGCTCTTCTCGGTCTCGAGCCCGAGGTAGGTCGGCGCGATGGTCTCGAGCGCTTGCGGTCGGAGACCGAACACCGGAGGGAAATCGCAGCCACAGACGCTGTCCTTCGCCATCGACGCAAGGTTGTCGCGGCTCATCAAGGTTCCGGGCAACAGCTCGAGCGCGAGCGCCTGGAGCGCGCCCAGCTTGGGGCCAAGAGCGACGATCGGGCGCCTCGCGCCAATGGTTTCACCGACATAGCGGACGAGGTCGCGCAACGTGTACGTCTTCGG
>JANMBN010000278.1:0-4523 GCA_031360485.1 Betaproteobacteria bacterium | reverse complement strand
CAACGCGTGATGATGCTGTCCGAGGATGCGGAGTTCACCCGCCGCTTTCCCGCGGAGCGCTGGGCGCGCGTGCGCGTGACGCTCGCCGACGGCCGCACGCTGGCCTCCGAGCTGGCCCGCGCGCGCGGCAACCCCGAGAACCCGCTCGCCGATGACGAATTGCGGCGGAAATACCTTGCCTACGCCGAACCCGTGCTGGGCGCGGCGCGCGCGGCGCGAATCGAGCAGGCGGTGCACGGTCTCGCGGCCGAGCGCGCGGCGCTCCCGGTGCTGCTCGAAGACCTCCTGCAACCGGTCGCGTGATGGCGACGGTCCCCGGTTACGCCCGCTACGTCGTCATCGGCGCGGGTATCCACGGGCTGTCGACGGCGATGCATCTGGCGCTGCGATTGAAGGCCCGGGGAACGACCGTCGGCGCGACCGGCACCCGGATCGTCGTGCTGGACAAGACCGGCATCGGCGCCGGCGCTTCCGGCATCGCGTGCGGCGTGATCCGCAACAACTATTACCAGCCGGCGATGCGCGAGCTGATGGCGCATTCGGTATCCGTCTGGGAGCAGGATCCGGAGGTCTACAGTTACCACCCCGTCGGCTACATGCAGATCAGCCCCGAGGTGATGCGTGCGCAGGTCGGCACGATCTACGAGCAGCAGAAGGCGATCGGCTACGAATCGGTGTTCATCGAGGGCGAAGCCGAATCGCGCAGGTACATGCAGGGGCTCCTGCACGACTGGCAGGCCAGGAACATCACGTCGGTGCTGCACGAAAAACGCGGCGGCTACGCGAACAACATGGCGTCGATGCGCGGCCTCGCCGGGAAGGCCGCGGCGCTGGGCGTCGAGATAGTCACCGGCGTCACGGTGACCGGATTCCGATCCGGCAATGGCACTTCGGCGATCACCGCCGTCGACACCTCCGGCGGCTCGATCGCGTGCGACGCCGTGGCGGTCGGTGTCGGCCCCTGGATCAATTCACTGTGGAACATGCTCGCGCTGCCGAAGGCGATCAGCGTCAAGGGCCGCGACGGGAAGGTCCACGACGGAGTGCGGATGTGGCGCTACATGGCGCTGCAGGAAGGCACGCTCGGCGTCGATCCCGAGTACCAGAAGACCAACGACGGCAGGATGCCGCCGGTGCTGCACGTCGACACCGATGCGCCGCTTCATTCGGACCGCGACGGCCATCTCATCACCGACCGGCTTTGGGGCGTCTACTACAAGCCCGATTTCCATTTCGGCGGCGTGCAGGGCGGCGCCATGCCGGCGCGCGTCGAGCGCGAGCCCGACGACGTGCGCGTCGATCCGTATGGCCCGAAATCGCCGGAGTTCGTCGTCACCGACTACTTCGCGGACATGTGGACTTCGGCGCTCGCGTTCTGCCAGAAACGGTTCGAAGGGCAGCACGCGAAATACCGGAGCGAACCTTCGGGGGGCATCGGTTGCTTCACGCCGGACAGCTTCCCGGTATTCGACCGGTTCCGTGAAAACGTCCATGTGATCGCCGATTCCAACCACGGCTACAAGATGATCGGCGTGGGTGAGCTCGTCGCCGACGAGATCCTGGGCGACAAGCGCGCACTCCTCGAGCCCTTCCGCTTCTCGCGCTACGCCGCGGGCCGTCTGCATCCGGTCAGCAACAGCCCTTTTCCGTGGAGCTGACACGAATTCAGAAGTCTCGCGGCGGCAGAACGTCGTAGCCATGCTGCGCGGCCGAGAGGCAAAGGCTCCGCCACACATCCCGCGCGAAGCTCCGCGCGACCATCACGACGAATTCGGGCGGCGCGCCTCGCTTGTAGAAGAGTGCGTTGACGTGACCGAACACGCTCTGCGCGCAGGTGCCGTCGGCAAACGCGCGCGGATGAAAATCGAGCGGACAACCCGATGCGAGCACGGTGGCAGCATGCGCACCGGAAATGGTCCACGCGACGCGGCTCGCGGTCAGGTCGAACAGGGCACCGCCAACGGCGTTGAGCGAATCTCGCCGATAGGTGAAATCGGTGAGGGCTGACGCTCCGTTCGCGACGACGAGCCACGACGTCGGCCCGAGCCAAAGGACGGTCAGTGCATCGTTCCTGGCAGTGGTGTTCGGCGCCGCCGGAAGCGCGATGTCGAAGAGCCGGCGCACCGCCTCGGCGAAGCGCGGTCGCGACGCGTCGCCTTGCACGTTCCAGGCGCCCGTCAAACGTGTTTCGGCGAGCGTCACTCCGGCCGGCACGGGTCCGTAGTGACCCGGCGCGGTCGAGCCGGACGCGAGGTGGTTTCCGTCACCCACGGAGTCTCGCGCCGTCCGGATCGATGAAGCAGGGTGGACCGATCTTCACGCGTACCTTCGCGTTCGCGAGCGGCGACACCGCCCAAAGCGTTTCGCCATGCCGCGCGCGGCCGTTGGCGACGAGCGCCAACGCGATCCAGGCATCGAGGTTCGGGCTCCAGCACCACGACGTCACGTGACCCAGCATCGGGTTCGGCAAACTGTGTTCGGGGTCCGCGACGATCTTCGCGGCGCGCGGCATCGTCGCGCCGTCCTGCGCGGTGAGGCCGACCAGCTGCCAGCGGCCCGGAGCGGTCAGCGCCGACCGCGCGAGCAGCGGCTTGCCGACGCACCACTTGGCGGCGTTGACGAGCTTGCCCATGCCGAGATCGTCGGCGGTCGTGCGTCCGTCGGCCTCGGGGCCGATCACCACGTGGCCTTTCTCGATCCGCAATGTACTCATCGCCTCGGTGCCATAGGGCATGATGCCGAATTCTTCGCCCGCGGCGATCATCGCCTCCCACATCTCGCGGCCACGGTCGGCGGGAACGTGGATCTCGTACGCGAGCTCGCCCGAATAGCTCATGCGGAAGAGCCGGGCCGGAATCGCCCCCGTCGCTGCGCGCACGCGGCATTCGCCGACCGCGAGAAACGGAAAGGCTTCGTTCGACACGTCGATGTCGACGCTCCTTTCGAGGACTTTGCGCGCGTCGGGGCCGGACAGCGCAGCGGCCGCCCACTGTTCGGTCACCGAAGTGGCGAAGACTTCCAGCTCGGGCCAGTCCCCTTGCAGCAAATATTCCAGATGCTGCATCACCTTGACCGCGTTGAGCGTGGTCGTCGTCATCAGGTAATGCGTCGGCGCCAACCGTGACGTCGTGCCGTCGTCGAGCACGATGCCGTCGTCGCGCAGCATCACGCCGTAGCGGCAGCGGCCCACCGCGAGCGTGTCCCAGCGATTGATGTAGACACGGTTCAGGAACTCGGCGACGTCCTTGCCCTGCAGCTCGATCTTGCCGAGCGTCGACACGTCGACGATGCCGACGCGGGTGCGGACATTCCTCGCCTCGCGGTTCGCCGCGTCGTCGGCGGATTCACCCTCGCGCGGGTACGAGTGCGGGCGCTTCCAGAGGCCCGCGTTGACGAAGCGGGCGCCGCGCTCGACGTGCCAGTCGTGCATCGCCGAGCGCCGTGTCGGCTCGACGTGCGCTCCGGTCTCGTGTCCGGGGAATGCCCCCAGCGTGACCGGCGTGTACGGGGGGCGGAACGTCGTCGTGCCGACCTCGGGAATCGGCCGTGCCAGCTTTTCGGCGAGGATCGCGAGGCCGACGATGTTGCTGAGCTTGCCCTGGTCGGTGCCCATGCCGAGTGTCGTGTAACGCTTGAGATGCTCGATCGACGTGTAGCCTTCGCGCGCAGCCAGCGCGATGTCGTCGACGGTCACGTCGTTCTGCGGGTCGACGAACCGCTTGTCGCCCGGGCGGCGCGCCTCGATGCTCCACATCGGCTGCAGCGGACCGACCGCGAGCGGTGGTGCCTGCGCGTGCGCGAACGGGGAGGCGGCAACGAAGCCCGCATGCGCCGCGGCGGCGAGCCCGGCGGCGTGCCCGTCCGCGAGCGCGGCGTCGAGGCCGAAGCGGCCGTTCGCCGCGCCGGCCGGCGTGATCGGCAGCGGCGAGACGCCGGGAACGAAGGTGGCGAGCGCGTCGTCGTAGCGCAGCCTGCCGCGCGCCTGCGAAAAGAGATGGACGGCGGGATTCCAGCCGCCGGACACGCAGACGAGGTCGCATTCGATGCGCCGTGGCTTGCCGCCGGAAAGCGGAACGACGTCGACGGCCGAGACATGCCGTCTGCCATGCGCGCCCGCGACCGCCGCACCGGCGACGATCAGGAGCCCCGCGTTTCGCGCCTCGCCGGGCAACGCGCCGCCGAGTCCATCGTCCGGACGCACATCGATGATCGCCTCGACCGGCACGCCTGCGCGATGCAGCGCGAGCGCCGCTGCGTACGCACTGTCGTTGTTGGTGAACACGACGGCGTGCGATCCGGCCCGCACGGCGTACCGGTCGACGTACGTTCGCACGGCCCCGGCGAGCATCGTGCCGGGCAGGTCGTTGTTCGCGTACGCGATGTTGCGCTCGTGCGCGCCGCTGGCGAGCACGACGGATCTGGCGCGCACTTTCCACAGCCGCTCGCGCGGCGCCGACTCCGCCGGCATTGCACGAGGCTCGCCAACGCGCTCGATCAGGCCGACGAGATTGCCGTCGTAATGG
>JANMBN010000277.1:0-5942 GCA_031360485.1 Betaproteobacteria bacterium | reverse complement strand
CGGTGCGCCGCGCCGGTGCCGGAAGCGGCGAGACGGATCAGCTCCGCGCTCTGGAAGCGACGATCGGGCTGGCCGAACAGCAGGCCCAGGACCCGCTGCTGGACGGGCGTGAACAGCACGCCCCCCAAGCCGGAGACCGGTGTCGCGGACGTAATGGCCCTGGAGGTCATTCCCATTTCAGGAATAATCATACCCGAAACGGGAATGACAGTAAACTCGGAGATTCAACTCAAATCTTTCCTTGCCATCAAGCCGTAACGGGTCGGCGCTCCGTAGTCTGGCCGAATCTTCAGGCTCGTGTTGCACGATGCGGCTGGGGGCAACTTGACACCGACGTATATCATAGTAATATACAACATCGATGGATATCGAGCGCATTGCTGGGTTTGAATGGGATGCCGGCAATGCTCGCAAGAACGAGAAACACGGCGTGGCACAAAGCGAAGCCGAGCAGGTGTTTTTCGATCAGCGCTTGCTGGTGGTTGCAGATCCAGGTCACTCCGTTGGCGAGCCGCGGTTCCATGCGTTGGGCGTCACGATCGACGGACGGCGACTGCACGTCACGTTTACGCTACGAGTGGATGGAACCCGAATCCGAGTAATCTCGGCCCGTGACATGCATAGAAAGGAGAGGCAGATCTATGATCGCGAAGACCAGGACTCCTAAATTCAGCTCGGAGGCACAAGAGCGAAAATTCTGGGAAGCGCATGACAGCGCGAACCTTGTCGATTGGTCGAAGGCGAAACGCGTCCGCCTGCCCAACTTGAAACCTTCGACCCAAAGCATCTCGCTGCGACTGCCGGTTCACACCCTCGAGCGAATCAAGGCCGCGGCGAATGCGCGCGACGTCCCCTACCAATCGCTGATCAAAGTGTGGCTCGAAGAAAAGCTCTCGGCATGATTGCTCGACCATTTCCAGATAATCGTCGACGCGCTTGAAATTACGTCCGGATCTGCGTTCTTCCCTGAAGGATTGATCCATGTTCAGCGCATATGAGGAGGACGGCTTCACCTAGGTGCAATCACCTGAGGAGAAGCCAAATGGCACGCACGTTTCACCACGGGAGCAAGTCGAAAGAACGCCATTTCGGCGCAGATTGGAGGTGGCAGGCGACACCGTCCTGGTGGATCCGGGCCATGATGACCCGGCCACAACGCCAGGAGGTCCGGCGCCTCATCAAGCGCACGATGAGGCTCGCTGACTATGAAGACGCTCCGACGTTTCCGCTCGCGAAGAAGCCGCACCATTACTACTGGTAGCAATCGGAAGGTCGGGTCAGAGACGGCTAGCGCTTCAGCTTGTCGATCCGGAGCAGATTGTCCACTTCAGGCGAGGTCATCGCCTGACGGGCGGGGGCAACTTCCATTACTTATTAGCGCGACGCCCCGCAATGTGACTGCCGCCCTCCCGCCATTTATCATTAGAAAGCAATAGCATACGTGTAGTATGCCATCTTATATTTTAGCAAGCATCGCACTTGTATTCAAACATATTTTTGACTGTTAACTGTACTGTTTTGGTCAGTTCTTAGTCGGCGAGTTGCCTAAATATCAGGCAACCTTCGCGGCGGTGCCCCGCTACTTCTCGCCGCCCCCGGTGGCCAAACCAATCCCCAATCGTCGATAGTAACGATTGACGGTACTAATGCGTTGCGATGTGGGAGACGTTTTGCGGCGGTCCGGTCGACATGCGGCTGTGGGACAAAGTCGCTGCCGTGCGCGGCATGGCGCACCCGGAGGAGGGCGTCATGCTCTACAAGAAATTGCTGCCGCACGTCGTGAATGCCGGAACGCGAGGGGCGCATTACGGCGCGGCACTCGAAATCGTCAAAGCGGTACAGGAACTACGCGCTGCGCAGAGCCAAGGCGCGGTCTTCAAGCGGGAGCTCGCCGAGCTCCGACTGACGTGGAAGGCGAAGCGGAACTTCATGAGGCTCCTGGCAGCCTTCGGCTGACGCCTGCCGTGACTCGTGTTGACTTGACATGCGCCGGGAAGCATCTATGATAGCTAGACTGTCTAGCCAGTTTTTTCGGAGGATCGGCGTCATGAACAAGTGGCAACTTCAAGACGCAAAGAACAGGTTGTCCGAAGTGGTGAGGAAAGCCACGAACGAAGGGCCGCAAATCATTACGCTGCGGGGTGACGACGCCGTGGTGGTGGTCGCCGTGGACCAGTACGCACGCCTTACCCGCAAGCCCAAAGGCACCCTCGTCGATTTCCTTCGCAAATCGCCATTGGGCACCGTTGCGCTCGATCTCACGCGGAGCGGTGATACGGGCAGGGCGGTCGTGCTGTGAGCTGGCTGCTCGACACCTGTGTTGTTTCCGAGCTCGTGCGCCCACGACCGAAGGCGTCGGTCGTCGCCTGGGTACTCGAGCGGCACGAGGATGAGTTGTTCCTGAGCGTCATCACGATCGGGGAACTGGAAAAGGGGATCGCCAGGCTGCCCGATTCGCCCAAGCGGGTCACACTCGAGCAATGGGTGCGGCGCGAGCTCGCGGATCGGTTCCGCGGCCGGCTACTTGCGGTCGATTCAGGCGTTGCGGCCCGTTGGGGCGCGCTGGTCGGCGCGTCGGAAGCACGCGGCCAGCCGTTGCCCGTCATCGATAGCCTGATCGCCGCGACGAGCTTGCAGCACGATTTCACCGTCGTCACCCGCAATACGGTTGATCTCGAACGTTGTGGCGCGCGCTGCTTCAACCCCTGGGACCGGAATTAGCTTCGCATGGCAAATCGCGTTCCGAAATCCGGGAAGCCGCGCTCCAGCGGCAATCTGCGCATCGGCGATCACTGGAATGCGATCACCATCATCGCCCTGTCGCAGAGCAATCCGCTCAAGGCGGTGGCCGAGCTGGTAGAAAACAGCATCGATGCGCGGGCGAAAACGATCGTCATCACCCGGGGCAAGGAGAAGGGGCAGCATTACCTGCGCGTGAAGGATGACGGGGAGGGCGTTCGCAGGAATGCCGAGGGCGAGCCGGATTTCCACTACGTGGCGACTCATGTCTGCGATTCCATCAAGCGCCAGCTGAAGGTGCAAGGCGCGGGCGGCTTGCAGGGCGAATTCGGCATCGGCCTGCTGAGCTTCTGGACTCTGGGGGAAGAGCTTCTCCTCACTTCGTCGAGCGTGGATGGACGCGCCTTTCAGATGCAACTGAAGAAGGGCGAACCGAGCTATCGCATTACGCACCGCCCGACGATGTTCGCCGAAGCCGGCTCGGAGGTTCTGATCAGGGGCATCCTGCCGGGCATCAAGAACTTCAGCGGCGACAAGATCCAGTGGTACCTCGCCTCCGAGCTGCGCGACCGCATTCGCCATTCGGGGGTGTCGATCCGCGTCGTCGATCGGACCGCGCGGGCCGAATACAAAGTTGAGCCCCGCCAGTTCGAGGGCCGACTGTTGCACGAGCTGGATGTCTTCCTGCCGCCCCAGAGCGATGTGTACGCCGAGCTGTACTTGCATGCCCATTTGCCGGCCAATGCGGTGTCGCTCTACCGTTCGGGAACGCGCGTGCTCGGCAATCTGACCGAGCTCGAAGCGTTCGTGCGCATGCCCTGGACGAGCGGCTACGTGCAGGGGATCATCGATGCGCCTTATCTCAACCTGACGCCGGGCACGCGACTCGGCGTCATCCATGACGCGGCACTGGCGCGCCTCGCCGATGAGCTCGGCCCGCTCGAGATGCATCTCGCGAAGATCATCGAGGACCAGCAGCGGGCCGAGGAGGAGCGGGCGAGCCGCGATGTGCTCCGCTCGGTGCAAGGCGCCCTCAAGGAGGCGCTGCTGGCCTTGCCGGCGGAGGAGTACGACTGGTTCGATCTGCGTCGTGGCGAGGGCAAGCGGCGGCCGCGAACGATGGCGTCAGCGGAACCTGGGGACGAGGCGCCTGCAGACGATCACGCCATCGCGATCGAGGCTGCGGATGACCACGAGGCCGCCGAAGGCCAACGGCAATTCTTTGAATTCGCGGGTCCGTTGTTTTCGGTGATGATTTCCCCGACGTCGAGCGTCATCGAAGTCGGTGGCTCACGCGCGTTGCGCGCGATCGCCCGCGACCGGGCGCGGCGACCGGCGGAGGACGACCTCACGTACGGGTGGGCCATCCTCGAGGGTGAAGGAACGCTCGACAGCGCCGGCGGGGAGATGGCGACGTACCGGGCAGCGGCCGAGCCGGGGCTGGCGCGGGTCGAGGTCACCGTCACGCAGAAGGACATCGTCTGCAAGGCCGAAGCGCAGATCACCGTGGCGGCCTCGTTGCTGCCGAAGGCGAGCGGCGGCGATTCGACCTACCAGGGCCTGCCGGGGTACACCTTCCACAAGGCCGCGGGGGAGCTGTGGCGTTCGCGGTTCGACGCGGAGCGCAATCTGGTCGTGATCAATAACGGCCATCGCGACTTCGTCTACGCGGCGCGCAGCAAGATGCTGAAGCTCCGGTATATCTGTCGCCTGTTCGCCAAAGAGCTCGTGCTCAAGAACTTCATCGGCATTCCCTCGGACCAACTGCTGGAACGCTTGCTGGAGTTGACGTTGTACACCGAGGAGAATCTGCGCTAGGACGGGCGGGGCATCCGCATCAACCGGAAGCGAGCTGATGGGGGCTCGCAACGCCCGAAATCGCAGACAACTATTCACCGATCGAAGAAACAGAATGCGTTTCTGACGGTCAGTTTTTGGTCAAGAAGACTTGGAGACCCGCATGCAGCCTGGCGGAAACACGGGTTCGAATCCCGCCCTCCCGCCAGTTGCCCCCAATTCAGTAACGTCCAGTACCTTCCAAGCGTCGGAACCTACGCCGTGATTCGGGCGAAAGACTCCTCTGATGCGACGGGTCGAGTCTGATGTCCGACATAGAAATTCGGCGCGCAGCGTTTGCTTGGCTCGGCGAGCAGGTCGACGTGCATGGACAGGTCTTGTCGCGCGAAGTCCTTGCCAGTGGGTTCCCATATAAGGTGGCGCGCATCCCGCTCGTCTCCCCGCAGGGGATCTTTAAGCCGCGCCAGATGGAGCTACCGCTGTCGATAACGACAGTCGCCGACGGTCCGTATCAAGACGCATTTGGCCCGGCGCTGCTACGTTACCGATACCGGGGTACCGATCCTAATCATCGGGATAACGCTGGCTTGCGGAAACTGATTCAACGTCGCGAGCCGTTGATCTATTTTCACGCGCTAGTCAAAGGCAGGTATTTGGCCGTTTGGCCGGTGTTTGTCGTCGGAGACGAACCGGCGTCGCTTGCGTTCTCGGTTGCGGTCGATGACGGTTTGGCGCTAAAGGCCGGAGTCGACATGTCCACTGTGGCCGAGGATGCAGTCGCCGATATTCGACGTGGATATGTCACTGCGGTCATAAGACGCCGCATCCATCAGGCGGAATTTCGTGAGCGCGTGATCGACGCCTATCGGCAACAATGCGCACTATGTCGGCTCAAGCATGACGAATTGCTTGACGCCGCGCACATCCTTCCCGACGCGGATCCAGATGGCGAACCGGTTGTTCCCAATGGCATTGCCCTATGCAAGTTGCATCACGCGGCGTTTGACCGTTTCTTCCTTTCGGTTCGACCTGACTACACGATCGAGATTCGCCGAGACGTCCTGCAGGAGACCGACGGCCCAATGCTAAAGCACGGGCTGCAGGGGATGCATGGGCAACCAATTCAGCTTCCTTCGCGTATGGCTCTACGTCCGAGCCGTGATCTACTAGAGCAACGGCATCGACGGTTCCTGGAACTTGCAAGATGAAATGCGACCGGGCGCCTGCGTGTGTGGCCATTGGGACACCGACGCGGCGTCGACCGACGGTGCAACGCCGTCCAGATCAGCCTTTCGAGGCCGCGTTCAGAGGTTTCGGTCCTCGCGGTCACGATCGCGTTCCAGGTGCCAATGGCCGAGGTAGCGCGGCAACGGCCTTGCGCAATTCGTTCGCTGTTGTGATGAGCT
>JANMBN010000255.1:0-5013 GCA_031360485.1 Betaproteobacteria bacterium | reverse complement strand
TGCGTCTCGTCGAACAGGCGCGCATTCTCGAGGGCGACGCTCATGCTGTTGGCGAGTGTTTGCAGCAGGCGCACGTCCGATTCGCCGTACGCGTGCTCGCGCTCCATGTCGGCAAGGCTGATCAGCCCCCGGGCCTGGTCTCCGACGACCAGCGGCACGTAAAGGGCCGATTTCTCGTCCATCGTGCCGGGCAGCGTGTAACTCCCGTACTTTTCCGTCTCCTGCTGGGCATTTTCGTTGATGACGATTGTTTCACGGGTGCGAATGACGTGGGCTGCAAATCCCTTCTCCCGGAGGGTAATGGATTCGATGGTGATCCGCTCGCCGGCCTCGTAGACGTAAGGATAGTGGATCAGATTGGTCTGCGGGTCGTAGATCCGGATTCCCACGTCGGCCTGGTTGAAAATCTCGCGGATCTTGTCGCCGACCGCATCGTATATCCCCTGCATGTTGAGCTCGGCGGCAAGAGCTTGCTGCACGCTGGTAATGATCGCGAGCTCGGCCGCGCGCTGGTGCTCCGCCTTGAACAGCCGCTGTGTCTCGTCGAAGAGTCGCGCGTTCTCCAGCGCGACCGTCATCGCGTTCGCCAGTGTGGACAGCAGGCGAACGTCCGAGTCGGTGAACGCGTTCTTCTCCTCGCCGTAAAGCGCAACGACACCGACGGCCTCATCGCCTTTGAGGATTGGAACGCCGGCGTAGGTTATCGTGGCAAGCGTTACGCTGGCGTCGCCGATAGCTCTCGAGCCGAGCTCGGCTGCCCGCTGCCACAGATCCTCATTGATCACGAGCGGCTGGCGGGTCTGGATGACGTGCGCGGTAAGCCCCCTTTCCAACGGCGCCGGCTCGATCGGAAAGCGCTCGCCATGCTCGAGGTAATACGGCATGGTCACCAGCCCGCTTTGCCGGTCATAAAGCGCGATGGACATATCCTTCGTGCCGAAGATCTCGCAAATCTTATCGCCGACCAGGTCGACGATCGCCTGAAAATCAAGTTGCGCGGCAAGCCCTTCCTGCACGCTATTGATGATGGCAAGTTCGGCGGCGCGCTGCTCGCTCTCCTTGAACAGACGCTGCGTTTCGTCGAAGAGGCGGGCGTTTTCCAGCGCCACGCCCATGCTCGCGGCGACCGTCGTGAGCAGGCGTACCTCGGATTCGCCAAAGGCGTTCTCGTGCTCGTAGTCCTCCATGACGATCGTGCCGAGCACGCGGTCACCGCCGAGGATCGGCACATTGACGATGGATTGACCCTGGTCGGTGCCCGGCATCAACCCCATTCCCTGCGCTGCCTGCTCCGCGCGATTGTTCGCGACCATCGGTTGCCGCGTCTGGAGTAACTTGAAAAATGACCCGCCCGGCGTGGGTGGCGCCGAGGGCGGGTCGAGACGCACGCCATGTTCGTATTCGTACAGGTAGTGAACCAGGTTGGATTTCGCGTCGTGCCACCGGATGCCGATCTCGCCGGTCTTGAACACCTCGCGCAGCTTGTCACCGACCATGTTGACGATCGCCTGGAAGTTGAGCTCGGCGGCCATCCCCTCCTGGATGCTGTTGATCACCGCCAACTCGGCGGCGCGCTGCTCGGTTTCCTTGAGCAGCCGCTGCGTTTCGTCGAAGAGGCGGGCATTTTCCAGCGCGACGCCCATGCTTGCGGCGACCGTCGTCAGCAGGCGCACCTCGGCATCGCCGAAGGCATTTTCACGCTCGTGGTTCTCGGTCAGAATCGTGCCGAGCACGCGGTCGCTGCCCAGGATCGGAACGAAAGCCGACGAATGGCTCTGGTCCGTGCCAGGTACGATTTGCATCCCCAACGCCGCCTGTTCGGCGCGGCTGTTCGCGACCACCGGCTGGCGCGTTTGGACCATCTTGAACCACGGCCCACCTGGACTGGGCGGCTGCGGCGGAATGGTCAACCGCGCTCCATGTTCGTATGTGTAAAGGTAATGGATCAGATTGGTGCTCGCGTCGTACCAGCGGATGGCCAGATCGCCGGTCTTGAACACGTCACGCAACTTGTCGCCGACCATGTCGACGATCGCCTGAAAGTCGAGCTCGGCCGCCATCCCTTCCTGGATGCTGTTGATCACGGCTAGCTCGGCGGCGCGCTGCTCCGTTTCCTTCAGCAGTCGCTGCGTCTCGTCGAACAGACGAGCGTTTTCCAGCGCCACGCCCATGCTGGCGGCCACGGTCCCAAGCAGGCGGAGTTCGCCTTCGCCGTATGCGTTCTCGCGCTTGAAATCTTCGAGGCTGATGGATCCGAGCACGCGGTCGCTGCCGACGATCGGGACGTCGATCATCGAAAGCGACTGATCCGTCCCCGGGACCGGAGTTGTTCCCGCGGCAAGCATCTCCTTCGGGCTGTTGAAGACCGTCACGCGGCGTGTCCGGATCAATTGCTCGTACGGTCCGCCGGGTCGCGGCGGGGCCGGCTTGATTTGCAGGCGCTTTCCGTGCTCGAAAACGTAGAGGTAGTGGATCAGATTCGCCTTCGGGTCGTACCAGTTGATCCCGATATCGTCGGTCTTGAACACCTCGCGCAGCTTGTCGCCCACCAGGTCGACGATCGACTGGAAGTCGAGCTCGGCCGCCATGCCTTGCTGGATGCTGTTGATGATGGCGAGCTCGTTGGCGCGCTGCTCGATGAGGGCCTTCGACGCCCGAAGCTCGTCGGTGCGCTGGGCGACCTTCTGCTCTAGCCCCTGCGACCACTGCGCGTTGTCGAGGGCCACCGCGGCCTGGCTCGCCAGCATCCCGAGCAGATCCCGGTCCGATTCACGGAACCGCCCAAAAGCGCCGTCGAGGTCGGCATACAGAAAGCCCAGCAGCTGCCGCTGCGCGATCAACGGAGCAATGATGCGAGACCGCTGCTCCAGCTCGCTCGCGTCCGGCGGGTTGTAGGTCAGACTCACGGCGCGCGTACGACGAACCTGCATCATCGCGGGCGTGACGTCTCGCAACAGCGCCTCCGCGTCTTCGCCGCGCGGCACGAGTGCGCCGGCCAGTTGCAGACCGTTCGGCGTTTCCAGCGCGAGCAGTACGCGCTCGGCGCCGCTGAGTTCGGTGGCCTCATCGATCAGGAATTCGTGCAATTCAGAGGCGCTGCGCAGCTCGTTGAGGCGCAACCCGGTGTCCACGAGCCGTTCGAACGGCTCGCGCAGATTCGCTTCGCCGACCAGATGGGCGGCACGCCGTTCGGGGGACAAGCGGCGCTTGCGCGCGTCCTCGAGCCATGCGCCGACGATCTCGCGATGCGCCTCGATCTTGTTCAGATAGTTGCGGCGCAGACCTTCATCGCTCAATCCGCCGATGCCCTTCAGCATGAACCCGTACGCCCTCTCGAGGGCATCACGTGCGGCCTTCGCCTGCCCGTTGGCCCGCAGCGCCTTGCAATGCTGCCACCACGTCCTCGCGGGTGACATTCCGTCGAGCGCCGCCAGGTCATGCGCGCGGTGCAATTCGGTGCCGCGGCGCGTCGCGGCCAGCGCGGCACGCGGGTTTCGCAGTGCCACGTTGGCTTGCCCGAGCGAGGTCAGCGCATCGATCTCCATGGCGACATGAGCACTGTCGTGCGCAAGCTGATGCGCGCGTTTAAAATGACGCAGCGCAATCGCTGCGTCGCCGTCGCGCAATGCAAGCTGACCCTGGCTCGAAGCAAACTGCTCGGCGATGAACGGGTTGCGCAGGGCTTCAGCCATCCCCGTCACCTCGCCAAGGTAGTCGCGCGCACGGTCCAGATGCCCAATCGCGAGTTCCACGTCGGCCAGCCCGACGAGGACGTTCGCATTCACCTGGTTCGCGCTCGCACCGATGCGCCGATAGATGTCGCTCGCCTTGAGGTACAGACGCCGCGCGTGACGGTGCAACCCGAGGCTGCTGTAGGTGTTCCCGCGATTCCCCGTGACGATGCCCTGGCGCTCGACGTAGCCGGCGGCTTCAAAATCGGCGAGCGCCAGGCTCGACCGCTTCAACGCGACGGCAAGATCGGCCTCGTGGAAGAGGAGCATGTTGAGCGCATTGCCCGCGCCGTACAGGTCGCCGCAGCCGCGGCAAAGCCTCAGCGCCTCGCTGGCTGCCCGATTGCACTCGGCGGCGCGGCCTTCGTGGCCGCGCGCCATCGCAACGACCCACAGCGCGCGGCCTTGCCCCGAAGCGTCGCCCAGCGCCTGAAAGAGTTCCACGGCTCTTGTCGCAAACCGGAGGGCCTGCTCACCGGGTTTCTCGCGGTACTGCGCTTCGGCGAGACGAAAGAGGCTCATCGCGATCAGTCGCTGTTGCTTGCTCTGCCGCGCGCTCTTCAGCGCGGCGGTGGCGGTCGCGACCGCAGCCTTGAGTTCGCCCTTGCGCATCTGCACGAGCGCCTGGCGATTCAAGGCCTGCGCCCGGAGCGCGGCCGACCTTGCCGTGTCGGCCAGGGCGAGCATTGCGGCTGCGTCCTCGCTTGCGCGGCCGAGGTCACCCTGCGCGATGAAGCTTTCCGCGCGCAGGTCCAAGAGTTCAAGTTGGCTCCCGGTACTCAACCCGGGCGAGGCCAGCGCCGCGGTGGCCAGTTCGATAGCCTTAGCGTGCTGGCCTGCCCAGGCCATGTCGCCGACCTGCTCGGCCGTCGGCGCTGGCATTTCCTTGTGAATCCGCGTCGCTGGCTGGCTATCGGTCTTTTGGTTCTTGCTCTTGGCCTTGTCGTTCTTCGGTGAACGTGGCATCAGCTGCTCGGACTGTTCATTGTGTCGAAAGGAAATCCTACCGGAAGAAGCGCCGGGCGAGATCGGGTAGCTTTGCGCATCCGGTGCGTGCCGAGTCCGCATCGGGCCTGGGACGACACTTAAGTCTACAGGCGGGACGCGGCAAATGGCGAGCGCTGCGATTCTCGGCGCATCAGCGACCCAGCAAGTTGGCTGGATCCGGCTGAAGCCGGACCCACGGTTCGACCGGCTGAAGCCGGACCCACGGTTGGACCGGCTGAAGCCGGACCCACGGTTGCGATTAGGCAGCGTCGGCGAGGACCTGCCGGCGGGACAC
>JANMBN010000532.1:0-3578 GCA_031360485.1 Betaproteobacteria bacterium | reverse complement strand
GGGGGCCTCACGCCCGGCCCGGCGCGCTTTGGCAGCGACGTTGCTGCGGAGACTCTGCGAGCGATCGGGGTGCCGTACATCGAGCTCAATCCGGGTGCGAGCTTCCGGGGTTTGCACGACAGCCTGGTCAACCATCTCGGCAACGAGCGGCCGGAGCTGCTGCTTTGCGTGCACGAAGAGACCGCGGTGGCGCTCGCGCACGGCTATGCGCGGGTCGCCGGGCGGCCGCTCGCGGTCGCGCTCCACGCCAATGTCGGGCTCATGCATGCGACGATGGCGATCTTCAACGCATGGTGCGATCGCATCCCGATGCTGCTGCTGGGCGGCGTCGGCCCGATCGATGCGGTGAAGCGGCGCCCGTGGGTCGACTGGATCCACACGTCGCGCGATCTCGGCGCGCTGGTGCGCGGATACACGAAATGGGACGACCAGCCGGGATCCGTGCCGGCGGCGCTCGAAGCGATTCTTCGCGCCTATCGCATCGCGACGACGCTGCCGGAGGGGCCCGTCTACGTCGCGCTCGACGCGGCGCTGCAGGAGGAAGACCTGCACGCGCCGGTGCCGCTGCCGCCGCTCGACCGCTTTCGCCCGTCGGCGCCCGGTGCCGCGCCGGAGGAGTCCGTGCGCGAAACCGCGCGTCTGCTGGAGACCGCGAACCGTCCGCTCGTCATGATCGGCCGCGTGGGGAGCGATCCCGCGGCGTTCGCGCGGCGCGTCGCGCTGGCCGAGCGCGTCGGCGCCGTCGTGCTCACCGACATCAAGACCGGCGCGAGCTTTCCCACGCGGCATCCGCTGCATCCGTTCCCGCCAAGCCTTTACGTGACCGGCGACGCGGCCCGGCTGATCGGCGGTGCCGACGTGATCCTCAGCCTCGACTGGATCGACCTCGGGGGCACGCTGCGCCAGGCCTGCGACGGCGAGCTGCCGCGCGGCACGGTCATTCAATGCTCGGTGGATCAGTACGTCCATAACGGCTACAACATGGACCATCAGGCGCTGCCGCCGACCGATCTTTCGATCCTTGCCCCGCCGGACGAGCTCGTCGCCGCGCTGCTCGCCACGCTCGGTCCGCGCGCGGCGAAACCGCTCGAATCGTGGTTCGCGGTGCCGGCGGAAGCCGCGGCCGTGCCGGGCGAGCCGCACGATCCGGCAAGGAAAGAGGCAAGCGATCGCCTTCCGCTCGCCGACCTGGCCCGGGTGACGACGCAGACGCTCGCGCCGCATCGGCCGTCGTACATCCGGCTGCCGCTCGGCTGGCCGGGGGAGTTCTGCCGATTCGAGCATCCGCTGGATTACATCGGCTTCGACGGCGGCGGCGGCATCGGCTCGGGACCCGGCATGGCGGTGGGGGCGGGATTGGCGCTGCGCGGCGGAGATCGACTGCCGGTCGCCGTGCTCGGCGACGGCGACTACCTGATGGGCCTGACCGCGCTGTGGACCGGCGTCCACTACCGCGTGCCGGTGCTGATCATCGTCGCCAACAACGAATCGTTCTTCAACGACGAGCTGCACCAGGAGCGCATGGCGCGCCTGCGCGGCCGGCCGGTGGAGAATCGCTGGATCGGGTTGCGCATGAGCGATCCGGCGATGGATCTCGCCGGGCTCGCGCGCGGCCAGGGCGCCAAGGGATACGGTCCGGTGCGCACGGTCGACGCGCTTGCCGCGGCGATCGCGCAGGGAGTCGCCGACGTGCGCGCCGGCGCCTTGGCCGTGATCGACGCGCGCGTCGCGCCCGAGTATTCGCGCGCCGTCTCCTCGTCGCTGATGCGCAACATTCCCGCGCGACGCTGATTCGTCATCGCATGCGCGCGCCCGCCGAAAGCTTCTCCGATCCGCGCCTGCCGCGCCATCGCGGTCTTCACTATGGCGGCGCGTGGCATGCTTCGGCGGAGGGCCGCGAGATCGACGTCGCGTGCCCTTCGACGGGCGCGTCGCTCGGCACGTCGATCGACGCCACCGCCGACGACGTGGATCGCGCGGTCAGCGCGGCGCGGGCGGCGTTCGTTCTCTGGCGCGACACCCCCGCCCAGGAACGCGCCAAGGCGATCCGCAAGGCGTCCGCGATCCTCCGTCGGCATGCGGAAGAGCTGGCATGGCTCGATGCGCTGGACGGCGGCAATCCGCTGACGGCGATGCTCTACGACGTCGAGATGAGCGCCGACTCCATGGACTATTTCGCCGGCCTGGTCACCGAAATGAAGGGCAGCACGATCCCGATCGGCGTCGGGACGTTGAACTACACGCTGCGCGAGCCGCTGGGCGTGGTCGCGCGCATCGGCGCCTTCAATCACCCGCTGCTCTTCGTCGCCGGCAAGTGCGGTGCGCCGCTCGCGGCGGGCAACACGCTTATCGTCAAGCCTTCCGCGGAGACGCCGCTCACCGCGCTCCGAATCGCGGAGCTGTGGGACGGCGTCTTCCCGCCGGGCGTTTTCAACGTCGTGACCGGCGGCCGCGACGCGGGCGTCGCGCTGGTGGCGCATCCGAAGGTGGCGAAGATCGGCTTCATCGGCAGCGTCAACGCCGGCCGCGCCGTGATGAGCGGCGCGAGCGCGACGTTGAAGGCGCTGACGCTGGAACTCGGCGGCAAGAACGCGCTGATCGCCTGCGCGGATGCGGCACCGGACGAGGTCGCCGACGGCGTCGTGCGCGGGATGAATTTCCGCTACGTGACGGGGCAGTCGTGCAATTCGACCAGCCGCGTCTATCTCCATCGCGACATCCACGATGCGACGCTGCCGGAAAT
The DNA here is from genome assembly GCA_031360485.1 of Betaproteobacteria bacterium. GTDB lineage: Bacteria > Pseudomonadota > Gammaproteobacteria > Burkholderiales > Casimicrobiaceae > CAIWHR01. The sequence goes on along the minus strand of JANMBN010000532.1, from coordinate 835 downwards.
CGTCAGGCGCGTGAGCGAGATCAAGATCGGGCTGCCCACCGAGCGCGCCACCGAGATGTCGTGCCTCGCGAGCCAGGCCCAGTTCGACAAGACCATGAGCTACATCAAGCTCGGCATCGAGGGCGGCGCCCGGCTCGCCTACGGCGGCAAGCGCCCGGCCGATCCGAAGCTCGCGGGCGGCTACTTCGTCGAGCCGACCGTCTTCGCCGACGTCACCGACGACATGCGCATCGCGCGCGAGGAAATATTCGGGCCGGTGGTGAGCATCCTGCGCTGGACGGACGAGAACGAGCTTCTGGCCCGCGTCAACGGGCTCGACGTCGGGCTCACCGCGTCGATCTGGACGCACGACCTCGATCGCGCGCACCGCCTCGCATCGAGAGTGGAGGCCGGCTACATCTGGATCAACGGGGCGAGCACGCATTACGTCGGCGTTCCGTTCGGCGGCTACAAGCAGTCGGGCCTGGGCCGCGAGGAGTCGATCGAGGAGCTCCTCGCCTGCACGCAGCTCAAGAACGTGAACGTGACTTTGCGAGGGCCGCCGGCGACGTGACGCGAGTTCGGCGAGGTGCCGGTTGCCCCTCGACGGGACTCGCCTGCCTTTGCGCCATGCGCACCGGATATTTTCGACTGACCCAGGAGGATGAAATGCGCAATCAGCAGAACAAGTGGCTTGTCCCGGCGATCGTGCCCTTGTTAGCGCTGTTCATGACGCCGGGCCCGACCATGGCGGAAAACATCGCCGTCGGCAATTACGGCACCTCGGCGAACGGCATGCCATTTGCCGTCGCGCTCGCCAAAGGTTACTTCCAGCAGGAGGGCGCCAACGTCACCG
>JANMBN010000233.1:0-3219 GCA_031360485.1 Betaproteobacteria bacterium | reverse complement strand
CATTTGCCCAGCAGCTCGGACAAATGACACCGATCTCCTATGCTCGCATCATCCAAGATGTCGTGGCAAGAAAATAAGCTCAGACACCAAGAACACCTTAAATAAGACTTTAAACAGCTATGTCGAATGGACACGGCGTAGAAACCCCAGCCAACAAGATTGCTACGGCACAAGCTATATTAAGTCTTGCGTTTCGCCTAAATTCCGAGGTGCTGGCGGGGCGTATCAGCAAAGAAATATTTAGCCGTGAAGTAACGGTCATCACCGGTAGCACAGGGGTACGGCTTCCTCCGTTTCCGGAGGGAAGCGATGACGATCTACGGCTTGGAATTTTTAACATCGTCCTTGTTGCTCTTAGTGCTTCCGCACTAACCGTAGATGAAACACTGGACGAGGTGTTTGGCAATCTATCAGACGACGCTGACGCGAACCGTGTGAGCATTCGGGTCATGGTTCGTCAGCTACGCAATGCGTTCGCTCATAACCCTTGGCGCCCTAAATGGTCGGTGTTCCCGAAATACAGAAATGTCTATCCAATCGAACTTGCCGATGGATCAAAATTCGTTTTCGACGCTAGAGCCTTGGATGGCGATGGTATAAAACCGGAGCAGGTAGGTGGTTTGGAGTTCTGGATCAAACTTTTGCAACATTGTGAGATGTCTGTCTAACCTCGCTTCGAGCGAACCGTTAGCCAAGCGGCACCTTAAGCAGCCGGAAGTGCCCAGTTTTGCCCTGGTTGGGGAGGCGGTTAGAACAGGGTAATGACCTCGCGCCAGTGCCCAGATTCATCCTGTCCGGCGCGCCGTCAACCCAAGGGGTGCAGCAATGAAGGCCCTTTCCAGTTTTAACGCTACCCCGTAATGGGGGCACGAATTGATTTCCCGCGCACGTCGGTTTCCATGGCATCGCCGATCGGGGCTCGAACACCTCGACTACTGGACTAGAAAGACCCTTCATCAATACGCCTCTTCATCCGGTACGGCACGCAAGAAATATCACGCTGCCGGCAGTCTATGCAATTGACCCCCGAGGCGGCGAGCACAGGGTAGCCGTCAACGGGCCGGTGGATTAGTTTGCTTGGACCATAGTTTCCCCGGACATCGGCAGCTGGTGTACCGGCCAAGCAACTCCGGCCGGCCAACGCTTCAGGCCTGCTCCTTCGAAACCCACTCGAACATCGCGCGTACGTAATCGTCTCCGCGCCGCATGAGACGCACGCCGCGGAGATAACGCGCCGACTCTTCCCCCGTTGCTTCATAGACGCGGCCCTCCTTCCAGCTTTCGGGCGGCAGCAGCAAAGTGGGCTTTGGCGACACTGCGGAATCGACCGGCAGGATGATCGCGCGCACGAGGTTAAAGCCAAATTGCCGCGCCGTTTCCTCCGTGTAGAGGTTCTCCTCGTTCTTCCCGACGAGCACGCGTAGCTGCACCGCCTGCGGATCGCGGCTCAGGATGGCGATGTTGGCGCGCAGGCTGCGACCCAACTCGGCATGCATGGAGCGGATTACGCCCAGCCAGCACTCGTCATCGTCGTGCATCAAAACACCGACGATGTCGCCGCATCGCGCCCAGGCGTACGATTGTTGCGAGATCTCCACGCCGAGTTCGTTGCCACCGGCGTCCAGCAGTGTCCACGTTTCCGGTGCCTGCGGTGCGTCGTCGCCGTCTTCCGCCAGCGTCAACTCGATTGTGCCTGATCGGGCGCTCGAAAGGCGCTGCCAGATCCGTGCATAGCGATGAACGACATGTAGTGCGCCCGTCGCCTCCGTGCGGGCAGGTGGCAAGTACGGGGACGTGGCGCTCCAGAACGCGAGCAGATGCTGAATTGCCGAGATTTGCACGTGCGGGGCGATGTCCTTGCCGAACGCCGGGATGTCCACGGTCGTTGCTGTCGCCAACTGTTTGTAGAGTCGCTCCAGGGTGTTGAATCCTGCTCCTGCGCCGAAATAGCGGATTTCGGTATCCGTACCCGGCGGGTGGCCGGCCGCGCGGCACGGCGGGCGGTCGCTCGCCGGAGCGATGCAGAATGGACTATCGGTGGCGCCGCGCGGGCGCAGCGTAAAATCTCCAAGCAGTTGCGCGATCACCCGGTCGGCCACTTCGATTTGCTCAGGCGACATCATGTCCGGTGCGCTTGACTGCAGCATCAGCAGCCGCAGCAGCTCCTGCGTCACGCTCGTCAACGTCTTGTGGGCAGCGTGCATGCATACGGGCGTCGCTGCGCAACCCGCCTTCTCGGCATCGCCATGTACGGCGTATGCCAACTGCCACAGCTTCGGTGGAACGCTCAGGTAACGGACGAGGCAGATCTTCGCCAGCGTTCGACAAGCATCAAGGCCCCGTGCCGCGCCAGCGGCCCCCAGAAGGTGGAGCGATGGATTGGTGGTCGCTTCATTCAGCAGAAGTCTGGCGGATGCGCAGAGCGCAGCCGTCAACGACTTCTGATAATTGACGAGTGCGTTCCAATCCGCCTCCCGCGTTGGCTGCGTGTCGGTGGATTTAGTCAGAAATTGCGCCAGCAGCGCGGACAGGTGCGCGTCTCCCGCTTCCTGGATCAGCGACAGGTTATAGCTGCGGGCTGTTTCGTCGTAGCTGGATGTAGCCTTGAGCTGGTCAAGCCGATCTCTCAGGCTATCAAGCGCGGTAGCTGGATCGGCTCCGCGCAATTCGGGAACCAGCTTCGCTGCCGAGGCCGGATCGGGCATCGGATGGTCCGCATGACCATCGTCTTTTCTGATCCAGTTCATTGGCTATGCGCTCTCCCGCCTGCATGAATCCGTTCGGGAGACTACTCCCGCACGGACGATTCGAGAATGCGCTAAGTAAAAAATCATTATAGCTCTGAGGATGGCGACGCGGGCGTGCGGCGGGAGCGACGGGCTGGGTATATTCCGCGCAGTAACCGTGCGATTTGTTGTCACGTGGCGACAAAATACAATGCTGCGAGACGCCTGCACGCGCCGTTCCCCAGCGATTGCGGGAACGTAGGTACTTGTTCGGGAATCTCTGCGAAACCCTCGATCCGAGCGCCTGTGTCATCAAGGCTCACTCTGACGTGGGGGAAGTTGGTTCGAGCTCTTGTCGGGGACCCGATTGGAACTCGAACGCGGTAAGCTAATCACGGTTAAATGGGGTCCGATTAAATGGGGTCAGACTCGCTTTCTTTTGCCAGTCCGAAATAGGTCAGACGCTTTCTTTATGTCCGCTCGTCGTCGTTGC
>JANMBN010000211.1:0-5620 GCA_031360485.1 Betaproteobacteria bacterium | reverse complement strand
CGCGATCCCCTGCAACAGCGGCGCCGCGGGATCGAACCCGTCATCGCGACGGCCGAGCGTCGTCGCGAGATCGAAGCGAAATCCGTCGACGCCCGCCGTCTCGGCATAGTAGCGGAGGACGTCCAGCGCGAGGCGGAGCACCGGCGGCCGGTCGAGCGCCAGCGCATTGCCGCAGCCGGTGTCGTCGACGTAACGGGCTCGATCGTCGGCGAGGGTCCGGTAATACGTTGCGTTGTCGAGTCCGCGCAGCGACAGCGTCGGTCCGAGCGCATCGCCTTCGCCCGTGTGGCAGAGGACGACGTCGAGGATCACTTCGATCCCGGCCGCCTGCAGCGCCGCCACGCAGGCGCGGAGCTCGTCGATGCCGCCCGGCGCGAGCCGCGGGTCGGGAACGAACAGCGCCGCGGGGTTGTAGCCCCAGTAGTTGGTCAGGCCGAGGCGCGCGAGATGCGGTTCGTCGATCGCTGCCGCGATCGGCATCAGCTCGACGGTCGTGATGCCGAGCCGCGTCAGGTGCGCGACCGCGGCGGGGTGGGCTAGGCCCGCGCAGGTGCCGCGCAGGGCTTCGGGCACGCTCGGATGCGTCCGCGTGTAGCCGCGCACGTGCATTTCGTAGACGACCGTCTCTGCCCACGGCACGCGCGGACGACGCGCGGCCGCCGGCACCGGGAGTGGCGTCACGATGCCCTTGGGAACGAACGGCGCGCTGTCGATGGTGTCGCGCACGCCGTCGTCGCGCCCGCCCGCCAACGCCGGGTCGAAGGCAAACGGACGATCGATCGCCCTCGCGTACGGATCGACGAGAAGCTTCGCCGGATTGAAACGGTGACCATGACGCAAGTCGTATGCGCCATGCGCGCGCAGCCCGTAACGGTCGCCGGCCGCGATGCCGGCGACGAAACCGTGGAATACGTCGCCGGTGCGCGCGGGCAGGGTGATGCGCTCGTGCTCGGTTGCGCCCGCTGCGTCGAAGAGGCAGACGTCGATCGCCGTCGCGTGCGCCGAAAAAACGGCGATGTTGGCGCCGTCGCGCGCGAGCGTGACGCCGAGCGGCTCGGGGCTGCCGGGTCCGACGCGACGCATGCGTCAGGCCGCCCGGCGCGCGGCAAGCTCGCGAAAGAGTGCGGCGTACCGCTTCGCGGGGCGGGTCCAGCCGACGTCGGTTGCCATCGCGCGCCCTTGCAGGCGGCGCCACAGCGCGCGATCGCGCGCGAGCGCAAGTCCGCGTCCGATCGCGAGTTCGAGATTGCCGCGCGTCACCGGCGCGAACTGGATGCCGGTGGCGACACCCGCGGCCAGCGCCATTTCGTTCGCGTCGATGATCGTGTCGGCGAGTCCGCCGACCCGGGCCACGATCGGGACCGCGCCGTAGCGCAGTGCGCAGAGCTGGGTTAAGCCGCAGGGCTCGAAGCGCGACGGCACGAGCAGCGCATCGGCGCCGGCCTGCACCCGGTGTGCGATCGACTCGTCGTATCCGATTACCGCGGCGACGCGTCCGGGATGGCGCGCAGCGGCGGCAGCGAAGGCGGCTTCGAGCGGTTTTTCTCCGGAGCCGAGGAGCGCGAGCTGCGCGCCGCCGTCCGTGATCGCGGGCAGCGCACCGAGCAGGAGATCCATTCCCTTTTGCAGCGTCAAGCGGCTGACGACGCCGAAAACGAACGTCGCCGGTTCGACATCGAGCCCGACGCGCGCCTGCAGCGCCGCCTTGTTCGCCGCGCGCCGCGCGAGGTGCCTGGCGTCGAAACGCGCGACGAGATGCGCGTCGGTCGCGGGATTCCATACCGCGTCGTCGATTCCATTGAGGATGCCGGCCGACACGTCGGCGCGCTGCTGCAGGAGCCCGTGGAGCCCCATCCCGCCTTCCGGTGTGCGGATCTCCGCCGCATAGGTCGGCGATACCGTGGTGATGCGGTCGGCGAGTGCCAGCCCGGCCTTGAGGTAGCTGATCGTTCCGTGATACTCGACCCCGTCGATCGCGTAGGCGTGCGGGGGAAGGCCGATCATCGCCAGCAGCTCGCGCGGAAACTGTCCTTGAAACGAGAGGTTGTGCACCGTCATCACCGTGCCCGGCCGCGGCGTCCCGCCGTAATGGAGCAGCGCAGGGACGAGGCCTGCCTGCCAGTCGTGGGCATGGACGACGTCGGGCGCGATGCCCGGCACGACGCCGCGCGCGATCGCGGCCGCGCACTCGGCGAGCGCGGCGAAGCGCAGCGCGTTGTCGGGCCACTCCTTGCCGTCGGGGCCGAGATAGGGATTTCCCGGTCGCGCAAAGAGATGGGGCGCGTCCAGCACGAGCAGATCGAGTCCGGCTGCGCGCGACAGCAGCAGCCGGGCCGGCCCGCCGTGCAGGCGCGCGAACGTGTGCACCGCCTCGGGATTGCGCAGCGCCACGATTACGGCGGGATGGCCGGGGACGAGCGTGCGCGTCGCGATGCCTTCGCGCGCGAGCGCCGGCGGCAGCGCGGCGACGACGTCCGCGAGGCCGCCCGTCTTGACCAGCGGATAGACCTCCGAGGCGACGGAAAGGACCCGGAGGTCGGTCACGCGCCCAGCCGATCGATCATGGGCTGCGTGATCAGGCAGATTCCGAGCGGCGTGCGGCGAAACCGCGCCGCATCGCTTTCGGGATCTTCGCCGACGATCAGGCCGGCCGGAATCCGGACATTGGCGTCGATGATCACGTTGGTGAGCCGCGCCCCCTGGCCGATCTCCACGTAGGGCAGTACCACGGCGTTCTCGACGTGACCGTACGAATGCAGGTGGACGCCGGTGAAGAGCAGCGAATGCCGGAGCGTCGAGCCGGAAACGATGCAGCCTCCGGACACCAGCGACGACGTGCCGATGCCGCGCCGGCCCTCGACGTCGTGCACGAACTTCGCCGGCGGCGTGATCTCCGCGTACGTCCAGATCGGCCAATCGCGATCATAGAGGTCGAGCGCCGGCACGACGTCGGTCAGGTCGATGTTGGCCTGCCAATACGCGTCCAGCGTTCCGACGTCGCGCCAGTAGACCTCGGCCTCGTCGCGCGACCGGATGCACGAGCTGGCGAAACGATGGGCCACGGCCTTGCCCTGCTCTACGAGGTGCGGAATGATGTCGCGGCCGAAGTCGCGGCTCGAATGCGGGTCCGCGGCGTCGCGCTTCAGCTGCTCGTTCAGGAACTCGCGACGAAAGACGTAGATCCCCATGCTCGCCATCGCCCAGCCGGGCCGGTCCGGCATCTCGGGCGGATGTTCGGGCTTCTCGACGAACGCCACGATCCGATCCGCCTCGTCGACGTGCATGATGCCGAAGCCCGTGGCCTCGGCGATCGGCACTTCGATGCAGGCGACGGTGACGTCGGCCCCCGCGTTGACGTGCTGCACGAGCATCCGCTCGTAGTCCATCTTGTAGATGTGGTCGCCCGCGAGGATGACGAGGTATTCGGGCGCGTAGCCGTCGACGATGTCGACGTTCTGGAAAACGGCGTCGGCCGTGCCCGCGTACCACCGGTCCGCGCCGATGCGCTGGCTCGCGGGCAGGATGTCGAAGCTCTCGTTGCGGACCGGTTGCAGGAAGTTCCAGCCGCGCTGCAGGTGCCGGATCAGGCTGTGCGCGTTGTATTGCGTCGCGACCGCGATGCGCCGGATGCCGGAATTGAGGGCATTCGACAGCGCGAAATCGACGATCCGCGATTTGCCGCCGAAATAGACGGCGGGTTTTGCCCGGCGCTCGGTCAGCTCCATCAGCCGGCTGCCGCGCCCCCCTGCGAGCACGTACGCCATCGACGAGCGGGCGAGCGGGGTCGAATACGTCACGTTCTCCATGGCATCCCCTTTTCGTGCGGCCGGTGCCTGCCGTCCCGTCGCGGCATCACCCGTTGCTCTCGTGGACGAGCCACAGGGTCGCGAGCGGCGGCAGCGTGATCACGGCGGAGCAGGGGTATCCGTGGTGTTGTTCCAAACGCGCGCTGACGCCGCCGACGTTGCCGAGGTTGGATCCGCCATAGGACACGGAATCGGTATTCAGGATCTCGCGCCACCGGCCGGCGAGCGGCAGGCCGATCCGGTACCCTTCGCGCGGCACCGGCGTGAAATTGGCGACGACGGCCACCGGTGGCGCCCCGTCGCCGCCGTAACGAAGCCAGGCGAAAACCGAACTCGCCGCGTCGGCGACCTCGATCCAGCCAAAACCGTCCGCGGCGCAGTCCCGATCGTGCAGCGAAGCGTGCGCGCGATAGGTGTGGTTGCAGTCGTGGACGAGGGTGCGCGTTCCCCGATGCCAGTCCACGTCGAGCAGCGACCAGTCGAGTCCCGCCGCAAAATTCCATTCCCGGCCCTGCGCGAACTCCTGCCCCATGAACAGCAGTTTCTTGCCCGGGTGCGCCCACATCAGCGCGTAGTAGGCGCGCAGCGTGGCGAACTGCTGCCAGGCGTCGCCCGGTATGCGCGAGAGCAGCGAGCCTTTGCCGTGCACGACCTCGTCGTGCGACAAGGGCAGGATGAAGTTCTCCGCAAACGCGTACACCAGCCCGAACGTCATCTTGTCGTGGTGCCAGCGCCGATGCACGGGCTCCTGGCGCAGGTACTCCAGCGTGTCGTGCATCCATCCCATGTTCCACTTGAAGCCGAAGCCGAGTCCGCCGGCAAAGGTCGGCTGCGACACCGCCGGCCACGCCGTCGATTCCTCGGCGATCGTGACGGCGCCCGGATGACGGGCGTAGACGGTTTCGTTGAGCTTGCGCAGGAAGGCGACGGACTCGAGGTTTTCGTTGCCGCCGATCGGGTTCGGCAGCCACTCGCCGTCCTTGCGCGAGTAATCGAGGTAGAGCATCGACGCAACGGCATCCACCCGCAGCCCGTCGACGTGATAGCGGTCGAGCCAGAAGAGCGCGCTGGCGATCAGGTAATTGGCGACTTCCTTTCGTCCGAAATTGAAGATCGCGGTGTTCCAGTCCGGATGGAAGCCCTGCCGCGGATCGGCGTGCTCGTAGAGCGCGGTGCCGTCGAAATTCGCGAGGCCGTGCGGGTCGACCGGAAAATGCGCGGGGACCCAGTCGAGGAATACGCCCAGCCCGGCGCGATGGCAGCGATCGACGAACCGCGCGAACGCCGCGGGTTCGCCGAAGCGGCTCGTCGGCGCGAAGAGGCCGATCGGCTGGTAGCCCCACGAGTCGTCCAGCGGATGCTCGTTGATCGGCATCAGCTCGATGTGCGTGAAGCCCATCTCGGCCGCGTACGGGACGAGCGCATCGGCGAGCTCGTCGTAGGTGAGCCAGCGATTGCCTTCGCCGCGGCGCCATGAGCCCGGGTGCACCTCGTATATCGACATCGGCGCGCGGCGCGGGTCGCTCACCGCGCGGGCTGCCATCCAGTCGGCGTCGGTCCATGGAAAGCGGGTCGTGTCGCGAACGATCGACGCGCTCGACGGTCGCAGTTCCGCACCGAAGCCGACGGGGTCGGCCTTGAGGGGCAGCAACTTTCCGTCGGTGCCGACGATTTCGTACTTGTAGAGCGTGCCTTCGGAAAGCGCCGGGACGAAGATCTCCCAGACGCCGGTGTCGACGCGCTTGCGCATCGCATGGCACCGTCCGTCCCACGAATTGAAATCGCCGACGACAGAAACGCGGCGCGCATTGGGC
>JANMBN010000208.1:0-3586 GCA_031360485.1 Betaproteobacteria bacterium | reverse complement strand
GGGGCGGCGAAAGCGCGGACGCCAAAGGAGACGAATGGCACGTCGAACCGGATATTGGACTTGCCACCCGCAATGTTTGTCTGCCAACATTTCGTCGGGCGCGCATCGGCTGCGCATTGAACACGAAGCCGCCCCGGGAGCCGCCATGGATTTCATCTTCATGCTGACCCGCAACGATCGGACGGTCGAGGACGCGGCTTGTCTCGTCGATTCCGCGTGCGACCTCGGGGTTCGTCATATCGGCTTCAAGGATGTCGGCGTGCCGTTTCCCGTCATGCAGGAGCTGGCGGGCAACATCCGGCGCCGTGACGGCGTCTGTTACCTCGAGGTCGTGAGTACGACACACGAGGCGATGCTCGGGTCTCTCGAAGCGGGGCGCTCCCTCGACGTCGACCGCATTCTCGGCGGAACCGATCTCGACGCCGCGCTGCGCATCCTCGGGAACCTGTCCCGCTATTTCCCGTTTCCGGGTCGACCGGTCGGACATCCGACGCGACTCGAAGGATCGGCGGCACTCGTCGCCGAGCATTGCCGCACCGCGTATGCGATGGGATGCGGCGGCGTCGATCTTCTCGCGTATCGCGCGACCGCGGCCGATCCGCTCGACCTCGTCCGCGCGGCGCGCGCGGCGGTGCCGGGTGGAAAGCTGATCGTCGCCGGCAGCGTGAACTCGGTGCAGCGCATTCACGCGCTCGCCGCAGCGGGGGTCGATGCCTTCACGATCGGATCGGCCGTTTTCGACGGCGCGTTCTCCCCCGCCAAAGAGTCGTTCCGTGGCCAGATCCTCGACATCCTCGAGGCCTGCGACAAGGCGCCCAAGAGGGCGGCGTGACGGGCGCCGTCGGCCGCCCCGGAAACCGCGCAATGAAGGAGGCCGCGAACCTGCCCGACGCGCTCGCCCAGTTGCTGCGCGGCGAATATACCGACCCGGATGGAGGCCCGCCGATCGGGGTGCCGGTCAAGGTCGTGCACATCGCGCACACTCTTTCCGGCATCGAGGCGGACATCGTGGCGCCGCTACGCCTCGGAAGCCGGCTCGCCATCGTCACCGATCCCGTGACGCGCGACGTGCTGGGCGTTCGTCTCGAGCGCGCGCTTGCCAGCTTGGGCACGATCCTGCCGGTGGTGCTCGCGGCGCAGCCGCATGCGGATGCGCAGACCGTGGAGACGGTTCGCCGCGCCTGCGGTTCGGCCGACGCCCTTGTCGCCGTAGGGTCGGGAACCATCAACGACCTCTGCAAATACGCCGCGGCGAAGGACGGCAAGCCCTACGTGGTCTTCGCCACCGCGCCATCGATGAACGGGTATACGTCGATGAACGCGGCGATCACGGTCGACGGCCACAAGCAATCGCTGCCGGCCGCGACGCCGCTCGGCGTCTTCATGGATCTGACGGTGCTCGCGGCGGCTCCGGCGCGGATGATTCGCGCCGGCCTCGGCGACTCGCTCTGCCGCTCCACGGCGCAAGCCGACTGGCTGCTTTCTCACCATCTGCTCGGAACGCCCTACCGCCGGGCGCCATTCGCGATGCTGGCGGACGACGAACCGGTCCTGCTGAACGAGCCCGAGGCGCTGCTGCGTGGCGATCTCGACGCGATGCGCGCGCTGGCGCGTACGCTCGTGCTTTCCGGTCTCGGCATGACGCTCTGCAACGGCAGCTATCCCGCGAGTCAGGGCGAACACCTGATCAGCCACTACATCGACATGTTCGCGCCCGCCGGCCGCGAGACCTATTTCCACGGGGAGCAGGTCGCCGTGGCGACGTTGACCATGGCGCGCATTCAGGAAGAGGCGCTCGCCGCGGGGCCGCCGACGTTGCGTCCTTCGCTCATGAACCGCAATGAGCTCAAGAAACGATTCGGTGCCGAAATCGGCGATTCGTGCTGGCGCGAGTTCGACGCGAAGCGTGTCACCGACGAGACAATGCCGCAGTTGGCGCAACGCGCTGCGCACACTTGGAACGAACTGCGCGATGCCGTTCGCGCCGTGACCCTTCCCGCGGCAAGCCTCGCGGCGGTGATGAAGCGCGCAGGCGGCCCGACCACGCCCTCGGACATTGGTCTTTCGCCCGCCTTCTACGCCGCCGCCGTCCGCAATGCCAGGTTTCTGCGCAACCGGTACACGTTCCTCGATCTTGCCGACGATTCCGGCCTGCTCGAGCGCTGGCGGCCCGCGTGAGGGAAAGCTGGCGCGGATCAGGTCAGCGCGGCGGATCGGCGAGGACGATGATTTCCCCGGGTGAGACCGCGAAGCGGGCACGCGACCCGGGCCGAAGCGCTTCGACGAAGCGCGCGTGCGGCAGATCGGCGACGACGCGCAGCATGCCGACCGCCATCTCATGCCGGATGAACTCGCCGAGAAATTCGGTCGTGCGGATTTCGGCGTCGAACACAAGGCCCTCGACCGGTTCTGTGCCCGCGAGGCGCACGGCATGCGGGCGGAACGCGATGGCCACGGCGCTGCCGACACCGGCGCCGACGGCGGAGGCGCGTTCGCCGGGCACGCTCGCCTGGCCGAGGCCTTCGACGTGCGCGGTGCAGGCGCCGGCCGACCCGGCGTCGAGGCGTCCCGGATAGAGGTTGATCGTGCCGACGAACTCGGCGACGAACCGATTCACGGGCGCGTCATAGAGCTCGCGCGGCGTGCCCACCTGCTGGATCACGCCCTGGTCGAGCACCGCCAGGCGGTCGGCGATGGTCATCGCCTCCTGCTGGTCGTGCGTGACGAACACGGTGGTGATACCGAGCCGCCGCTGCAAGCGTTTCAGCTCGAGGCCGGTCGACGCGCGCAGCTTCGCGTCGAGATTCGACAATGGCTCGTCGAGCAGCAGCGCTCTTGGCTCGATGGCGAGCGTGCGCGCGATCGCCACGCGTTGCTGCTGGCCGCCCGAGAGTTCGCCCGGCCGGCGGTCGTCGAAGCCGGCGAGGCTCACGAGTTCGAGCATCTCGCGCACGCGCTCCCGGATACGCCCGCGCGGCCAGCGGCGTTCCTCGAGCCCGAACGCGACGTTCTCGGCGACGGTGAGGTGCGGCCACAGCGCATAGTTCTGGAAGACCATGCCGACATCGCGCTTCCATGGCGGCAGTTCGGCGACGTCGACGCCGCCGATCCGCACCTGGCCCGCGTTGGCGCGATTGAATCCCGCGAGAAGGCGCAGCAGCGTCGACTTGCCCGATCCCGACGGTCCCAGCAACGCGAAGAACTCGCCGGGCGCGATCGACAGCGAAACGTCGCGCAACACGGCGGTCGTGCCGTAGGCGAGGCTGACGCTTTCGATGTCGATGCCGGCGCTCCTCGTACGCGATTTTTCCATCGGTGGTGCGTTCATCGTCACTCCGTGTCCACCACGAGTTTCGCGCCCCCGGCGCGCGCTTCGAGCAGCCGGTGCGACAGATACGTTCCGAGCGCGACGATCACGATGGCGATCACGCCGAGCGCCGCCGCGGGCCCGCGCGTCGCGATGCTCTGGTTGTAGAGGTAGATGCCGTAGGACAGCGGCGCCTGCGATTCGGTCGTCGCGAGCAGGATCGTCGCCGAGAGCTCGACCGCGGCGGTGATGAAACTCGTGACGAAACCGGCGAGGATG
>JANMBN010000194.1:0-6014 GCA_031360485.1 Betaproteobacteria bacterium | reverse complement strand
CGTTGAGCGGCTCGAAGCTGCCGGGAAGTATCAGCGTGGACGACAGGATGGGTTCCCCGAGCTCCGCGAGCAGCGCCTGCACGACGGGGTGGTCCGGCACGCGCACGCCCACCGTACTGCGCTTCGGATGCTGCAACCGGCGCGGCACTTCGCGCGACGCGGGCAACAGGAACGTGTACGCGCCGGGAGTTCCCCGGCGGACGATCCGGAACTGCCAATTGTCGAGGCGGGCGAAATGGCTGATCTCCGAGAGATCGCGCAGTACCAGCGTGAGGTGATGCCCGGTGTCGACACCCCGGATCTGGCGGATGCGCCTGGCGGCCGCCGCGTCGCCGATGTGGCAGCCGAGCGCGTAGCTCGAATCCGTTGGATAGGCGATGACGCCGCCGGAACGCAGGATCGCCGCCGCATGTCGGATCAGGCGCAGCTGCGGGTTAGCCGGGTGAATTTGGAAGAACTGGGCCATGGACGGCGCCTCGGCCATCGGGACCGACGACGCGAAGCGTTGTGGGGCACTATAATTGCGTTCGATTCTAACTCACGGTTATAAGTGAATTCATGAATCTCCAGCAACTCCGCTACCTGTGCGCGATCGTCGATAACGGCCTCAACGTATCCGACGCCGCCGAGACGCTTTTCACGTCGCAACCGGGCGTCAGCAAGCAGGTCCGCCAGCTCGAGGACGAACTCGGCGTGCAGGTCTTCGTCCGGGCAGGCAAGAGGTTGGCGTCGATCACGCCCGCGGGCGAAGCGGTCGTCGCCGCGGCGCGGCGCACTTTGAAGGAGATAGAGAATCTCAAGCGCGTGGGTGCCGAATACAAGAGCGAGGACGAAGGCACGCTCGCCATCGCAACCACGCATACGCAGGCGCGCTACACGCTGCCGCGCGTCGTGCGCGATTTCTCGGCCCGTTATCCCAAGGTCAAGCTGGAATTGCACCAGGGCAACCCGATGCAGGTCGCGCTGCAAACGGCGCACGGCGATGCCGATGTCGGCATCGCGACGGAGGCGCTCGCGTCGTTCCCGGATCTCGTGACCCTCCCCTGCTTCCAATGGAATCGCTGCGTGCTCGTTCCGCGCGGACACCCGCTCGCCAAGGCGGGGCCCCTGACGCTGGCCGCTCTCGCCCGCTTCCCGATCATCACGTACGACTTCACGTTCACGGGTCGCTCGCAGATCAACGCCGCGTTCGATGCCGAGGGGCTGACGCCCAAAGTCGTGCTGACCGCGCTCGATTCCGATGTCATCAAGACCTACGTCGAGCTCGGCATGGGGGTGGGCATCATCGCCGAGATGGCGTTCGATCCCGACCGCGACACGGCGTTCGAGAGATTGGACGCCGGGCACCTGTTCGCACCGTCGACGACGCGGCTGGCGCTGCGCCGCGGCGTCTTCCTGCGCGGCTACATTTACGATTTCATCGCGCTGTTTGCGCCGGCGCTCGACCGCGCGACGGTGGATGCCGCGCTTTCCGGACCGGGCGCCAATTAGCCGCCTTCCCGTCGAATCGAAAGGCCCGCGGCCATGAAGCGTTACTTCGCGCTCTACATTGTTGGCGTCGCCATTGCGTCGCACGCGATCACCGCGCCGGCGGCGGGCGGGCTGCCGACCGTTCCGCTGTCGATCAACGGTCACAAGTTCACGGCCGAGGTGGCGGCGACCGACGAGCAGCGCGCGAAGGGGCTGATGCATCGCTTCAGCCTGCAGCCGGACCACGGTATGGTGTTCGTTTTCGAGCGCGCGGAGCGACAGGCCTTCTGGATGAAGAACACGTTCATCCCGCTGTCGATCGCCTTCATCGGTGCCGATGGACGAATCATCAACGTCGATGACATGGCGCCGCAGGACGAGACCACGCATTGGTCGAAGGGGCCGGCGCGCTACGCTCTGGAGATGCGCAAAGGCTGGTTCGCCGAACGCGGGATAAAAGCCGGCGATTCCGTCGCGGGCCTGCCGGCACCGAAGTCCTGAGCGCCCCCACCGAGCTCGCCGCGCGGCCCGAATGCTGACTCCGTTGCGACTGACGCCGGTGCAGGTCGACAGGTCGAAGTACCTGCCGCCGCTGCTGCTCGAGCTGATCGAGGCCGCGGCCAAGGGCGGCGATCTCGTTCCCGCCGTTCAGGCCATCGTTCGCAAGCTCGGGTTCGACGGATTCATGTACGCGACCGCCAGCTACCATCTGCGCCCGAACAACGACGAGCGCATCTACGTGTTCACCACGCTGCCGCGCGACTGGGTGCTCCGCTACGACCAGCAGGCGTACGTCGAATGCGACCCGCGCGTGCTCTATTCGTTCGAAAGCGCGCTTCCTCTGGTGTGGGATCAGGTCAGCGAGAGGGGCAAGAATCCGCGGACCGACACCTTCCTCCTGGATGCCGCCGCCCACGGTGTCGGGAGCGGCGTCGCGTTTCCCGTCTACGCGGGATACCCGGCGCGGACTCTGGTCGCGTTGAGCTTTTCCACGCCCGTCATCGACGATGCGCAGCGCGCCCATATCGCCGCCAACCTCGGCGACATCGTGCTCTTCGGCCAATACTTCCACGAGCTGTTCGTGAAGGGCGTGATCGAGAAAGGGATCGCGCCGCCATTCGAGGGCGCGCCGCTCAGCCCGCGGGAGCGGCAATGCCTGCAGATGGCGGCGCACGGGATGACCGGCGCCGAAATCGGCTTCAAGCTCGGCATCGCCGAGCGGACGGTGACCTATCATTTCGCCAACATCGTCAGCAAGCTCGGCGTGCTGAACCGTCACGAGGCGATCGCGAAGAGCATCGCGCAGGGCGTCATCCGGATGGAGCTTTGACGGCAGCGCCGACGAGGACGACGGTTCCATCCTCGGCGCGTTCGCTGACCTCGAGTTTCGCAAGCGCAGCGCCATGACAGGGTCCGGCGACGCAGCGGCCGGTATCGGGTTCGTAGAGCGCGCCGTGCAGCGAGCAAATGAGATGAAGGCGGTCCGCGGTGAAAAAGGCGCCGGGGACCCAGTCGAGTTCGACCACCTGGTGCGCGCAGACGTTGAGGTATGCGTGCACGGCGCCGTGGTGCCGGATCGCGAAGGCCTCGATCGCGCGGCCGTCGTGCTCGACCGTGAAGCGCACGCCCGGGCCGCCGTCCGCGAGCTCCGCGCTCGCCGCGATCACGTGTTGGCGCGAAGCCATGCGCGCAGCGCGGCGATCGAGTCGACCGTCGCGAGCGGTCCCTTGCGTTCGAGCTCCGGCGCGGCGTGCGCGCCGTACGCGACCGCGAGCGCCGACGCGCCGGCGTTGTGCGCGAGCTCGATGTCGTGGGTCGTGTCGCCGATCATCAGCGTCTCCTGTGGCGTGGCGCCGACCTCGTCCATCAGGTGAATCAGCATGTCGGGGTGGGGCTTGGGACGGCCTTCGTCGGCGCAGCGGGTGACGGCGAATCGGCCCGCGATGCCATGCTGCGCGAACGCGCGGGTTAGCCCGGCCCGCGTCTTGCCCGTCGCCACGCCGAGCACGAAGCCCGCCGCATCGAGCTCGGCCAGCATGTCCTCGACCCCTGCGTAAAGCGAAATGGCTTCGTCGCAAGCAAGATAGTGAAGCCGGTAACGCGCGGCGAGATCGGAATGGCGCTCGCGCGGAAGTCGCGGCGCGACGTGCCGCAGCGCGTCGGTGAGGCCGAGCCCGATCACGAATCGCGCATCGATGTCGGCGGGCACGGGCTCGCCCAGGTCGCGACATGCCTGCTGCAGCGATCGGGCGATGATCGCGGTGGAATCGGACAGCGTCCCGTCCCAGTCGAAAACGACGAACCGGAACCGGCGGGGCGCGAAGTCAGCGCGCGTCGGCACAGGGCGCCGTTTCGCTCGCCGCGCCGAGGCCCGCGACAAACGCCGCAAGCTCCGGCGCGAGCGGGGCCTCGATTTCGATCTCGCGGCCCCCGAGCGGATGTGCAAAGCGGATTCGGTGCGCATGCAGGAACATCCGCTTCAGACCCTGATGCGCCAGCGCCTTGTTCCAGGCGAAATCGCCGTACTTGTCGTCGCCGGCGAGCGGAAAGCCTAGGTGCGTCAGGTGGACGCGGATCTGGTGCGTGCGCCCGGTTTCGAGTTCGGCTTCGAGCAGCGATACCGGCGGGTCCCGTCTTGGCCACGATTGCACGCGGCGGAAGGTCGTTCGCGCGAGGCGCCCGTCGGCGTCCACCCGGACCCGCCGCTCGCCGTTGCCGATCAGGTAAGTCGTCAGCGGCAGCTCGACCGCGCGCATCGCATCGCGCCACTTCCCGCGGACCAGCGCGTAGTAGCGCTTGTCGATGGCCCCGTCGCGGAGCTGCGCATGCAGCCCGGTCAATGCGAGGCGCTTCTTGGCGACGAGCAGCACACCCGAGGTCTCGCGGTCGAGCCGGTGCACGAGCTCGAGAAACGGGCTATCGGGCCGCGCCTGCCGCAATCGCTCGATGACGCCGTAGGAAATCCCGCTGCCTCCGTGGACGGCAACGCCAGCCGGCTTGTTCAACGCGATCAAGGCATCGTCTTCGAACAGAATGGCCGGGATCGGGACCGGCCGCGTGGCGGAAACACCCGGCCGTGGCGACGGTGCCGACGCCCGGATAGGCGGAATTCGAAGCTGATCGCCGACGTTCAGCCGTGTTTCGGGGCCGACTTTCCGGCGGTTCACGCGGACCTCGCCGCTGCGCAGGATCCGGTAGATATGGCTCTTGGGAACCCCCTTCAGGATCTTGACGAGGTAATTGTCGACCCGCTGGCCCTCGCCGTCGTCGCCGACTGCAAGCCAGTTGACAGCATCCTTGCTTAAATCATTCATTTGCTTATAATTATGGTCTGCTACACGCTTGGCCCCGGCGCGATCGTACGATTGCTGCCGTACGGCGGCAAGCTCGCGATCCCAGGATTTCGAGAGCCCCTCCGGCCAGGCGAGGCCCCGCGCTGTGGGGCAAAGACGGCCGTGGCATATTGCATAAACCGGCCGCCGGTTAAATCCACTGACCGTCCGGGCGTTGCGCCCCGGAAAAGTAGGGATGGTAAAGGAAGAGCGCAGTCTCCGCACCCGGCTTGCGGCCGGTTCGAAGCGGCGCATTGCGCGGCGCACTTGGCGAAAATTTCTGCCTCAGGCTGCCCCCTCGCTCGCGACTTGTCGCGGCGGCCGGCAGCCGTGAGCGTGAACGCTTGAACGCAACCACGAAACCCTCCGCACCTATGAGACCGCACCGCCTCGCCGCCACTGTCGAGGCCGACGCCATGAATGCCCCAGCAAGCGTCCACCCCGCTCTCGTACGCCCGCAGCCATCGCTGCGGGTGCGGTTGATTTCGTCCGCGTCCGCCGCTCGATAGCGTACGGCCGCGCAGCGCGCGGCCTCCGGTTCGCCCCGCCCCACGCCCGGCCGGATCCGCGCCGGGAAAATGCTATGAAGCGCATGCTGTTCAACGCCACCCAGGCGGAGGAACTCCGGGTGGCGATCGTCGACGGCCAGAAGCTGGTCGATCTCGATATCGAGTCCGCGAGCAAGGAACAACGCAAGAGCAACATCTACAAAGCCGTCATCACCCGCGTCGAGCCGAGCCTCGAGGCGTGCTTCGTCGAATACGGCACCGAGCGTCACGGGTTCCTCCCGTTCAAGGAGATCGCGCGCCAGTTCCTCAAGGGCCGCGGCGCGTCCGACAACGGCGGCGGGGACGAAGGCGAAGGCGACGGCGGAAGCCGCGGCCGCATCCAGGATCAGCTCAAGGAAGGCATGGAGCTGATCGTCCAGGTCGACAAGGACGAACGCGGCAACAAGGGCGCCGCGCTGACGACGTACATCTCGCTCGCCGGGCGCTACCTGGTGCTGATGCCGAACAACCCGCGCGGCGGCGGCGTTTCGCGCCGCGTCGAAGGCGAGGACCGCAACGAGCTGCGCGACGCCATCAACGGCCTCGACGTCCCGCAGGGGATGAGCGTCATCGCGCGCACGGCCGGCATCGGCCGCAGCACCGAAGAGCTGCAGTGGGATCTCAACTACCTGATGCAGCTCTGGCACGCGATCGAGGACGCGTC
>JANMBN010000138.1:0-8394 GCA_031360485.1 Betaproteobacteria bacterium | reverse complement strand
ACGGCGCAGGCCATCATGGGCATTCTGCCCAAGACGGGCCACATCACTTCGGGCGAGATACTCTTCGCCGCGCCGGGTTCGGACAAGCCGCCGATCGACATCACGCGGCTCCCTCCCGACGGCGCGGTCATTCGCGGGATTCGCGGCCGCCACATCTCCATGATGGTCCAGGAGCCCATGGTCTCGCTGTCGCCGCTGCACACGGTCGGCGACCAGGTCAGCGAGGCGCTGTTCCTGCACCACAAGATCGGGCATGCGGAGGGCATGACCCGCACCCAGGAAATGCTGCGGCTCGTGGGCTTTCCCAACCCGGCGCGCGCGCTCTCCAATTATCCGTTCGAGCTTTCCGGCGGCCTGCGCCAGCGCGCGATGATCGCCATGGCGCTCGTCTGCAGTCCGTCGTTGCTGATCGCCGACGAGCCGACCACGGCGCTCGACGTGACGATCCAGGCGCAGATCCTCTCTTTGATCAAGGAACTGCAGGCGGAACTCAACATGGCCGTGCTCATCATCACCCACGATCTCGGGGTGGTGGCCAACGTGGCCGAGGACGTCGTCGTTCTCTATGAGGGGCGCGTCATGGAGCAGGGCCCGATCGGCGCCCTGTACGAGCGCCCCGCCCATCCCTACCTCCGCGCGCTGTTGCGCGCCGTCCCGCATTTCGACATGAAGCCCGGAGAGCGGCTGGTGCCCGTGCGCACGATCGACCATCAGGCCGGCGCGCTCGTGCAGAAGCTCGATCCCTGGCCCGCCGATGCCCCCACGATCCATCTCGACGTGCGCGGCGTCAGCAAGACTTTCGAACAGCGTTCGACCGGTCTGCTCGGCCAGCGCAAGGGCGTTTCCTTCCGGGCGGTCGATGACCTGAGTTTTTCGATCGCGCGCGGCGAATGCTTCGGACTCGTCGGCGAAAGCGGATGCGGAAAGACGACGCTCTCCAAGGTCATCATGCGGGCGCTCGAGCCGGATGGTGGCGAGGTCCTGTACAACGACCGCGGCAAGATGCTCGACGTGGTGAAGGCGAACGGCGACGAGCTGATGAAGTTCCGCCGGCGCGTGCAGTACATCTTCCAGGATCCCTTCGGTTCGCTCAGTCCGCGCATGACCGTCTTCGACATCCTGCGCGAGCCGCTGATCATCCACGACGTCGGCGACGCCGATTATCGGGCCGAGATGGCGAAGGAATTGATGCGGCTGGTCGGACTCGATCCGCGTTTCCTGAACCGCTATCCGCACAGCTTCTCCGGCGGACAGCGCCAGCGCATCGGGATTGCCCGCGCGCTGGCGCTCAAACCCGATCTCGTGCTTTGCGACGAGCCGGTGTCCGCTCTCGACGTCTCGATACAGGCGCAGATCCTCAATCTGCTGAAGGACCTGCAGGCGGAGCTTGGCCTTACCTACCTTTTCATTTCACACAACCTGGCGGTCGTCGACTACATCGCCGATGAAATTGCCGTCATGTGCGCCGGACGCATCGTCGAGATCGCGCCGCGCGAAGTGCTCTTCCGCAATCCCGTCCACCCCTACACGCTGGGACTGCTTGCCGCGGTTCCCTACCCGGACCTGAACCGAAAGCTCGATCTTGCCGCCGTGCTGGATGGTGCGGCGCGCAGTCCGCAGGAATGGCGGATGCCCTTCACCTGGACGGTCGAGAGCGCGGGTGAGCTCGTCGACATCGGCGACCGTCACCGCGTGCGAATGCAGCGGGGAGCGGATCACGAAAGGATGATCGCATGATGAGACGCGTCACCCGGTCGCTCTTCACGATGACGGTCGCGCTCCTGCTGGCGGGAGCCGCCGGCGCCGAAGAGCCGCCGATGCTGGAGCCTGAGATCGCGGCGGGCAAGCTCCCGCCGCTCGTGCAGCGGTTGCCGCGAACTCCTCTGGTCGTCGACGTCAAGCGGCCCAACTGGACGCCGGGGCGTTACGGCGGCGACATGCGGATGCTGATGGGCAAGGATCGCGACATCCGGATGATGGTCGTTTACGGCTACTCGCGGCTCGTGGGCTACGACGAGCAGCTGCGCATCGTCCCCGACATACTGGAGCGCATCGACAACGAGGGAAGCCGCGTGTTCACGCTGCACCTGCGCGAGGGGCACAAGTGGTCCGACGGGCAGCCGTTCACCTCGGCCGATTTCCGCTACTACTGGGACGACGTCGTCAACAACAAGGAGCTGTCGCCGTTCGGCATGCCGCAGGCGCTGCTGGTGCGAAACAAAGGTCCGCGCTTCGAGGTGCTGAACGAAACGACCGTCCGTTACAGCTGGGACGAGCCGAACCCGCAGTTCCTGGCGGTGCTCGCGGGGCCGAGTCCCATCTACATCTACCGCCCCGCACATTATTTGCGCAGGTTTCACCCTCGCTACGTCGGCCAGGAAAAGGCCAACGCTCAGGCCAGCGCGGCCGGCTCGCGCACATGGGCCGGGCTCCATCAGAAGAAAGACGAGCAATACCGCAACGACAACCCCGACCTGCCGACGCTGGAACCGTGGATCAACACGACGCCGTTGCCGTCAACGCGGTTCGTGCTCGTGCGCAACCCCTATTTCCACCGCGTCGACACGGCCGGCCGGCAGCTGCCCTACATCGACCGGGTGATCGTCAATATCAGCGAGGACAAGCTCATTCCGGCCAAGGCCGGCGCGGGCGAAGTCGACTTGCAGGCGCGCTACCTGCGTTTCGACAATTACACGTTCCTGAAGCAGAACGAGAAGCGCAACCGCTATCGCGTGCTGTTATGGGAGAAGGCGCTCGGTTCGCAGATGGCCCTCTATCCGAACCTGAACGTGGACGATCCCGCGTGGCGGACGCTGATGCGCGACGTGCGCTTCCGCCGCGCGCTGTCGCTCGCGATCGACCGGCACGAGATCAACGAAGTCGTCTACTTCGGCCTCGGCGTGGAGTCGAGCAACACCGTGTTGAAGCGGAGTTCATTGTTTCGCCCCGAGTTCCGCGAGGCGTGGAGCAAGCTCGACCTCAAGGCGGCGAACACGCTGCTCGACGGGCTTGGGCTCACCAAGCGCGATGCGAAGGGGCTTCGGCTGCTGCCCGATGGCCGCCCGATGGAGGTCGTCGTCGACACTTCGGGCGAGAGCACCGAGGAAACCGACGTTTTGGAACTTGTGCGCGAAAGCTGGCGGAAGATCGGGATCGCCCTCTTTGCCCGGCCTTCGCAGCGCGAAGTGTTCCGCAAGCGCGTGTACTCGGGCAAGGCGATGATGTCGGTCTGGACGGGACTCGACAACGGCATCCCGACGCCGGAGATGAGCCCGCGCGAGCTGGCGCCCACCTTGCAGGAGCAGCTGCAATGGCCGATGTGGGGCCAATACTACGAGAACAACCGCACCGGCGGACAGGCGCCCGACATGCCCGACGCGCTCGAGCTCGTCCGTCTCTTCGACGCCTGGCGTCAATCGGCTGACGATGCCGAGCGCGAGCAGATCTGGCTGCGCATGCTCGCGATCCACGCCGAGCAGGTCTACACCATTGGAATTGTCACGCGGGCGTTGCAGCCGGTCGTGGTCAGCAATGCGCTCCGCAATGTCCCGGCCGAGGGCATCTACAGCTGGGATCCCGGAGCCTACTTCGGCTTCTACCACACCGACACGTTCTGGTTCGACTCCAAGGGACGGCCATGATGCTGCGCTACGTCGTGAATCGCCTGCTTCTGATGATCCCGACGATGATCGCGATCAGCATCATCGTCTTCGTCATCATCCAGCTGCCGCCAGGCAACTACCTCGAGAGCTACATCGCCGAACTGCAGGCGCAGGGCGAATCGGTCGATCCGCAGAAGATCGCATTCCTGCGGGAATACTACGGGCTCGACAAGCCGTTGCTCCAGCAGTATCTGCACTGGGTAGGGGGCATGCTGCGCGGCGATTTCGGGTATTCGTTCGAGTTCAACCTGCCCGTGACCAAGGTGATCGGCGACCGCATGTTGCTGACCATCATCGTGTCCGGGGTCACGATCCTGTTCACATGGGCCGTCGCCTTCCCGATCGGGATTTATTCGGCCACGCACCTGTACAGCTGGGGTGATTACGGGCTTTCGCTGCTCGGCTTTCTCGGCATCGCGATCCCGAACTTCATGCTGGCGCTGGTCATGATGTACCTCGCCAACGTGTACTTCGGGACCTCGATCGGCGGGCTGATGGGCCCGGAATTCATCGGCAAGCCGTGGTCGTGGGCCAAGACGCAGTCCGTGCTCGAGCACGCGTGGATTCCGGTCATCGTGATCGGCACGCACTCGACGGCCGGCATGATCCGCCGCCTGCGCGCCAACCTGCTCGACGAGCTGCAGAAGCAGTACGTCGTGACGGCGCGGGCCAAAGGCCTGTCGCCGCGCAAGGTGCTGTTCAAGTACCCGTTGCGCATGGCGCTCAACTTCTTCATTTCCGAAATCGGCAGCATCCTGCCCCACATCATCTCGGGAACCGAGATCACGGCGGTCGTGCTGTCGCTGCCGACGGCGGGGCCCATGCTGCTCAACGCGCTCAAGAGCCAGGACATGTATCTGGCCGGATCGTTCCTGATGTTCCTCGCGCTGATGATCGTCGTCGGCGTGCTGGTCTCCGACCTCGCGCTGGTCGCCCTCGACCCGCGGATCCGGCTCCAGGGCGGAGTCGCCCGATGAACGATTCGGGACTCGCCGCGGTTCCGGGCGCGGCGGACCATTTCGTCTCCACGGCGCCGTTCGATCCGACGTCGGCCGCCCGGCTCACGCCCGAGCAGGAGCGCTTCTACCTCGCATCGCAATGGATGCTGATGTGGTGGAAGTTCAAGCGCCATCGCGTGGCGGTGGTGTCCGCGATCATCCTGCTGTTCATGTATGCGTCCACGCTGGTGACCGAGGTGCTGGTGCCGTACAACCTGCACACGCGGCACACCGATTTCATCTACGCGCCGCCGCAGAGCGTGCACTGGATCCACGAAGGCCGATTGACGGGCCCCTTCGTCTACGAGCTGAAGAAGTCGCTCAACATGGAAACGCTGCGCCGGGATTACACCGAGGACACCACGAAGCCGTACCCGGTGCGCTTTTTCTGCAACGGCGATCCGTACCAGTTCTGGGGGATGATCGACATGTCCTTACACGTCACGTGCCCGGAGGAAGGCGCCACGCTGTTCCTCCTCGGCACCGATCGGCTGGGCCGGGACGTGCTGTCGCGTATCTTTTATGGCGCCCGGATTTCGCTCACCATCGGGCTCCTCGGCATCGCGGTCAGCTTTGCGCTCGGGTTGGTCATCGGCGGGATCGCCGGCTATTTCGGCGGCTGGGCCGACCTTCTCATCCAGCGGGTCATCGAGGTCATCCGGTCGTTTCCGGAACTGCCGTTGTGGATGGCGCTCTCGGCGGTGCTGCCGGTGACCTGGAGCCCGATACTGATCTACTTCGGCATCACGGGAATCCTGGCGATGCTCGAGTGGACGGGGCTCGCGCGCGCGGTCCGCTCGAAGCTGCTCGCGCTGCGCGAGGAGGATTACTGCACGGCCGCCCGGTTGATGGGCGCGCGCCCAAAGCGGATCATCGGGCGACACCTTCTGCCCGGCTTCATGAGCCACCTGATCGCCTCGGCGACGTTGTCGATACCTGGGATGATTCTCGGCGAGACGGCGCTCTCCTTCCTGGGCATCGGGCTGCGCCCGCCCATCACGAGCTGGGGCGTGCTGCTCAACGAGGCGCAGAACATCAACGTAGTCGCACTCTATCCCTGGCTGATGCTGCCGGTCGTTCCGGTCATCGTCGTCATCCTGGCGTTCAATTTCTTCGGCGACGGGCTGCGCGACGCCGCGGATCCCTACCGCTGACCCTCACCCGAGCAACCGCGTCAGCGCGTTTCCGGCGCGCTCGAGTTCCTCGAAACGCCCCTGCTCGGCAAGCCGGCCGTCGTCGAGGACGATGACACGATCGAACTCCCGGGCGAGATCCGCCCGGCCGAGCGCCCAGACGACCGTGCGTCCCTTGGCCCAGCCGAGCACCGCACGCAGCACGCGCATCTCGGTCGCCGGATCGAGCCCGGACGTAGGCTCGTTGAAGACCAGCATGTCGGGATTCTTCATGACGCCGCGGGCGATCGCCAGCCGCTGCCGCTCCGAATAGGAAAGCCGCGATCCGGCGTTGCCCACCTCGTAATCGAGTCCCAGTCGAATCAGCGCCGCATTCATGCCCACTTCGGTGGCGACCTCGCGTACCAGCGCACTCACCCGCGTTTGCGCATTGGCCTGCTCGAAAGCGACACGCCCGAACAGGATGTTGTCCTGGATCGACAGCGTGGAGCTGAAACGGTCGGGCTCGAAGAACTCGACCACGTCCTCGCGGTCCGTGTAGCGACGCCGGAACTCAGCGCGTGCCTCGACGATCTTGCGTTGCCTGTCGGCGTCGATCACGCCGATGCGGTGGCGCGCGACAACGACGCGGAAGGTGAGCGCCAGGAGCCGCGCCTTCTCCTCGTCCGTGATCGCGTCCAGATTGCCGTCGGCGATCTTCGCCACGAGGAGCCGGAATTCGGGCAGGTCGTCGGCGCTGATGAAACTGTACTGGTCGAACATGGGACTGTCGGGCGGCACATCGGCAAACAGCTCGACCATCAGGCCTGCCACGGCGGCGCCGGCCGCGTAGAAGTCGTCGAGCAGTCCGACGTCGCGCAGCAGGGCGACGACCTCGGGGTTGCTGGGAAGGTTGGCGGGCTGGAATGCACGATCGCGCGGCGTGCCGAACAGCAGATTCTCGGCCACGCTGATGTTCGAGTGATACGCATCGCGGTCGAAGAGCTCGACGAAAGACGTGAGGTCTTCGGACTGCACGCGGTCGCGCATTCGCCCCCGCGCCTCGAGCGCCATCTTCGCCAGCGACGGATCGGCGCGCGGATCCGACGTGCTGGTCAGGCCGAAGTTCATGACCGCCTGCTCCATTTCCACGAGGCGCAGGACCGTGAGCGCGGTGTCGGTCAGCTTGCTCGCGTCGGCCACGCCGGCGCCCTCGTAATCGATCCAGTCCGCGCGGATATCGTGCGGACTGTTGCCTGCCGCCAGCGCGTCGCGAAGGCGTGCATGCCGCAATTTCGCCTCCGCTTCGTCGTACGTCGCGGGCTTTACCGGCTGGTGCTTGAGACCGTAGAAAAGGTTGTGGGCGAGGGTTCCCGAAAAGATGTGGGCGTTCTGCGTCGCATAGGCGATGCGGCGTCCGGGAATCGCCTGGTGCACGTCGGCGAAGTTGGCACCGGCCACCGCGATCCGCCCTCCGGTGGGAAAGACGAGCCGCGCCAGCAGGTGCGCGATGTCGTCCTTTCCGCAATGCCCGCCCCCTACCAGCGCCACGTGCTCCCCGGCGGCAACGGAGAATGACAGCCGTTCCACAAGGTTTATCACGCCGTCCTCACTGTAGGTCAGGCCCGTCGTCGCGATCTCTCCGGCAAGCCGGGGAATATCCGGGGGGGAATCCGAGATCAATTTCCCGTCGATCAGGCCCGGCGGCTCGAATTGCGACACGATCTGCTCGTACTTGATCCGCATGTCCTCTTTGTTCGAGTACCAGGCGAGCAGTTCCTTCCACGGGTCGAGGATGTCCTTGTAGGCGCCGAGCACCGCGACCAGCGCGCCGAGCGACAGCTCGCCCTTGATCACGTAATAGCCGCCGACGGAGTAGAAGAAAAAGGGCGTGACCTGAGCCAGGAAATTGTTCAGGAACTTGACGAAGAATTTCCGCTTGTAGATGTCGACGCGAATGCCGAAGATCGTGCCAAGGCGCTCGGTGATGTCGGCGCCTTCGAGATGGAAGGTATCGTTACCGCGGATTTCGGCCGAGCCTGCGACCGATTCGCCGATCCGGTCCGACAGCGCACGCGCGGTCTGCACCCTCTCTTTCGAGAGCGAGTTGATCTTTCGCTGCAAGCGCGGAATCAGATAGACCTGCGGCGGGTAGAGCGCGATGGCCGCCAGGCCCAGCCAGGGATTCTGGTTGAATATGAACACCAGGTAAGTGACGAGCAGGCCACCCTGGAAGACCGGCAGGTTGATCGACTCGCCGACGAAGTTGCCGACCGGCTCCGTCTCCGAGACGATCATCGGAATGATCTCGCCGGCCGACATCGTCTTGAATTGCGGCAGGGGAAACCGCAGGACCTTCTCGTAGAGATCGTGCCGCAGGCGCCGCATCGTGCGCTCGCCCACGATGCCCCGGAAGACGTTGAGCCAGTACTTGATCGCGCCGTTGAGCGTGATGAGGACGAGCAGCAGGAGCGAAAGCGACATCAGGTACGAAATCTGGGTGACTTCGAAGCCGAGGAACGTCGCCGGGATATTCTTGCCGCCGATCGCGTTGTTGACGATTCGCTTTGGAATTTCGAGGTTGATGTAGATCAGCGGGAAGCTGATCGCGGTGACGATGAG
>JANMBN010000131.1:0-2230 GCA_031360485.1 Betaproteobacteria bacterium | reverse complement strand
GTCGGGATGAAGCCAGTCGCGGCGGGCCGGGCCGCGGGCGATGCGGCAAATGCGGATGTCGGGGTGCTGGTCGGCGCCGGAAACGTCGTCGCCACGCGTGCCGACATCAACCCCTATTCGCTGGCGCTGCCGATCGCGCCGCATCTTGCCGCCCACGCCGCCGGCGTGACCATCGAGCTCGACGTCATCTCGGCTGCGTACGCGCGACTCGCCGCGGTGGCCGACGCGATCGTCGTCGAAGGAGCGGGCGGCGCGCTTGTCCCGCTCGGACACGGAATCGACATGCTCGACATTCCGGCGCGGCTCGGGCCGATCCCGGTACTGCTCGTCGTCGGCATCCGGCTTGGCTGCCTCAATCACGCGCTGCTCTCGGCACTGGCAATCGGCGCACGCGGCCTCTCCCTCGCGGGCTGGATCGCGAACCGGATCGACCCCGCGATGAGGGAAGGCGATGCGAACGTGTCGGCGCTGACCGATCGGCTGCCGGCGCCGTTGCTGGCCGATTTCGCATGGTGCGCGGACGGCGCGCCGGCGTTTGCGGCCAATGGCGCCGCGCTGCGGCAACTCGGGTTCGGATCGCGCGCGCCTGTTGTCGCGCGTCCGTAGCGTTTCGGGGTCGGCCGCTTTTGCCGGCACGGTGATCCATGCTAAGATTTCGCGCCTTTTGCACCAATCCGGCGTGACGCGCGCCGCGGGCTGACCGCGGCCCTTCGCACCGGTCCGGGCTGCGCGGCTCAGCTTCCCGTCCGAAAGCGCAGTGCGACGATTGCAGCGCGCCGGAATCCCTCCGTTTTCCCTGGCATTCGGGCAGAGCGTCGCGGCGGTGAAGCGGGTCGCTAGGATGCGCGGCACTGGACGGCCGGGCAGGCCGGGACGATGTCGAGACAAACGTGAGACGCGATCGAGGGATGCATGGTGCGCATTGAAAACAAGGCCGGCCGGCTGCTGACGTGCCTTTCGCTGGCCCTTGCGGCGCCCGGCGCGGCACTTGCCGCACGGGAGTACAACCTGCAGCCGCCGGTTACGCCGGTCGCGCGGCAGATGTACGACCTCCACTCCTTCATATTCTGGATCTGCGTCGCGATCTTCATCGTCGTGTTCGGCGTGATGTTCTACTCGATCTTCCGGCACCGGAAATCCGTGGGACACAAAGCCGCGCAGTTCCACGAAAACACGACGGTCGAGATCGTCTGGACCGTGATCCCGTTCCTGATCCTGCTGTTCATGGTGTTCCCGGCGACGAAGACGATCCTGTCGATGAAGGACACGACGGCGCCCGACATGACGATCAAGGTCACCGGCCATCAGTGGAAGTGGAGCTACGATTACCTGCAGGAGGGATTCGGTTTCTACTCGAATCTTTCGACCCCGTACGCGCAAATCGAGAACCGCGAACCCAAAGGCGAGCATTACCTGCTCGAGGTGGACAATCCGATGGTGGTGCCGGTCGACACCAAGGTCAGGGTCCTGATCACCGCGGCCGACGTGCTCCATGCGTGGTGGGTGCCGGCATTCGGGGTCAAGCAGGACGCGATCCCCGGTTTCGTCCGCGATGCCTGGTTCAAGGCCGAAAAGGTCGGCATCTATCGCGGCCAGTGCGCGGAACTGTGCGGCAAGGAGCACGGTTTCATGCCGATCGTGGTCGACGTGAAGTCGAAGGACGACTACGCGATCTGGGCCGATCAGCAGAAGAAGAAGTCGGGCGCCGCGGCCGGCGACTTGACCCGGGGGTGGGACGTCAAGGACCTGGTCGCGCGCGGCGCGACGGTCTACGCGGCCAATTGCGTCGCGTGCCACCAGGCGAATGGCCGCGGCGTCACGGGCGCTTTCCCGGCGCTCGACGGCTCGAAGGTCGTCAACGGGCCGCCCGCCGGGCAGATCGCGATCGTGCTGAACGGCAAGGCCGGCACCGCGATGCCCTCATGGAAACAGCTTTCCGATACCGACATAGCAGCGGTGATCACCTACACGCGCAATTCGTGGGGCAATCACAGCGGCGTTGCGATCCAACCTGCGCAGATAGTTGCAGCGCGCAAGGAGCGTTGATGAGTGCCATTCCTCACGATCACGTCGCAGGCGACGACCATAGTTCGGCGCGTTTGATGACTTGGGCGCGAATTCCGTCCCATTTCCACTCGGCTTGCCAGTCGGAAACATCACCCAAATTTTCCAAATCAAAATCAATCTGATGCGCGAGATGAAACGGAAAAGGACGCGCAATCGGCGTTTC
>JANMBN010000129.1:0-12929 GCA_031360485.1 Betaproteobacteria bacterium | reverse complement strand
GTCATTCGGCGGGCTCGGGGAGCCGTGCGACGAGCGCATCCAGCCGTCGCTTCGCCTCGGCGACGCGTTCGGACAGCGCCTGATTGCGCGTTTCGGCGCCCGTGAGGCCGCGGCGCAGCGCCTCGTTGGCGGCGCGCAATCCCTTTGCGTACGCGATCAGCGCCCCGAGCCTTTGCTCCAGGGCGACAAGGTCCGTGTCGAGGTCGGCACCTGCCGCGGAATCCCTGGGTTTGCTCGGCGGAGTCATCGGTGCACTCTAGCCTCTCGGCGCGCGCCGCGTCAACTCGCCGGGAGTGCGCCGGTCGCGAGCGCCGCGTACCGGACTTCCTCGACACCGAGTTCCTCGGCGCCGCCCGGCGTGCGCAGCGTCACCGTATCGCCTTCGCGGGCCTTGAGCAATGCGCGTGCCATCGGCGATACCCAGCTGATGTAGCCGCGCCCGGTGTCGATCTCGTCGACGCCGACGATGGACACGGTCCGCGGCTCGCCCCGCGCATTGCGCACGGTCACCGTCGCGCCGAAAAACACTTGCGCGGCCGCTTCGTCGTCGCGCGGAGCAGCGGGGTCGACGACTTCGGCGGCATCGAGCCGCTTGATGAGGAACCGGATGCGCCGGTCGATTTCGCGCAGGCGCTTCTTGCCGTAGATGTAATCGCCGTTTTCGGAGCGATCGCCGTTGCCGGCCGCCCACGCGACGGTCGCGACGAGCGCCGGCCGTTCCTTCTGCACCAGATGCTCGAGCACGCCGTTCAAGCGGGCGAAGCCGCCCGGCGTCATGTAGTTGCGCGCGCCGACGGGCAGCGGCGAGACGGACTCGATGTCCTCGTCGTCTTCCGCTTCGGATTCGCGGGTGAAGGCCTTGTTCATCGTGGACCCCTTGCCCGCCCGAACTGCGGCGGGTGGAACGGCAATTATATGACGCGCCGTTGCGCCGAAGGGTTCCGCTGGGCGGGCGCGTTCCGCGGGGCGAGCGACCGGGCCTCTATAATCGGCGCTCACGGCCATGCGGCGGCCGTTCCCCGCCCCCGCCCGCCTCTCATGCCCGCATCGCACGTTTCCGGCCTCGCAACCCCCGCTCGCAGCCTCGCGATCGTCGCCGCGCTCGCCGTGGCGGCGCTCGCGGCGCTGGGTCTGGCCCTCGCCGTCGGCACCGTGGCGATCGACGGTGCGGACATCGTTCGCGCGCTCGCGGGCGGCACGTCCGAGACCGCGGCCACCATCGTCCGCGAACTGCGGCTGCCGCGGGCGCTCGCGGCGTTTGCCGTCGGGGGCCTCCTCGCGCTCGCCGGCGCGTTGATGCAGGTCCTGCTGCGCAATCCGCTCGCCGATCCCTATGTGCTCGGCATCTCGGGCGGGGCCGCGGTCGGCGCGTTGGGCGCGATGCTCGCCGGTGCCGCCGGGCTGGTCACGCTCGCGGCGCTGGGCGGTGCGCTCGCGTCGACGCTGCTCGTGTTCGGGTTGGCACGCGCCGGCGCGGATCGCGCCCCCTGGACCACGACCCGGCTCCTGCTCACGGGCGTCGTCGTCGCGTCCGGCTGGGGGGCGCTGATCGCGCTGATGCTGACGCTGGCGCCGGACGCGCAGGTCAAGGGCATGCTGTTCTGGCTGATCGGCGACCTCGGCGGCACGACGCGCGCGGCGCCGGCCATGATCACGCTCGTCGTCGCCCTTTGCGCCTCGCTGGCGTTTGCGCGGGACCTCAACGTCCTGTCGCGCGGCGAGCACGTAGCGGCGGCGCTGGGAGTTGCGGTGCCGTTCACGACCTTCGTGCTCTGCGCGCTCGCCGCGCTCGCGACGGCCGCCGCCGTCACGACCGCCGGCAGCGTCGGGTTCGTCGGGCTCGTCGTTCCGCACGCGCTGCGCCTCGTCATCGGCAACGACCAGCGCGTACTGCTGCCCGCGAGTGTGTTCGCCGGCGGCACGCTGCTCGTGCTCGCGGACACTCTGGCACGCAGCATCGCGGCGCCGGTCCAGCTGCCGGTCGGCGTGGTCACGGCATTCATCGGCGTGCCGGTGTTTCTCGCGCTGTTGGCCCGGGGCCGCACGTGACGAACGCTGTGCCTCGCCTGTCGTGCCGCGGGCTGCGGCTCGCGGTCGCCGGCCGCGAGCTCGTCGCCAGCCTCGATCTCGACGTGCGTGCGGGCGAGTGCTGGGCGGTCGTGGGGCCGAACGGCGCCGGCAAGACGACGCTCGTCACGGCGCTCGCCGGCCTCGCTTCACCGGCCGCCGGCGAAATCACTTACGACGGCACGCCGCTGGCGCGGCTCGATCCGCGCGAGCGCGCCGTGAAGCGGGGATTCCTGCCGCAGGACAGCGTCGACTTCTTTCCGGCGACCGTGCTCGAAACGGCGCTCGTCGGCCGCCATCCGCATCTTGCGCGCTGGCAATGGGAGTCTGCCGCCGACGTCGCGTGCGCGCGCGCGGCGCTCGCGGCATTCGGGCTTGGCGGACTCGACGCGCGCGACGCGCGCACGCTGTCGGGCGGCGAGCGGCGGCGCCTCGCGCTGGCCGCGCTCGTCGCGCAGGATCCGGCATTGCTGCTGCTGGACGAGCCGTCGTCGCATCTTGATCTCGGCCAGCAGATCGCCGCGCTCGACGTCGTGACGGCGTTGGCCGAGACCGACGGGAAGGCGATCGTCATGGTGCTGCACGATCTGCATCTCGCCTTGCGCTATGCCGATCATGCGATCGCGCTCGGCCGCGGACGGGCGCGCGCCGGCGCCGCTGCCGACGTCCTCACCGCTGCCTCGCTGTCCGACCTCTTCGGCCATCGGTTGATCGCGGTTGGCGAGGGCGCCGCATCGACGCTGGTCCCCGCTTGAGCCGTTCAGCGATCGCGCGTGCGTGCCCGATCCAGCACGGCGCACAGCCCCTCGACGCCATCGAGGAACCGGGGCCCGGCGCGGTGCAGGAGGTTGGCATCGACGGTGTGGAGATTGCCGGTCGCGACCGCGGGCAGCGCCGTCCAGCGTTTCCAATCGTCGAGCCAGGCCGGACGGACGCCGCGATCGGCACCCGCGACGATCACGTCCGGTCTCGCATCGAGCACCGCCTCGATGCTCACGGCGGGCGCCGGAAGCGAGAGTGCCGCGAAGATGTTTTCGCCACCGCACACGCGGAGCGCTTCCGATATCAGATGCCCGCCGCCAATCGTGTAGAGCGGCGCGCCCCAAATTTCGTAGAACACGCGGAGCCTGCGCGCGCCGGCGTCGCGGGCGGAAAGGCGCGCGAGGCGCGCGCGGAACTCCGCCGCACGCGCCTTCGCGATCGGCAGGGTCCCCGCGAGCGCGCCGAGCCGCTCGAGATCCACTGCGATGCCGTCGATCGTCGTCGGATTCGTGATGAACACGGACACGCCGCGCGCGCGAAGCGACGCAACCTGCTCCGGCGCCGAGTACGGCCACGTGACGACGAGATCGGGCGCAAGCGCGACGATGCGCTCGAGGTCCAGCGCGCGGGCATCGCCGACCCGGGGTTTCGCCGCGGCCTCCGGTGGCCAATCGGACGTGGCGAGCACGCCGACGACGCGCTCGCCCGCGCCGGCGGCGTACAGGAGCTCGGTCGCGTGCGGCGCCAGGCTGACGATGCGCCGTGCCGGCGCCGCGAGCGCGACGGCCGCGCCTTCGTCGTCGGTGACGCGGACATCGGCGCAGGCGAACGCCGACGCGAGCGCCGCTGCCGCGAACACCGCGGCGCGCAGGAGTCTCACGGCCGCCAACGCAGCCCCGCGAACAACGTCGCCCCGCCGGTGGAGAAGTCCGCCGATAGCTGATAGTCGCGGCCGAAGACGTTGTCGGCGCGCGCGAACGCGGTCCAGCCCTTCGCCATCTGCCACTCCAGGGTCAAATTGAGGACCCCGTAGCCGGCGAGACGGCGCGCGTTCGCCGCGTCGTCGTAACGGTACGACGACGCGATCACTTCGGCGCCAAGGCGCACGGGACCGAGCGTGTGACCGAGCGCAAACGCGCCGTGCTCGCGGGCACGACGCGGGAGGAGCAATCCCGTCAGCTCGTCCTCGGGCTTCTGGAGGTCGACCGACGCGGTGACGGTCGTTGCGCCGAAGCGCGCGTCGAAGCCGAGGGTCACGCCGTCGAGCCGCGCGCGCGCGATGTTTTCCGGCACGCAGTTGAAGTCGGCGCAAGGCAGGGCGATCAGCTGGCGCACCCGGTTGCGGTAGGCGATCGCGCGCACCTCCCACGTTCCACCGAACCCCGTTCCGTTTCCGTACGCGCCGATTTCGGCGTTGCGCGAGGTTTCCGGCGCGAGCGCCGGGTTCGAGAATCCCGGATAGTAGAGATCGTTGAACGACGGGGCCTTGAAGCCGCCGCTCGCGCCCGCCGTCAGGCGCAGCGAGGGCGCGACGCGGTAGCCGACCGCGACGGCGCCGGTCGTCCTCCCGCCAAACTGGCTCGAAACGTCGCGGCGCAGATTCACCTGCAGCGCACCGGGGCCGTCGCGCAACTGGTAGATGCCGAAAAGGGAGTCGGTGTTGCGCGAGTTCACCGCAAAGCCGGATTCGGTCGCGATGCGTTCCTCGCGCCGCTCGATTCCCGCCGTCAACATGCCCAACGGCAGCGTGAGGTCGTTCTGCCACGCGTATTGCCGCTGCGTGGTCTTGAACGGGAAATTGCCGAAGCCCGTCCGCGAAACGCTGTCGTCCGTCCCTTCGCCGGCGGCAAACTGCGAGACCCAGAACGGCGCCAGCCGGTTCCGGCTTGCCACCTGCCAGGTCTCGGCCGTCGTGATCGTGCGGTCATCGAAACCCGGTCCGCCGTCGAACTGCGCATCGAGCCGGTTCCGGAAATATTGCGCGGTGAACTCCTGCCCGGCCGCCCACGGCAACGCGGCGTGCGCCGACACGTTTGCGTTCGCGTAACCGTCGCGGTCGTCGTTGAAGCCGAAATTCGACGGGTTGACGACGGCGTTGAAGCCGGCGCTTCGCGACGCGCCCGCCTGCACGGAGAGCCGGAGCGGCCCCGCGCTGCCGGATACGCCGCCCGCTGCCGTCGACGTGGCGTGGGTGCCGTAGCCCGCGCTCGCGTTGGCGGAAAAGTCCTCTCGGCCCCGCCGCGTGAACACCTGGACCACGCCGCCGATGGCGTCGGCGCCGTAGAGGCTCGATGCCGGGCCGCGCAGAATCTCGATGCGCTCGATCTGGTCGAGCGGTATGGCCTCGAACGAGGTTGCCCCGGCCGTGGACGACGCCTGACGTACGCCGTCGATCAGGACCAGCGTCTGCCCGCGATTCGCGCCACGAAGGAGCACGCCGGACACGGAGCCGGGGCCGCCATTGCGGACGATCTCGGTACCGGGTTGCCGTTGCAGGAGCTCGGCAAGACCCCCGACGCCGGCGCGCGCGATTTCCTCGCGCCCGATGACGGTGACGTCGGCGAGCAGGTCGGTGACGGGCTGGAGCCCTCGTGTCGCCGTCACCGCGACCGGAGCAAGCCACTCGGGGTTTGGCGCTGCCGTACCCTGGGCGAGCAGGGGCAACGGAACCGCGACGAGCCCAAGCGTGAGACGCGCGGCCGCGCGCGCAGCGGCAAAACGGCGGGAATATGGCGACATCGAAGCGCTCCGTGTCGACCGTGCGACCCCGCACGGCTCTCCAGACACACAACGCGAGGAACACGGCGCCAACCAGAGAATCGGCGCGCTGACCTGTCGATCATGCAGCGCTGCCGGGCACCGGCGATCGCCACAATGCTCCCCGCATTGCATTTCGTCGTCGGCCGGACGCGCGCGGAAGCGCGTCGCGGGCCATGGACAGGCCGGTCTCCGGGCTCGCCAGATTTGACCGCCCGCCTTCCCGTCGTCGCGCTTCGCTCGAAGCGCCTCGACAGTGGCGTATGGGGCGGCCCGCACTGGCCTACCGTTGCGGGGGCAGCCGCGGGTTGGCGCGAAACGAATTCGCGCGGCACCGCATTCCCGTTTCACCCGCCGCGAGGGATTCGCGGCGGACACCTGCGTGCCCGTATTCTACCGCCGCGCGCCGATCCTTTCCGCGGGCTTCGCCGACCGCCCATCGCCGCAAATTCGGCGCCGGCGGCGGCCCTGCTATAATTTTTGCCGTTTCAACGACTTGGCGCCGAACCCGCGACCTTTTTTCGCGCGGCCTCCCCTGTGACGAAAAAGCTCTACATCCGCACCTTCGGCTGTCAGATGAACGAGTACGACTCGGACAAGATGGCCGACGTGCTCGCCGCGTCCGACGGGCTCGCGCTGACCGACCATCCCGAGGACGCCGACGTCATCCTGTTCAACACGTGCTCGGTGCGCGAGAAGGCGCAGGAGCGCGTGTTCCACGATCTCGGCCGCGTGCGCGCGCTGAAGGCCGGCAAGCCGGAACTCATCATCGGCGTCGGCGGTTGCGTGGCGAGCCAGGAGGGCGCGGCGATCGTCGGCCGGGCGCCGTACGTCGACATCGTGTTCGGTCCCCAGACGCTGCACCGGCTTCCCGCGCTGATCCGCGAACGCCGCGCGACCGGGAAGCCGCAGGTCGACGTCTCGTTTCCCGCGATCGAGAAATTCGACGCCCTGCCGCCGCCGCGCGTCGACGGCGCCTTCGCGTTCGTGTCGATCATGGAAGGCTGCAGCAAGTACTGCACGTTCTGCGTCGTGCCGTACACGCGCGGCGAGGAAGTCTCGCGCCCGTTCGACGACGTGCTGACCGAGGTGGCCGACCTCGCCGACCAGGGGGTCGTGGAGATAACGCTGCTCGGGCAGAACGTCAATGCGTACCGGGGGCCGATGGGAGACACCGGCGAAGAAGCCGATCTCGCGACGCTCGTCCTCTA
The DNA here is from genome assembly GCA_031360485.1 of Betaproteobacteria bacterium. GTDB lineage: Bacteria > Pseudomonadota > Gammaproteobacteria > Burkholderiales > Casimicrobiaceae > CAIWHR01. The sequence goes on along the minus strand of JANMBN010000129.1, from coordinate 6,132 downwards.
CATCGCCGAGATTCCCGGCATCGAGCGCATCCGCTACACGACGTCGCACCCGAAGGAGATGACGCCCCGGCTGATCGCCGCGTACGGCAAGGTCGACAAGCTCGTTTCCCACCTGCATCTTCCCGTGCAGTCGGGCTCGGACCGCGTCCTCGCCGCGATGAAGCGCGGCTATACGGCTCTCGAGTACAAGTCGACCGTAAGGAAGCTCAGGGCCGAACGCCCGGATATCTCCCTCACCTCCGATTTCATCATCGGCTTTCCGGGAGAAACCGACGCCGATTTCGCGCAGACGATGAAGCTCGTCGAGGACGTCGGCTTCGACGGTGCGTACAGCTTTGCGTACAGCCCGCGCCCCGGCACGCCGGCCGCGGGACTCGGCGACCAGGTGCCGGCGGAGGCGAAACAGGCGCGCCTCGAAATACTGCAGGCGCGGCTCGACGCGCAATACCGCGCGTTCGGCGAGGCGATGGTCGGAAGCCGCCAGCGGGCGCTCGTCACGGGTCGCTCGGTCAAGAACGCCGACGAGCTCCAGGCGCGCACCGAGAACAACCGGGTCGTGAATTTCGCCGGCGAAGCGTCTCGCGTCGGCACCTACGCCGACATCAAGATCACGGCCGCGCTGGCGCACTCGCTGCGCGGCGAACTCGCCGGCGCCTAGTACCGCGACCCACAAGTTTTGCTATGTTCGAACCGTTCCGCATCGTCGATCGCTTTGTCGCTTGTCCTCGCCATAGCACGAGCTATGGCTGCGGCTCGCTTCGCGCGCTCGGCGCGCGGGATCGGTTCTCGGCATCTACGCAAACTTATGGGTCGCGGTACTAGCCCGTCTCAGGGACGGTCGGTTCGCGCCGTCGCCGGACGACCCGTTTTTTCGCAAGAGGCTTCCGATGTCGACCCGATACGCACGAATTTCACTCACCTCCCCGTTCAAGGACTTCGCCCTGGGGCTGGTCGCGACCGTCGCGCTCGCGCTGTCCGGATGCGCGAGTCTTACGGGGCCCCCCGGCGGAGCCGAAAAATCCGCGGCGACGCCCGGCGCCGCGGCATCCGCTTCGGGATCCGCGTCCGCCTCCGTCCCCGCTTCCGCGCAGGCGGGCCAACCGCGGCCGTTCGCCGAGATCGTGAAGGACGCGAAGGAAATGCCGGGACTGATACGCATGTGGCAGAAGGACGAGAAGATCTGGCTCGAGCTCGCTCCCGACCAATTCGACACGCTTTACCTCTTCTCGACCAGCCTCACTCGCGGACTCGGCGAGAAATGGTTCTTCGGCGGGATCATGTGGGACGACAACGTCGTGTCGTTCCGCAAGGCGGGAACCACGATCCAGTTGATCGCCAGGAATCAGCGCTATTTCGCGAAGCACGGCACGCCGGAGGCGCGCGCCGTCGAGGAGGCGTTCGCCGACAGCCTGCTCACGGTCGCGCCGATCGTCTCTCAACCGCACCCGGATCGAAAGTCCGTGCTGGTGGAGGCCAACGCGCTGTTCCTGGCCGACATCCCCGCCGCCAACGGGATGCTGGAGCGGATGTTCCGGCAACCGTACGCGTTCGACGCCCGCGGGTCCAACATCACGGCGATCCGGCAAACGGCCGAGCAGACGAGCATCAACCTGTCCGCGAACTACGTGCTCGGACGCGTGATCCAGCCGCCCGCGACACCCGGGCCGGTTCCTGCCACGCCGCCACCGTCGACGGTGCCCGATATCCGCAGCCTGCTGCTGGGCTTCAACCACAACTTCACGAAGCTGCCGGACGCGCCGATGCGCCCGCGCCTCGCCGACGACCGCATCGGCTTCTTCACGACGACCCGCTTCGACTACAGCAACGACACGGCGTTCACGCCGCGCGTCAACTACGTGAAGCGCTGGCGGCTCGAGAAGAGCGACCCCGCCGCGGCGCTGTCCGAACCGAAGCAGCCGATCGTGTTCTGGCTCGACCGCAACATTCCCGACCGTTACCGCGCCACCGTGATCGCCGGCATACTCGAATGGAACAAGGCGTTCGAGCGCATCGGCTTCAAGGACGCCGTTCAGGCCAAGGTGCAACCCGACGATGCGGATTGGGAGACGGTCGACGCGCGCCACGCGTCGGTCCGCTGGATGCTGTCCGCGCGGCCGCTGTTCGGCGGCGTCGGTCCGTCGCTCGCCGATCCGCGAACCGGCGAGATTCTCGACGCCGACGTCGGTATCGATCCGGTGCGCATCCGCAACCGGAGGTTCCAGCGCGTCGAACAGGTGTCGCCCCCGATCGCGCCGCCGCTCTTCGGCATGCGCGGCGCGTTCGTCTGCGAGCGCGCCGAGTTCGGCGCCAACGAAACGGGATTCGCGCTCGATCTCCTGGAGGCGCGCGGACTGATCGAGCCCGACAGCCCCGAGGCGGAGGAGTTCGCGCTGGCCGATCTCAAGGAGACCGTGATGCACGAGATCGGGCACGTGCTGGGCCTCACGCACAACTTCCGCGCGTCGACGATCTACACGCAGACGCAGCTTGCCGATCCCGAGTTCACGCGCACCAACGGCATCGCCGGTTCGGTGATGGAGTACAACCCGGTCAACCTGGCGCTCGCGAACGAGCGGCAGGGCGCGTTCAACATGGTCACGCTCGGGCCCTATGATTACTGGGCGATCGAATACGGCTACAAGGAGTTCGTCGCCGCGGAGGAGGCCGACGAGTTGAAGCGCGTCGCCGCCCGCAGCGCCGAGCCGCAGATGGCGTTCGCGCAGGACGACGAAACGGCAGCCGGTGTCGACCCCGACGCGACACAGGGGGACCTCGGCGCCGACACGCTCGAGTTCGCGGAACGGCGGATCGCGCTCGCCCACGAGCTGTGGGACCGGTGGCAGCAGCGGACGCTGAAGGACGGCGAATCCTACGCGTCGCTCCGGCGCAACATCACGCGCGGGCTGGAGCAGGTCCGTTCCGCAAGCATCATCGCGGCGAAGCATATCGGCGGCATTTCGATACTGCGCGATCACTCGGGCTCGCCGCGCGCGCCGCTCAACCCCGTGTCCATGGAAAGACAGCGCGCCGCATTGAAAGTCCTCGAGACCGGCGTCTTCGCGTCCGACAGCTTCCGCTTCAAGCCCGAGTTCCTGCGCCGTCTCTCGATCGACTATTTCGATCGCACGGAGACCGACTTCAACGCCGGCATCGAAGCGCTGCCGCGAAGCTACGACTATTCGCTCCCGGCGCAGGTGCTCGCGGTGCAGCGCGAGTCGCTCAACCGCGTGATGAGCGAGGGCGTCGCCCAGCGGCTGCTCGACAGCGAGGCGAAGCTCGACGATCCTGCGCAGGCGTTGCAGCTCTCGGAACTCTATGCGACCCTCCATCGCTCGATCTGGAGCGAGTTGAAATCGGGCAAGGACATTCCGCTGCTGCGGCGCAACCTGCAACGGGAGCACGCCGGCAAACTGGCGACAGCGCTGCTCCGCCCGGCAGCGTCGATGCCGGCGGACGCGCGCGCGATAATCCGCGCCGATGCCAGGGCGCTCCGGTCCGAGCTCGGGACCACGCGGACGCGCAACGGCTTCTCGGCGGCGGCGAAGGCGCACATCGCCGAAATGACGTCGATGCTCGACGAGGCGCTGAAGGCGCCGGTCGTGCGGCAGGGCGTTTGAGCAACCGCGCCGCGCCGGGCAGCGAGGCCCGTCGCGGAATCAACCCGCGAGACACGGTACCGACATGACGACCCGCCGCGAGCGCGAAGAGATCGTGCTGACCCCGCTCGACAACCGCGCGCTCGCGAACCTGTGCGGGCCGCTCGACGCGAACCTGCGCCAGATCGAGGCGGCGCTCGACGTGGCGATCACCCACCGCGGCGGCGCGTTCACGCTCGCCGGTGCGCCGGCGCAGACGCGCCTCGGGACGGAAGTGCTGCGCCGCTTCTACGCGCTCGCCGAGAAGCCGCTGTCGGTCGACGATATCCAGCTCGGATTGATCGAGCTCACGACGCAGAAGACCGCCGGCGCCGCCGCCGCGGGCGACGACGAGGGCGCGCGATTGCGCACGCGCCGCGCCGACCTGCACGGCCGCACGCCGAACCAGACGCTTTACCTGAAACACATCCAGGAGCACGACATCACGTTCGGGATCGGCCCGGCCGGCACCGGCAAGACCTATCTCGCCGTCGCCTGCGCGGTCGATGCGCTGGAGCGCGACACCGTCAAGCGGCTGGTGCTCGTCCGGCCGGCGGTCGAGGCGGGCGAACGGCTCGGGTTCCTGCCCGGCGACCTCGCGCAGAAGGTCGATCCGTACCTTCGCCCGCTCTACGACGCGCTGTACGACCTGATGGGGTTCGACAAGACCGGGAAGCTCTTCGAGCGCGGCACGATCGAGATCGCGCCGCTTGCGTACATGCGCGGCCGCACGCTCAACCACTCGTTCATCATTCTGGACGAAGCGCAGAACACGACGCCGGAACAGATGAAGATGTTCCTGACCCGCATCGGCTTCGGCACCAAATCCGTGATCACGGGCGACGTGACGCAGATCGACCTCGCGCGCGGGCAGAAAAGCGGATTGATCGAGGCCGACCGGATCCTGGCCGGCGTGCGCGGCATCGCGTTCACCCGTTTCACCAGCGCCGACGTCGTCCGGCACCCGCTCGTGCAAAAGATCATCGGCGCCTACGAGCGCGACATCGAGAGCCGGAAGGGGAACGCATGAGCCGGCGGTCATCCGACGAGCGAGCGGAGGGCGCCGGGGAATGAAAGCCGGAGTGCCGCGCGTTTCGATCGCGGTGCAATACGCTGTCGCGTCCGCGACGCTTCCGGCGGCCGCGGCGCTGCGGCGCTGGGCGCGCGCGGCGGCCGGCCGGGACGTCGCGGTCACGCTGCGTTTCGTCGGCAGGCGCGAAGGGCAGACGCTGAGCGCGCTCTACCGCGGCAAGGACTACGCCACCAACGTGCTCGCGTTCGTGTACGATGATGCCTCGCCGCTTTCCGGCGACGTCGTGCTTTGCGCGCCCGTGCTGCGGCAGGAAGCGAAGGCGCAGCGCAAAGCGCTCGCCGACCACTGCGCGCACCTCGTCGTCCACGGCATGCTGCACCTCCAAGGCTACGATCACGACACCGACCGCGCCGCGCGCGCGATGGAAGCGCGCGAGATCGCGATACTCGCCGCGCTGGGCGTGCCCGACCCCTACGCCCACCCTGCCGGCGCGCCGCACTGATCGATGAGCGACGACCAGAACGACAAGCCGGAAAAGCCGACGCTGCTCGAGCGGCTGTCCGCGTTCCTGACGCGCGAGCCCGAGGACCGCGATGAACTGCTCGAGCTCCTGCACGGGGCGTTCGAGCACAAGCTGCTCGACGCCGACGCCTTGTCGATGATCGAGGGCGTGCTGCAGGTCTCCGAGCTGACCGTGCGCGACATCATGATCCCGCGGGCCCAGATGGACGTGGTCTCGATCGACGACGACCCCGCCGATTTCCTCCCGCTCGTGCTGGAGACCAAGCACTCCCGCTTCCCCGTGATCGGCGAAAACAAGGACGACGTCGTCGGCATCCTGCTCGCGAAGGAGCTGCTCAACTTCTTCCGGACACCGGACAGCTTCAGCCTGCGCGAAACGCTGCGGCCGGCGGTCTTCGTGCCCGATTCGAAGCGGCTGAACGTCCTGCTGCGCGATTTCCGCGCCAACCGGAATCACATCGCGATCGTCATCGACGAATACGGCGGCGTGTCCGGGCTCGTCACGATCGAGGACGTGCTGGAGCAGATCGTCGGCGACATCGAGGACGAGTACGACTTCGACGAGAGCGAAGACAACATCATCGCCGAAGCCAATGGCCGATTCCGCGTAAAGGCGCAGACCGAGATTTCCGATTTCAACGCGCACTTCGGCGCCGACTTCGCCGACGACGAGTTCGACACGGTGGGCGGCCTCGTGCTGCAGGCTTTCGGGCGGCTTCCCAAGCGCGGCGAGACGACGGTCATCGGCGATTTCCAGTTCCGCGTGATTCGTGCGGACAGCCGCCGGCTGTACACGCTGCAGGTCGAGCGACTGGCGCCACCCGCCGGCGCCGACAGCGCGGCGTGACACCCAACGCCGGAAACGGCCGCGCGTGGAGACTGCTGCTCGCGTTTGCGGCGGGCGCGCTCACGGTGTTCGGTTACGCGCCGTTCCACTTAGCA
>JANMBN010000115.1:0-9119 GCA_031360485.1 Betaproteobacteria bacterium | reverse complement strand
CCCGGCCCGGGCCGGGGCCCTTGATCCGCACTTCGAGGTTCTTCACGCCGCACTCGACCGCGACTCGGCCCGCCCGCTCGGCGGCAACCTGCGCCGCGAACGGCGTCGATTTGCGCGAGCCTTTGAATCCGGCCCCGCCCGAGGTCGCCCACGACAACGCGTTCCCCTGACGATCGGTGATCGTGATGATCGTGTTGTTGAAGGACGCGTGGATGTGCGCGATGCCTTCCGCGACGTTCTTCTTGACCTTCTTGCGGACGCGGGTGCTGGCCTTCGGGTTCTGCGGTGCTGTTGCCATTCTTCGATGTCCTCGAGCGTTACTTGGAAGCCGGCGCCGGCTTGCTCATGCCCGAACGCGACTTCTTCGGACCCTTCCGGGTGCGCGCGTTGGTGCGGGTGCGCTGGCCGCGGACCGGCAGCCCGCGGCGGTGACGGACGCCGCGATAGCAGCCGAGGTCCATCAGCCGCTTGATGCTCATCGTCACCTCGCGGCGCAGGTCGCCCTCGACGGTGAATTTCTGCACCTGCTCGCGCAGCCGGTCCATGTCCGCATCGGACAGGTCCTTGACCTTCGCCGAGCCTTTGATGCCGGCCGCGACGCAAATCGCCTTGGCGCGCGGGCGGCCGATGCCATAGACCGCGGTCAACGCGATTTCCGCGTGCTGGTGGTTGGGGATGTTGACGCCTGCAATACGGGCCATGTGTCTACCTTGTCGTTTACCCTGTCGATAACGAGTCGATCAGCCTTGCCGCTGCTTGTGGCGCGGGTCCGTGCAAATGACGCGCACGACGCCGTGGCGCCGGATGATCTTGCAGTTGCGGCAGATCTTCTTCACCGAAGCCAGAACTTTCATGTCGGTTCCTTTGCAATCCTTCCGTCACTTCGCCCGGAAAATGATCCGTGCCCGGGAGAGGTCGTACGGCGTCAAATCCACCGTCACCTTGTCGCCCGGCAGTATCTTGATGTAGTGCATCCGCATCTTTCCCGAGATGTGCCCCAGCACGACATGCCCGTTCTCGAGCTTCACCCGGAACGTGGCGTTCGGCAGCATTTCCAGGATCTCGCCCTGCATCTGGATCGTGTCTTCCTTCGCCATCAGCGCGTGGGCAACCCACCCTTGAAATTCGCCTTCTTCAGCAGGCTCTCGTACTGCTGCGACATCATGTACGCCTGCACCTGCGTCATGAAGTCCATGGTCACGACCACGATGATCAGAAGCGACGTGCCGCCGAAATAGAACGGCACGTTTTTCCACGCGATCAGGAAATTCGGTATGAAGCACACGACGACGAGATAGAGCGAGCCCAGCAGCGTCAGCCGCAGCGTGATCTTCTCGATGTACTTCGCGGTCTGGTCGCCGGGGCGGTAGCCGGGGATGAACGCGCCGCTCTTCTTGAGATTCTCCGCGGTCTCCTTCGGGTTGTACTGCAGCGCCGTGTAGAAGAAGCAGAAGAAGATGATCGCGCTCGCGTAGAGGATCTCGTGCACCGGCTGGCCGGGGGCGAGCGAACTCGCGAGGTCGCGCAGCCAGATCGTGCCCTCGCCGCTGCCGAACCACGACGCGAGCGTGGCCGGGAACAGGATGATCGACGACGCGAAGATCGGCGGAATCACGCCCGCCATGTTGAGCTTGAGCGGCAGGTGCGAGCTCTGGCCCTGGTAGACCTTGTTGCCCACCTGGCGCTTTGCGTAGTTGACGAGGATCTTGCGCAACGCGCGCTCGACGAACACGACGAAGGCGGTCACGACGACGACGAGCGCGGCGATGCCGAGCACCAGCGGGATCGAGTACGCGCCGGTGTTGAGCTGCTCCAGCGTCTGACCGATGGCCCGGGGCAGACCGGCGGCGATTCCCGCGAAGATCAGGAGCGAGATTCCGTTGCCGAGCCCGCGCTCGGTGATCTGCTCGCCGAGCCACATCAGGAACATCGTGCCGGTGACCAGCGTCACCGAGCTGACAAGCTGGAAGGCGAGCCCCGGCGCGATGACAAGACCGGGTTGGGCCTGCAGCGCGACCGAGATGCCGAACGCCTGGAAGAACGCGAGTCCAAGCGTTGCGTACCGGGTGTACTGCGTGATCTTGCGGCGTCCGGCCTCGCCTTCCTTCTTGATCGCCTCGAGCGTCGGGACGACCACGGTGCAGAGCTGCATGATGATCGATGCCGAGATGTACGGCATGATGCCGAGCGCCAGGATCGAGAAGCGTTGCAGCGCGCCGCCCGAGAACACGTTGAACAGGCCGAGGATGCCGCCTTCCTGCGAGCGGAACAGCTCGTCCAGCGCGGACGCATTGATGCCCGGAACCGGAATGTGCGTCCCGATCCGGTACACGACCATCGCGCCCAGCAGGAACCAGAGCCGCCGCTTGAGGTCGGCGTACTTGGATCCTGTCTTGAGGGCCGGGTTGTTGGTTGCCAACGCTCTGTCCTGTAAGTCTGTGGGAACGCCGCCGTTCAGGCGACGCTGCCGCCGGCGGCTTCGATCGCCGCCTTTGCGCCCTTGGTCACGGCGATTCCCGTGAGCTTCACCGCTTTCGTCAACGCGCCGGCCTTGATGACCTTGGCCGATTTCGCGAGCGTCGGCACGATGCCCGCCGCTTTCAGCGTCAGGAAGTCGATCTCCGACACGGGCAGCTTGCCGAGATCCGAGAGCCGCACCTCGGCCGTGTCGTTGCGCGTCGTCGAGACGAAGCCGCGCTTCGGCAACCGGCGCTGAAGCGGCATCTGCCCGCCTTCGAATCCGACCTTGTGGAAGCCGCCGGAACGGGACTTCTGGCCCTTGTGCCCGCGGCCGGCCGTCTTGCCGAGGCCCGAGCCGATTCCGCGGCCCACGCGGCGCCGCGCCTTGTTCGAGCCTTCGGCCGGCTTGATCGTGTTGAGGCGCATCGCGTGCTCCGTTGTCGTCATCGCGCGACCTTGACCAGGTAGCTGACCTTGTTGATCATGCCGCGCGTCGCGGGCGAGTCGATGACCTCGACCGTGTGGTTGGTCCACTTGAGGCCGAGCCCGCGTACCGTCGCGCGGTGGCTCTGCTTCGTGCTCGCCGTGCTCTTGACGAGCGTTACCGTGAGTTTCTTCGGCGCGCTCATCGCTCGGCCTCCGCACGCAGCGCGGCCCGCGAGGCATCGCGTTGCCGGCGTCCCGCAATCGCGCGCGGACGCGAGCTGCGCTCCTGGGCTTCGCCCCGCGCGCTCATCGCGTGCCTTCCATCATCTGCTCGACCGTCATCCCGCGCTTGGCCGCGATATCGGCCGGTGCGCTGCAGTTCTCCAGCGCGTTGATCGTTGCGCGGACCAGGTTGTACGGATTCGTCGAACCGTGACACTTGGCGAGAACGTTGGTCACGCCAACCACCTCGAACACGGCGCGCATCGGGCCGCCGGCGATCACGCCGGTGCCATCCGCCGCCGGCTGCATGAACACCTTGGTCGCGCCGTGCCGGCCTTCGACTGCGTGGTGCAGCGTGCCGTTCTTCAGGCGGACCTTGACCATCCTGCGGCGCGCTTCTTCCATCGCCTTCTGCACGGCGACCGGAACTTCCTTGGCCTTGCCTTTGCCGATGCCGACGCGTCCGTCGCCGTCGCCGACGACGGTCAGCGCGGCGAAGCCGAGAATGCGCCCGCCCTTCACCACCTTGGTGACGCGGTTGATGCTGATCATCTTCTCGCGGAGTCCGTCGCCGCGCTCGTCCTGCTGCTGTTGCCGCTGCTGCATTCTTGCCATGATGAGCTTTCGTTATCCGTCGCCGCGTCAGAACTTCAGGCCGGCTTCGCGCGCCGCGTCGGCCAGCGCCTGGACGCGGCCGTGGTACCGGTAGCCCGAGCGGTCGAACGCGACCGCCTCGATGCCGAGCGCCTTCGCGCGATCGGCGATGCGCTTGCCGACGATCGCCGCGGCCGCCTTGTTGCCGCCGTTCTTGACATCCTTGCGCACGTCCGCCTCGACCGTCGACGCGCTGGCCAGCACCTTGTCGCCCGTGGGGCCGATGATCTGCGCGTAGATATGGCAGTTCGAGCGGCTCACGACCAGCCGGGTCGCCCGCTGCAGCGAGATCCTGACCCGGGTCTTCCGGGCGCGGCGGGCGCGAGCTTCCTTCTTGTTCATGTTCATCGGTAACCTCTGTCGAGCAGCGTCGTTTCCAATCTAGATAGGGGAGCCATCAACGTTCACTTCTTCTTCGTTTCCTTGATCTTGACGCGCTCTCCGGCGTAGCGGACGCCCTTGCCCTTGTACGGCTCGGGCGGACGGTACGCGCGGATCTCTGCCGCAACCTGCCCGACCTGCTGCTTGTCGATTCCCTTGACGACGATCTCCGTCTGCACCGGCGTTTCGACCCGGACACCCTTCGGCATCGCGTGCACGACCGGGTGCGAGAAGCCGAGCGACAGGTTGATCTTGTCGCCCGCGGCCTGCGCCCGGAAGCCCACGCCGACCAGCGTCAATTTCTTTTCGTAGCCGTCGGTCACACCCTTGACCATGTTCGCCACCAGCGCGCGCAGCGTGCCGTGCATGGCCCTTGCCTCGGCGTTCGCCGCCTTGCAGACGAGCGTGTCGCCGGATCTTTCGATCGAGAGCTCGCTGCCGTACGCACGGGAAAGCGTGCCCAGCGGGCCCTTCACCGTGATCTCGCCCGGAGCGAGCTTGATTTCGACTTTCGCCGGAACCGGGATCGGGTGGTTGCCTATGCGCGACATGTTGCTGCCCTCGGTTTCATCTCAACGCCCGCCCGGCGGCCCGAAGGGCGCTGTGCCCCCCTTCCGGGGCAGCGAACGAAGCGAGCATGGAGGTCGTTCATTTCAGGCGACGATGCAGAGCACTTCGCCGCCGACGCCGGTGGCGCGCGCCTTGCGGTCCGTCATCACGCCGTGCGACGTCGAGACGATGGCGATGCCGAGCCCGTTCATCACGCGCGGAATGTCGTCCTTGCTCTTGTAGATGCGCAGCCCCGGCTTCGACACCCGCTCGATCTTCTCGATCACGGGGCGGCCGGCGTGGTACTTGAGGGCGATCTCGAGCAGCGGCTTCACCTCGTCGCCGGAGACCTTGAACGCCTCGATGTAGCCTTCGTCCTTCAGCACCTTGGCAATCGCCAGCTTGACCTTGGACGACGGCATCGCGACGACGGCCTGCTCCACCATCTGCGCATTGCGGATGCGCGTCAGCATGTCGGCGATCGGATCAGTCATGCTCATTTATGTACCCCCTTGGCGCTGCGCGCCGTCCCCCCGAGGGGGATTGATTCGCACTTGGGTCGGCCCGGCGTGCTCATGCTTCACCTCACCACTGCCTGTCATTTACCAGCTGGCCTTGACGATGCCAGGCACTTCGCCGCGCATCGCGTATTCCCGCAACTTGTTGCGGCCGAGTCCGAACTTGCGGAAGAATCCGCGCGGCCGGCCCGTGAGCGCGCAACGGTTGCGCAGGCGCGTGGGATTCGCGTTGCGCGGCAGCTGCTGGATCTTGAGCCGCGCGGCGTAGCGAACCTCTTCGGATGCCTTGGTGTTGTTCAGGATCGCGGTGAGCGCCTCGCGCTTCTTGGCGAACTTCTTCACCAGTGCGCGTCGCTTCTGGTCGCGGTTGATCAGGGACAGTTTCGCCATGGCGGCCTCAGTTCTTGAACGGAAAACGGAACGCGGCGAGCAACGCCTTGGCTTCGGCATCGGTCGTCGCGGTCGTGGTGATCGTGATGTTCATCCCCCGCATCGCATCGATCTTGTCGTACTCGATCTCCGGGAAGATGATCTGCTCCTTGACGCCCATGTTGAAATTGCCGCGGCCGTCGAACGAGCGGCCCGAAACGCCGCGAAAGTCGCGCACGCGCGGCAGCGCGACGGAGATCAGGCGGTCGAGGAACTCGTACATGCGATTTTCACGGAGCGTGACCATGCAGCCGATCGGGTAGCCTTCGCGGATCTTGAAGCCCGCGATCGCCTTGCGCGCCTTCGTGATCACCGGTTTCTGGCCGGCGATTTTCATCATGTCGCTGGCCGCGTTCTCGAGCAGCTTCTTGTCGCCCACGGCCTCGCCGACGCCCATGTTGAGGACGACCTTCGACACCCGCGGCACCTGCATCCGGGACTTGTACCCGAACTGCTGCGTGAGCGCAGGCACGATTTCCTTGTTGTAGATTTCCTTCAGGCGGGCCATGGTCTTCTCTCCTTACGCGCCGATCAGCTCGCCATTCGACTTGTAGAACCGCACCTTGCGGCCGTCCTCGAGCGTGCGCAGGCCGATGCGGTCCGCCTTCTTGGTGATCGGGTTCCAGATCGCGACGTTCGATGCGTGGATCGGCATCTCCTTCGTCACGATTCCGCCCTGCTCGCCCTTCATCGGATTCGGCCGCTGGTGCTTCTTCACCTGGTTGATGCCCGCGACCAGCACGTGGTCGGCGAGGATGCGCGTCACGTCCCCGCGCTTGCCCTTGTCGCGCCCCGTGATCACGACGACGCTGTCGCCCTTCTTGATCTTGCGCATCGCTATCTCCTACAGAACTTCCGGCGCCAGCGAGACGATCTTCATGAATCGCTCGGTGCGCAGCTCGCGCGTGACCGGCCCGAAAATGCGGGTGCCGATCGGTTCGAGTTTGGCGTTCAGGAGCACGGCGGCATTGGTGTCGAAGCACACCTTGGCGCCATCGTCGCGGCGGACGCCGTGGCGCGTGCGCACCACGACGGCGTTGTAGATCTCGCCCTTCTTGACGCGTCCGCGCGGCGCGGCATCCTTGACCGTGACCTTGATCACGTCGCCGATGTGCGCGTAGCGGCGCTTGGAGCCGCCGAGCACCTTGATGCACATGACGCGACGGGCACCGGTGTTGTCGGCGACGTCGAGTACCGACTGCATCTGGATCATTGTTGCTTCTCCAACTTTATCCGCGTTGCGCGCCGCAGCGGCCGCGTTTGCGTTCCGGCTGCGGTCGCGGCAGGATGCCGCGGCCAGTTTTGGACCCCGTTCGGGGAATGGCCACGGCCGTTCGGCGAGACTCCGTCCTCGGGGAAAACCCCTCTTCGGACCGTGGCAGGCGAAACGAAAATTATGACAGCAATTCCCGCGTCCTGCAAGCTCTTTGTCGAATCAATGCGTTGCGACGGCCGCCCGGCGAGCCGGGACCCGCGGGAAGGACGCGCTCGTCAGACGACCCTGGCCTTCTCGATCAGCCGGCTCACCTTGTATGCCTTGGTCTTGGCGAGCTTGCGGCAGGCGACGATCTCGACCAGGTCGCCCGGCTTGAACTCGTTGTTTTCGTCGTGCGCGTGGTATTTGCGCGATTTCGTCACGAATTTCCCGTACAGCGCGTGCTTGACGCGGTGCTCGACGAGGACCGTGACGGTCTTGTCCATCTTGTCGCTGATGACGCGCCCGGTCAGCGTCTGAACGATCGCCTTCCGCGGCGCCGGGGTTGCCGCCGGCGTTGCCGTCTGTGTCTGTTCGGTCATGCCTGACCCCTATCTGCGGTAGCTCGCGATTTCTGGTGGAGGAGCGTCCGCGCGCGGGCGATGTTCCGCCGCACCTGCTTCAGCTTCTCGGTGTTGGTAAGTTGCTGCGTCGCCCTCTGCATCCGCAGGCCGAACTGCTCCTTGAGCAGCGCGGTCAGCTCCGTCTTGAGCTCCGCCGGCGACTTGGCCGCCAGCGCCTTCGTGGTGTCCGTTTGCTTCATCGTGATCTCCGTCAGCCCACGAGCCGATGGACGAAGGTCGTCCTGATCGGCAGCTTCGCCGCGCCGAGCGCGAATGCTTCGCGCGCAATCGTCTCGTCGACGCCATCCATCTCGTACAGGACCTTGCCGGGCTGGATCTCGGCGACGTAGAACTCGGGATTGCCCTTGCCGTTGCCCATCCGCACTTCCGCGGGCTTCTTCGACATCGGCTTGTCCGGGAAAATCCGGATCCAGACGCGGCCGCCGCGCTTGATGTGACGCGTCATCGCCCGCCGCGCGGCCTCGATCTGGCGCGCGGTGAGCCGGCCGCGGCCGGTCGCCGTCAAGCCGTACTCGCCGAAGCTGACCTTGTTGCCGACGGTCGCTACGCCCTTGTTGCGGCCCTTTTGCTCCTTGCGGAACTTCCTTCTAGCTGGCTGCAGCATTCTTCACTCCTGGTCGACGCGCCGGGCGCTTCGGCGCTTCCGGCGCCGGGGCCGACGCGGGCTCCGCGTTGTGCGCCAGAACCTCGCCCTTGAAGACCCAGACCTTGATGCCGATGACGCCGTAGGTTGTCCGGGCTTCCGAGAAGCCGTAATCGATGTCGGCGCGAAGCGTATGCAATGGCACGCGGCCCTCGCGGTACCACTCGCAGCGCGCGATCTCGATCCCGTTCAACCGGCCCGAGCACATTATCTTGATCCCCTGCGCGCCGAGCCGCATCGCATTCTGCATCGCGCGCTTCATCGCGCGCCGGAACATGATCCGCTTCTCGAGCTGCTGGCCGATCGAGTCGGAGATGAGCTGGGCGTCGATTTCCGGCTTGCGGATTTCCTCGATGTTGAGGCCGACGTCGCCGCCCATCATCTTGCGCAGATCGGTGCGCAGCGTCTCGATGTCCTCGCCCTTCTTGCCGATGACCACACCCGGACGCGCGCTGAAGATCGTTATCCGGGCGTTCTTCGCCGGACGCTCGATCGTGATGCGTCCCACCGAGGCGTGACCCAGCTTCTTCTTCAGGTATTCGCGGATCTTGATGTCTTCCTTCAGCGTGGGCGCGAAGTTCTTGCTGTTCGCAAACCACTTCGACGTCCAGTTCCGGGTGACGGCAAGCCGGAAGCCTGTCGGATGAATTTTCTGGCCCATGACGTTCCTTATTTTCCGTCGCCGACGGTGACGTGGATGTGGCAAGCCTGCTTCAGGATGACGTTGCCACGGCCCTTCGCGCGCGGTAAAGCGGCGCAGGCTTTCCGCCTTGTCGACCAGGATCGACTTCACCTTGAGCTCGTCGACATCGGCGCCGTCGTTGTGCTCGGCGTTGGCGATCGCCGACAGCAGCACTTTCTTGATGATGACGGCGCCCTTCTTCGGGCTGAACGCCAGGATGTTGAGCGCCTGGTCCACGGGCAGGCCGCGGATCTGGTCGGCGACCAGCCGGCCCTTCTGGGCCGAGAGCCGGACGCCGCGCAGGATTGCCTTGGTT
>JANMBN010000105.1:0-11586 GCA_031360485.1 Betaproteobacteria bacterium | reverse complement strand
GCGGCGCATCGCCTTCCTGATCTCGATGACCAGGCCCGATTTGATCTTGAGTCTTTTCGCGTCAGGCAGGCCAAGATCGGCATACACGTTACCGGAGCTGCGCCGCACTTCGATACCGTTAATGAGCCGTTTTTTCATTTCGTAGCTCCTTTGCAAGCGCCTCGGCGACTTTAAGTCTGGCGCGAATGATGTCCATGTCCCCTTTTGGCGTGTCGATCCCGCGCTTGCTCTTCTTCTGGAAGCAGTGCAGGACGTACACGGCTTCCTTGAACTTCACGGTATAGACGGCACGATACGTTCCACCGGCATCGTCTTCGACCACCTCGAGCACTCCGGCGCTTCCGAATCCCTTAAGCACTTTCGCTGAGTCATGTTGATCGCCGGCTTGAGCAAGCGACAGCGCGTAACCGAAGAATCGCCGCACGTCCGTCGGCAAACTCATCAAGTCCCGGTGGCTGCTCCCTATCCATTCGAGGGGCTTTTCTTTGCCGGTCATAGGATGATTATACTTGAACAGGTATATTCCGCAATCGCCGTCGGCCTGCGGGCGTTGCGAGGTCAGGCAATGGCTTCACGTCCAAACCGAGCGCGGCGATTTCGTAACTTTCCTTGCCTTCGTGCGCTTCACTCCAGGCTATCTACCGCTGCTCTTGAAACTTGGCGTGTGTTGCAAGAGCTTGATTTGAAATATGCTGCTAATCGCTGTCGAAGCTCATAATCCCTTGGTCGCTGGTTCGAATCCCAGCCGGGCCCACTCTGAATATCAAACGGTTGATCGGGGGCTTGGCCCCGATGGGCGATGCCACGTGGCCCAGGTGTGCCGCAAATCGTGCCGGCGGAAGTTCTCGATGCTGGCACGCTTCAGGGCTTTCCTCCAGGACCGACCTCAAGGAGGGCGTCAGGCCCCGGCTCGCCCTTGGTCGGGGTCCATTCACTCAAACGGCCGCCACCTCGTCGGTCCAAACCCTGAAGCTCGCTAACGTATTCGGACCGAACGTGCTGCTGATCGCGACGTCTGAAGCGTCGCGGCCCCTCGCGATGAGCACGCGCCCAATGCGCGGCTCGTTGTTGCGCGCATCGAACGTGTGCCAATGCCCGTCGAGAAAGACCTCGAACCACGCGGCAAAGTCCATCGTGCCGTGCGGCGGCGGAACTCCGATGTCCCCGAGGTAGCCGGTGCAGTAGCGGGCAGGGATATTCATGCATCGGCAGAAGGCAACGGCCAGATGCGTGTAATCGCGGCATACGCCAGTTCGGTCGTAGAACGCTTCCAACGCCGTCCTCGTCATCCGCGCGTGCTCGTAGCCGAACGTGATGTGCCGATGGACATAGTCGCAGATCGCCTGGACGCGGCCCCACCCGGTTGGCGCGTGTCCGAACAGATTCCAGGCGGTCTCGGACAGGCGATCCGTTTCGCAATACCGGCTTCCGAGCAGGAAGAGCAAAGTCTCTTCGGGTAGGTCCTGCACGGGAATCTGTCGCGCTTCCGGCACGATCGTGTCGGGCTCTCCAGTATCGTTCACGATCGCGTCCGCGGAGACGCGCGTGGATCCCTTAGGCGCGACGATACGGGTACACCAGTTGCCGAAGCTGTCACGATATGCGGCCATGGGAACGGGCGGGTCGAATGCCAGGTCGTCGCGGCCGACCAAGTCGGATACCCGCGTGAAATGAACATTGAGGTTCAAGATCATCGGAGTAGGCTGCGGGCAGTCGTAGATCATTTCGAAGCCGACACGAATTTGCATAAGGATTCTCTGGTCATTGCGCGACGACGCCACGCACGGCTCGCACCGAAAGTGGGTGGACATCCGCACCGTCACCCGGTGCACGGGCTTTCATGATGGCGTGTTGAGCCGGCGCACGCCATCCGCAACGAAACGATCAGCGCGCTCCGCAGCGCCATCCAGCGCCGTCTGGCGCCGAGGACAATCGTCTGGTTGACCTCCAGCTCGATTCCGATGTAGGCGCCACCGGGGAAGGAGAGGCGCAGGACCGAAGTGAGACCATCTTCTTTGCCGGCATAAGGGTAGTTGCGGCGCACATGGATCTGCGGAGCGATCGCCGCGAGCGACGCCTTCCAACGGGCGCACAGGTCGGCCTCGCGTCGTCGGGCAGGGTCGTACAGCAATCCAACGTCGGCGCGCCGCACCTTGCCGTTCAATTCCGGAGTGAAGCTGTGCGAAGAAATGTGAATGAGCCGCCGCCCGCGTGCGACCGATTGCGTCACCAGGCGCTCCACTTCCATGCGATAGGGCCGGTAGTACTGCGCGACGATCTTCGCTCGGAGTTGCGGCGGCGCGCCGCGTGTTGCCGCCGACAGGAGTTGCGGATGGCCGATCGAGCGGTTGAGGTCGATGACCAGTCGGCTGATGGTCGAGGCCACGAGCGGCGCGGCGAAGGCGCCGGCCAGAACCTTCGCCATGACCAGCGCCCCGGGGTCGTATCCGCGATGAGAGTCGAGCAGCGCCCGTTGGTCGCGGAACAGCCGTCGGCAGGGCGCAGGTATCCGATTGCCCCCGTGTTCACACGTGATGACGAACGATTCGATCGCCGCGCGATTCACCAGCGCAGCTCGGGCAATCGGCGAAACACCTCCCGCGTGCCCGCGCTCCACTCATGGCTGAGCGCGCTCAAATAGGCGTCCCCATCCTCGAATCGCCGCCGTTTGGACACTTCGAGGCTGTCGCGCTCGTAGCAGATGAGGTCTATTGGCATTCCCACCGACAGGTTGCTGCGCATTGTCGAATCAAATGACACCAACACGCACTTCGCCGCGTCGGCAAGCGGCGTGCGTTGCGTGATCACACGGTCGATGATCGGCTTGCCGTACTTGGTTTCACCGGTCTGAAAGTAGGGCGTATCGATTCCCGCCTCGATGAAATTGCCCTCGGCGTAGATCCGGAAGAGCCGCAACGGTTCGCCTCCGATCTGCCCGCCGACGATGAACGAGGCATTGAAGCCGACCTCGTTCTCCTGCAGGTATGCGCCGTCGCGTCGCTCGATATCGCGCATGGCATCGGCGACCAGAATCGCGACGTCGAACATCGTCTCTGCGCCCCATAGGTTGGCGGCCGCGTCGCCTACATTGCAGCGCTGATTCAGCACGCCGATCACCGCCTGCGTTCCGGCGAGGTTGCCGGAGCTCAGCAGAACGACGACGCGGTCCCCGCGACGCTCGAATACGGTCATCTTGCAGAATCGGGCGACGTTGTCCATGCCGGCGTTGGTGCGCGAGTCCGACGCGAAGATCATGCCGGTGTCGAGCATCACGCCTATGCAGTAGGTCATTCCGAATGCTCCTTCGTCGACCGGTCTCGCGACTCGTCGCCGCCAGTTCCGGTCGCCGCTATTCTCCCAGCAATTCGTCCACACGCCGCAACTCGTCCGAGGAGACGACTCTCCAGATGACCGCAACGAATCCTGATGCGCTTCCGGAGACCAAACCGTTTCCATCAACCAAACAAATCATTGGCTTACCTTCGGGCAGGCCGTTTTCGCGGCGCCAAGGCGTGCCGCGGGGCCTGAACCTGGACCGTGCGCCCGCAGGCATTGCTCCACACACCCGCAGGAACAGGCGCAGAGCAGCACCTTGGAAATCGGCGTCGCGGTGCAGAATGTAGCGCAGGCGCTTGGGCACCGTCAGGACCCACTGGCGCACCGGCAGCGGTGGCAAGAAGTGATCGGTGAGATTCGCTGCCGTCGCCACCCTGCGCCGGCCGTTGCACGATGGGCAAACGCCGCGCCGCTTGCACGAGAACGCGATCAGGAAGTCGTGCCCACGCGCTGCCCGCACCGAGCCCGGGCAAAGTCATGTGCAAGGATTATGGCGGCCCGCCCGCCGTTGTTCGCGACGGATCCTCCGCTCACGGCACCGTCGGCTACGGGCTGGTTCGCGCTCGTCTACAACATGTTTCTCGCCGGCTCGTTCATTGCATTCTCCGTTCTACGTTTCGTCGTGTGAGGGGTCCGATCGCGCGCCGCCCGGTCATGCCGTCTTCACGGGCGCGGACCCGGGACCCGCAGCCTTGCGCCCCAGCGCGCGGAACTCCCTGACGTCGGCGAGCGAGCCGTCGCGCAACCGGGCGACGTCGCTGCCGGCGTTCACGAACTGGTAGCCGCGAGCAAACATGTCTTTCCAGGTGCATCCCGGGTGGGGAACAGTGCCCATCGCACGGCCGGCCGCGGTGATGCGCGCCTCGGCGTGACCGATAAGCCGTGCGACCTCCGGATGCTTGAGGTTGCCCATCTGACCGACGGTCGCCGAAAGGTCGAACGGGCCGATGAACATGAGGTCGATGCCGTCAACCGCCAGGATTTCGTCGATGTTCCCGACGGCCTTGGCCGATTCGATCTGACACGCGATGAGCAGGTTGTCGGCGCAGCTCGCGACGTAATCGGGCGCCATGCCGTAATTCGAGGCGCGCACCGAGCTCGACGCTGTGCCGCGGCGGCCGCGTGGCGGATACCGGCACGCAGCGACTGCCGCGCGCGCTTCCTCGGCCGTATCGATGCTGGGGATGAGCACCGCCTCGGCACCCGCATCGAGCACGCGTTTCAAATACACGTGATCGTTCCATGGCACGCGAACGACGCCGACCACCGGCGTCGCGGACATCGCCTGCAGCTGGGCCGCGAGGCTCGTTGCATCGCCGAGGCCATGCTCCTGATCGAGGACCAGAAAATCGTATCCGGCGAGGCCCAGGATCTCGACCACCTGCGGGTTGCCCAGCATCGTCCAGAAGCCGAGAACGTTCTCACCGTCACGAAGACGTTGCTTGAGCGTGTTTTGTCGATACATGTGCTTCTCCAGGTTTTATCGCTGCGCGAATGACGCAATCATCCGGCGCGCTGCCGGCACGCGCCAATACGGGTTTCGCAGTCCATCATAAGCCGAGCCTATGGCCGTCGCGGGCATTGTCCGCCTCGCGGCGTCGAACCGTGCCGAATCCCAGCATACCGTGGAAGGGGAGTTGCAGTTGGAGTCGGCCAGGCGGTGCCAGATTGAACCAGGCTGCTGGCACAGGTGGCAGGTGTAGGTTCGCGTCGAGGGAGCAGATGCGGATATCCGGTTGATTGGCATCCCATTAGTGCACAGGCGGAGTGGCGCCGACGGGGTAGGACGGGTATCTTTACGGGCAACGTCGGCGGCGTCCGCAGTCCGGGCGATCGTGAACCCGGCCGAGGATCGACCGCACCGCGTCTCGCCGCCTGGACGTGGCGCTTAGGGGCGCATCGCGCCTTCGAATACCCTCGCGCTTCATTGTCGTCGCATAGCAAGTGAGCAAACCCGGCATCATCTGGATTGCGTCGTACCCGCGCAGCGGAAATACGCTGCTTCGCACGGTGCTGTGGCATTGCTTCGGGTTGCGTTCGGGCAGTGTCTATCCCGACGATTTCGGCGGCAGGAAGGCGCTCGAGGAATATGTGGGCCATATCGAGCTTGGACCGGACCGCAGGATCACGTTTCCGGACGGCGGTCTGCCCCTGGTCAAGACGCACGAGTATCCCATCGATGACGATCCTGCGATCTATGTTGTTCGCGACGGCCGGGCAGCGAGTGTCAGCCTGTGGGAGTTCTATCGCAGGAGCATGTCGCTGGAGGCGGTCATCCGCGGGCAGCATCGTTTCGGCACGTGGTCCGCGCATCTGGCGGCGTGGAAGCCCTGGGAGCGGCCCGACACGCTGCTGCTGAAGTACGAGGACATCATGGGCGACCTGGCCGCCGTTCTCGACAGGATCGCGACGTTCATCGGTCGCGATCCGGTGAGCACCCGGATCCCCGATCGCCGGACACTCGCGACCGCCGACGGACGCTGGGTGAGAAACGAGAGTGACTGGCTGTCGAAGATCGCCGATGAACCGCTGGAGCTGTGCGACGAGGTCAATCGGGAAATGCTGCATCGGATGGGATACCCGCCCGGACGTGCCGGCCCCGGCGAATCCTTCGGCGGCCCCCCGGACACATTCCGGGCAACGACCTAGTCCCGGGAAGCCGCGCCGACGATAGAGTCGTATCTCCTACTTCTTGAGGAAGGCGATCAGGCCCTTCATGTACGTTTCCTGATCGTCGTACATGTCCATGTGACTGCCGTTCGGGCAGTGGAGGTACTCGCCTTTCGGCAGCTGTTTCGACATCCACTCCATGTGTTTCGGATCCATCGAGTCGTGCTCGGCGCCGATGACGAGCGTGGGGACGGCAATCTTGGCGAGGTCCCTGCTGCGGTCCCAATTCGCCAATTTGCCGGACGCGCCGAGCTCGCTCGGGCCCTGCATGGGGACGTAGATCTTGTCGTTGAGATGCGCGAACGCCCGGTTGACCGGATCGGGCCACTCGGCAGCGGGGCGCCGGAGTATGTGCTTCTCGTAATGCGCCGGCATCAGGAGTTCCATGTAGCGGGGGTTCTTGTAATCCTTTTTCGCTTCGAGCGCCTTCACCTCTGCGAGCACTTGCCGATCCATCGCCGGCATCAGTACTTCATTCGCATACTCGACGTAGGCCGGAATGCTCGACATCATGTTCGAGATGACCAGGCCCTTGAGGTGCTTTTGGTACGCTAGCGCATACTCGATGGCGAGAATGCCGCCCCACGAGTGCCCAAGCAGGTAGAAGTTGTCGCGGTCGAGCTCCAGTGCTTGGCGCACTTGCTCCACTTCATCCACGAAGCGCGGCAGCTCGTACAGTGAGTCGTCGTCGGGATGTTCGCTGTAGAACGAGCCGAGCTGATCGTAGTAGTAGTACTCCACGCCGGCCATCGGCAGGAAGCTGTCGAACGCCTCGAAGTACTCGTGCGTGGCCGCCGGGCCGCCATGGAGAAGCAGCAACTTCACTGCCGGATTGTTTCCCACGCGCTTCGTCCACACGTTGAACGTGCCCTTTGGTGTCTTGATAGGAATCATCCGCACACCGCCGGTCCACACGTCCTTCCGTCCGGTATTGTCGAAATATGACGTCATGGTCTCTACTGACGCAGGTGCTACGGTGGAGGAAGCGAATATCACCCAGGTGACGGTCGAGAAAGGCGCCGTCAACTGAGACGTAGCGGGAGTGTAGCGCAGGCAACTGGAAATGCACGCACACCATGCGCGAATGCGTGGAGGTGCACGTGCTGCCGGCGGTGCGAAGTTGAAACAGGAGCAGAACACCAACTCACAGGACCCGGCTGCCGCGAATTCACGATGGCGAGTCCTGAAGCGATGGCGAGAAGTCGCCGCGCATCATGTGTCCTAACCCGGATTTGATCTCGCAGCCGATGTCGGATTGGACTGAACCTTGACGGTCTCAGTTCGGCCAGGAGGGGACATCTCGCGTCGCTACTTAATTACCTCGTCCGCGCGCAGCAGTAACGATTGCGGGACCGTCAGGCCGAGCGCCTTGGCGGTCTTCAGATTGATCACGAGGCCCAACTTGGTGGCACGCTCTATGGGTAGATCGGCTGGCTTCGCGCCATTGAGAAGCCTGTCGACGAAGTAAGCCGCGCGGCGACACAGCGCGGCAGGATCGACCCCGTAGCCGATCAGCGCGCCCGCCACCCCAAGTTCCCTCGTCCCGGCCACGGGAATGCGCTGCTTCCCCGCAAGTTCCAGAATCGCGCCGGCGCTCGCCCGAAAGAGCGTGTCCGAGGAAACCACGACCGCTTCGATGCGCCGTTGCGCCATCGCTAACAGTTTTTCCCGGATTTCCTTGGCGTTCCTGGTCTCGAGAACGAGCAATTCCAGATTCAATGCATTCGCCGTGCTGCGAATCTCCTGGAGTTGCCGCTGGCTGCTGGCATTGGCTGGATTGACGAGGAGCGCTGCCCGCTTTATACGCGGGACGGCCTCCTTCAGAAACTCCAACCGCTTTGCGTAGGACTCCGGACTGAACTGGGAGGATCCGGTGACGTTTCCCTCCGGCCGTGCGAGGCTACCGCTGACGCCGAGCGAAACGGGATCGCCCATGACCGGATCGACGATGGGAATCGTCTTGGTGGCCACCATGAGGGCGGACAACGCTTTGGTGCCGAAGGCCACGATCAAATCAACTTTGAGACCAATCAGTTCGGCGGCCAGGTCCGGCAGCCGCTCGTATTTTCCGTCGGCGGTGCGAATTTCTATAGCGATATTCTTGCCTTCGATGTAACCGTACTCGCGCAGGCCCGCGCGCAGCGCCTCCATGCGGGGTGTTTCGTCGGAAAGAGTCTCGGAAATCAGAAAACCTACCTGCGGAATCTTGCGCTGCTGCGCGAGCGACCCAAGCGATGCCGCAAACGCGCTTGCGCCTAGCGCAAGGACGAACCATCGCCGGTCCATCGCTGGATTACCTCGTCGATGAATGGAAATTCCCGTGATACTAGACTTGGCGGCAGCGTTTGCGCCCGTCAGTGGGTCAATGCTTTCAGGTCACGCTCCTAATATCCCGAATGTCTCCAGCCGGCCGTAAGCGAGTTCTACGAAGGTCTGCTACTCGACGGCAGGAAAGTCTGCAACGGGTCGTTCTGCAACGCATGGGCGATTAGACGGTTCACGGCCAACACCGGCCTTAACGACTTGCCCTAAATGGCGGACGTTCGACCCTCTCTGTGAAGGCTTCAACCCGGCCGCATCCGGCCTACGAATGCGAACAGCACATCGCCTAGTTGTCGGCTGGGAAGGCGGCCCGACCAGCGCCATGGGACAATTGACCATGATCGTCCATGCGACGGCGTCATCGCATCCGGAGGCCGGCAAATGAACAGGATCGTCGTAACGGGTGGCAGCGGGAAAGCGGGCCGTGCCGTGGTACGCGAGCTGATCGAGCATGAGTACAGCGTGGTGAACGTCGACCTGGTGCCCCCGACTGATCCGCTGTGTCACTTCCTCAAGGCCGATCTCAACGACATGGGGCAGGCCGTCGATGCGCTGCGGCGCGCTGCCGGAACGGTTGAGCGGAGGCGCCCGTTCGAACTGGCCGATGCCGTTGTGCACCTCGCTGGCATACCCGCACCGGGGCTTGCGCCCGACGTGATTACCTTCCAGAACAACCTGATGACGACCTACAACGTGTTCAGCGCGGCAACGATGCTTGGCCTCAAGCGGGTTGTATGGGCCTCGAGCGAGACGCTGTTCGGGTTGCCATTCACGCGCGAGATGCCGGCGTTCGCTCCGATCACGGAAGAACATCCGATGCTCCCCGAGAACGGCTACGCGCTCGCGAAAGGGCTCGCCGAGGAGATGGCGCGCCAGATGCATCGCTGGAATCCGGATACGTCGTTCATGGGGCTGCGCATCTCGAACATCATTGACCCGTTCGAATACGTGACGTTCGCGGATTGGCAGAAGGACCCCAACATCCGGAAGTGGAACTTGTGGAGCTATGTCGACAGCCGCGATGTCGCGCAGGCGTGCCGCCTCGCGCTCAAGGCCACGCATGTGGGCGCGGACCAATGCATCATAGCGGCGGCTGACACGGTGATGGAGCGTCCGAGCCGGGATTTGATGGCGGAGTGTTTTCCGCAGGTGCCGATCGCCCGCGCGCTTGGCGAGTTCGAATCGCTGCAATCGACCGACAAGGCGCATCGGCTGATCGGGTATGTACCGCGTCATTCCTGGCGTGCGCGCCGCTGACGCTCAATGCAGAAAGCGTGATGATTCGACCATGAAGAAAACGCCCGCGACCGCGGAACCCCTCCCCTCACTCGTGATGACGTCCTGATCGGCATCGCGAGCGCAGCGTCCACGCCAACGGGCGGTCAATGCAAATTGGGCGGCGGGTGCGCAGGTCCTACTGGCATACCGTGCCGGGGGCGACGAACACGAAACGCGTCAGCGCCTTGGCGCGCGCCACGCCGTTCAGCGTGTAGGTGAACGTGGCGTTGTTGCCGTCGGCGAACACGACCGCGGCCGTCCCGACGGTGGTGTGCGCGACCAGCAATGGGTTGTAGGGCGCCGCGCTGAACGGCGGCCCCGTGGTCATGTCGAGCGCGCCGGTGTAGGTCCCTGCCGCGTTCTTGAAAAGCGTCGCGGACACCCAAGACGGAGCGCCGTTCTGGTCATAGATGAACCAGGAGACGAAGATTACGTCGCCCTGATGCGTGAAGTTGATCCCCCAGCCCGACTCAGCCAGATTCGGCACCGCCCACATGTCCGTATAGTTAACGGCCTGCGCTGCGGCCAATGCGCCGTTGAACATACAGACCGGCACCGGAGAGGCAAACACGAAACGCGCCAGCGGCTTGACTTGCGAGATGCCGTTGAGCGCGTACGAGAACGTGCCGTTATTGGCGTCGCTGAACACGAGCCGGCCGGTGCCCACGGTGTTGTGCGTGACATGCGTGGGGTCGTAGGGCACCGCGGAAAACGGCGATCCGGAGGTCTGGTCGATCGCACCCGTGAAGCTGCCGTCGGGCTGCTGTTGCGCGGTCATCGAGACCCAGAACGGCTTGCCATTGGCATCGTAGGTGAACCATGACGCGAAGAGGATGTCGCCCTGGTGCGTGAAGTTGATCCCCCACCCCGACTCCGAGCCGGCCGGAGCATTCTGGAACATCCCAGTGTAATTCGGCGGCGCGCCATCTTGCGCGATGCCCGAAACCTGCATGATCGCCAGCGATGCGAGTTCCGGAGAATCGATGTTCAAATTCGCGCGACGGGTGCCGGCAGCCTGCGGCCGGAACGTGAGCGAAATATGGCACGAACCTCCGGCCGCGATCCTGCCGTCGACCTGACAGGTATCGTCGGCGCCGTAGTTGAAGTCGTATGCCGCGGGGCCGTTGAGGACAATCGCACTCAGGGTCAACGCCGCCGGGCCCCGGTTGTGCAACTCTACCGTAAGCGGCATCGACTCGGTTCCAACGGACTGAGCTGCGAAATTGGCGCGCGCGGGAACGAATGTCAGCGACGCACTGCCGCTTTGTCCGTCGATGCCGCGGCCGTAGAACGTGATCAGCTGATCCGGCGTGGTGGTGGTGTTGTGCAACCACAAGGCTCCGGACGTTTGTCCGGGCGCCATGGGTGCGAAGCGGACACCGACGGCGCATGTCCCGCCGGGCGCGAGCATCAATCCAGTCGCACAGATCGTGCTCACATGAAATGCCGGACCCGTCGCCGGATCCACGCTGACGTCGGTAAACGACCACGGCGCATCGCCGCAATTGGTCACCGTCGCGTTGGCGGTACTGCTGCTCCCGACCGCCCGGTTACCGAAAATGAATGTGTCGGCGCTGGTGCAAATCTGGCCGCCCGCGACAGCGTCCATGGCAACGCCCCCGGCAAGGAGCCCCAGCGCGAGGCTCAGGTGACAAAACCGGCGGCAAATCCTTTCTGCGATGGGGGACATGAGCGAAGTTTACAAGTGCTGGGTTGAGGCAATGCGTGCCGACATCTCCAACGGCCGCTTCGAGCTGGCCAGCGCAGTCAGAGTCAACCACGCACCGGCGCTGAACGGCCGCACTACGAGCCGCCGCAACCATTGACACCGAGATGGCTGCCCTGAGTTGTGCAGCGGCCGCTCGGTCGAATCGCGTCAATGCCGGCGTCCGGCCAAGAGGAGACGGTCAAGTATTCTCCCGATAGCGGTCACGAGAGCACCCATCGACATTGTCCCCCGCTTCACTTCGACGCCCTGTG
>JANMBN010000130.1:0-6265 GCA_031360485.1 Betaproteobacteria bacterium | reverse complement strand
CTCGACCACTTCTGGGTACAGATGGGCAACTCGGTGCTGATCGCCGTCGCGGTCGGCGTGATCACCTTGCTGATCGCGACCTCGGCGGCGTTTGCGATCAGCCGACTCAAGGTGCGCGGCGGGCGCACGGTGATGAACCTGGCGCTGTTCACCTACTTCATCCCGGCCGCGTTCCTCGCGGTGCCGATGTACAAGACGATGGGCGTGTACGGGCTGCTCAACAACCAGTGGGCGCTGATCCTGGCGATGGTGACGATTGCCACGCCCTATTCGATCTGGGTGCTGAAGCAGGCGTCCGACAAGCTGCCGTACGAGCTCGACGAAGCAGCGAAGATCGACGGCGCATCGCCACTGCAGCTTTTCCGGCTGGTGTACCTTCCGCTGATGACGCCATCGCTGGTGGCGGTGGGGACGTATGCGCTGCTGCTTGCGTGGAACGAGTACCTGTATGCATTTCTTCTGCTGTCGAGCGAAAGGGACATCACGCTCGGCGTCTCGCTCGGCAATTTCCTCGCCGCCGACGATTCGCCGTGGGAGCTGCTGATGACCACGGGCCTACTCTACGCGCTGCCGCCGGCGGCGATCTATTACACGTTCAAGCGCTACATGGTCGGCGGGCTCACCGCCGGCGCGGTGAAGAGCTAAAAATCCGGGGTGAAGCATGGCATCGGTATCGTTCGCGAACATCGAAAAGTCCTTCGGCAGCACCAAGGTCATCCACGGCATCGGCTTCGACATCGCCGACGGCGAATTCATGGTGCTCGTCGGGCCCTCCGGCTGCGGCAAGTCGACGCTGCTGCGAATGCTCGCCGGCCTCGAGGAGATCACCGGCGGCACGATCGCGATCGACGGCAAGGAGGTCAACGACGTCGAGTCGAAGGACCGCGACATCGCGATGGTCTTCCAGAGCTACGCGCTGTATCCGCACATGACGGTGGCGGACAACATGGCGTTCAGCCTGAAGCTGCGCAAGGCCGACCCCAAGGTGATCGCCGAGCGCGTCGACCGGGCGTCGAAGATCCTGAACCTCGACCCGTACCTGCACCGGTTCCCGCGCGAGCTCTCCGGCGGACAGCGGCAGCGCGTCGCGATGGGCCGCGCGATCGTCCGCGACCCGAAGGTGTTCCTGTTCGACGAGCCGCTGTCGAATCTCGATGCGAAGCTGCGCGTGGCGATGCGCGCCGAGATCAAGGCGCTGCATCAGCGGCTCAAGACGACGACCGTCTACGTCACCCACGACCAGGTCGAGGCGATGACGATGGCCGATCGCATCGTCGTGATGCACGACGGCCGCATCGAGCAGATCGGCACGCCGCTCGAGCTCTACGACCACCCGGACAACCTGTTCGTCGCCCAGTTCATCGGCTCGCCGGCGATGAACGTGGTCGAGGGCACGGTGCGCCGCGCGAGCGGCGCGGCGCACGTCGAGGCCGCGGGCGGTGTGCGCTGGCCGCTCGACCATGGCCCCGGCGCCGACGGGCAGTCGGTCGCCTACGGAATACGCCCGGAGCATCTGACCCTGGGCGCGGGCGGCGGCGTATCGGGCGAGATCATCGTCGTCGAGCCGACCGGCGCGGAGACGGAACTGGTGATCCAGGTCGGCGAGGCGCACGTCGATCTGCGCATCCACGGGCGGCCGCCGGTGAATCCCGGCGACAAGGTGAATCTCGCCATCGACCCGACGAACGTGCACGTCTTCGACAAGGCGACCGGGCAGCGGCTGGTCGCCTGAATCTGCGACGCACTCCCCTATAGGTCCGCACAGTGAGCCGGAAACCCTCCAAGTCGAAGCGCCAGCTCCGCTCGCAGTCCTGGTTCGGCCGGCACGATCGCGACGCCCTCGTCCACCGCTCGTGGATGAAGAACCAGGGTTTTCCGCACGACCTGTTCGACGGCCGTCCGGTGATCGGCATCTGCAACACGTGGTCGGAAGTCACGCCCTGCAACGCTCACTTCCGCGAGCTGGCCGAGCATGTGAAGGCCGGCGTGCTCGAGGCCGGAGGCTTTCCGCTCGAATTTCCGGTAATGGGTCTCGGCGAGCCGGTGATGCGGCCGACGACGATGCTCTACCGCAACCAGGTGGCGATGGACGTCGAGGAGTCGATCCGCGCGAACCCGTTCGACGGCGTCGTGCTGATGATGGGCTGCGACAAGACCACGCCGGCGCTCCTGATGGGTGCCGCGTCCTGCGACCTGCCGACGATCGGACTCTCGGGCGGGCCGATGCTGAACGGCAAGTTTCGCGGCGAGGACATCGGCTCCGGCACGCACACGTGGAAGTTCACCGAGGCGCTGAAGAAGGGCGAAATGACGATGGACGACCTGACCGAGGCCGAGGCCTGCATGTCTCGCTCCGCGGGTCACTGCATGACGATGGGCACGGCGTCGACGATGGCGTCGATGGTCGAGGCGCTAGGAATGGCGCTGCCGACCAACGCGGCGATTCCCGCCGTCGATTCGCGGCGCAAGGTGCTCGCCCGGTTCACCGGACGCAGGATCGTCGACATGGTGCACGAGGACCTGCGGATGTCGAGGATCCTGACCAAGGATGCGTTCGAGAACGCGATCAAGACCCTGGCCGCGATCGGCGGCTCCACCAACGCGGTGATCCACCTGATCGCCATCGCCGGGCGCATCGGCGTGCCGTTGACGCTGGATGATTTCGACGGCCTGGCCAGCGACATGCCGTGCCTGGTGAACCTGCAGCCGTCGGGCCGGTACCTGATGGAGGACTTCTATTACGCCGGCGGGCTGCCGGTCGTGATCCGCGAGATCGGCGCGTCGCTGCACAAGACGGCGCTCACGGTCAACGGCCGGTCGATCTGGGACAACAGCAAGGATGCCGTGAATTACAACGTGGCGGTCATCACGCCGCTCGCGAAGCCGTTCAAGAAGCTGGGTGGAATCGCCGTGCTTCGCGGCAACCTCGCACCGCGCGGCGCCGTGTTGAAGCCTTCCGCCGCCACGCCGAAGCTGATGAAGCACAAGGGCCGCGCCGTCGTGTTCGAGGACATCGACGACCTGCACAAGCGGATCGACGATCCGAAGCTCGACGTCGACGCGGCGTGCATCCTGGTATTGAAGAACTGCGGGCCGAAAGGCTACCCGGGCTTTCCTGAGGTCGGCAATTTCGCGCTGCCCGCGAAGCTCCTGAAGCAGGGCGTCACCGACATGATCCGCATCTCCGATGCGCGCATGTCGGGCACCGCGTACGGCACCGTCGTGCTGCACACGGCGCCGGAGGCCGCGGCGGGCGGGCCGCTCGCGCTCGTGCAGAACGGCGACATGATCGAGCTCGACGTCGCGAAGCGCAGGATCCGCCTGCACGTTTCCGACGACGAGCTCGCGCGCCGGCGCGCCAAGTGGAAGGTGCCCAAGCCTCATTCGGATCGCGGCTGGGTAAAGCTCTATTGCGACACGGTGATGCAGGCGGACGAGGGCGTGGATCTCGACTTCCTGGTCGGCAAGTCCGGCGCCAAGGTCGGACGGCCGAGCCACTGACTTGCCGGCGCTCTCCGCAACTGCGTGCGTTTCCTGTTCCAGAAGCGGTCGTTCCGTTCGAGTGCGCTTTCGATTTTGTCCGGTTTCCTTGATGAATCGATACCCTCAGACTACACTTTGAACGTGATGCAGGAGAAAAGGCGGGAGCCTCGGCCGTGACGCAAATGATGACGGCCCCGCAAAAGCTTTCCTATCGGCATTGAAACGGCAGTTCGCCTGACCAGGGGGCGACGGCAATTGGTTGCTGACGCGATGTTCAGCGCGCCGGGGCGGCCGTATAGCCCGTGGCGCGAATCCTTCAACCTGATCCGCGCGCGCGGCCACCGCGTCCAATCTTGCATTCATGAATACCCCCATCCCCGTCGGACGATGAAATCATGGGTCGCCGCAGTCCTTTTCGCCGGCTTCCACGCGGCCGCATTCGCGCAGTCCGGAACCGGGGCGGCTCGCGGCGAGCTCCTGTATTCGACGCACTGCATCGCCTGCCACACCACGCAGGTCCACTGGCGGGGACAGAAGCTCGTCACCGACTGGGCAAGCCTCAAGCGGCAGGTGCGCCGCTGGGCCGGCAACGCAGGGCTGGGCTGGACCGACGAGGAGATCGTCGACGTCGCGCGCTACCTCAACGACGCTTACTACCGGTTCGAGTCGACGACGCTGACCGAACCCGCGCGGCTCCTGCCCCCACGCGGGGTCGCGCGCGCGGACTGAGCCGCGGCGCTTGCGCCGTCAGCGACGCGCGTCGCGCCAGAGCAGGAACGCCAGCGTGCCCGCGACGACAAGTCCGATCGGGCTCACCCACATCGGTATCGTCAGGCCGCCGACGCGCACCTCCCAGCCGAACGCGAAACGGGCGACGTGGAGCAGCGCAACGAGCGCAAAGATCGCAGCGGAGATGACGGTCGCAGGCTTCATTGGCTCCTCCTGATTCGCAGTGACGGTGGTCAGCCGGTGGCGGCAACGCTGTGCCACCAGAGCCGGAAATGCTGGCACAGGCCGGCCGCGTCGAGCTCGACGACCGCGATGCCGTCGAGCGCGAGGCGCGGCAGCGGATCGCCCGGCTTGCGGGCGAGCGCGTTGGTGCCGGTCGAAGCCGCCCAGATGCGGAACAGTTCCTCCGAGGTCACCTGGTACGTCACGTGCCAGTGCGCGATCCCGCCGCGCGGATTCTCCGCCAGTATCTCGTACGCGAGGCGGATGTCGCTCTGCAGCTTGGTGCGCTGCCAGTAGGCGGCGATCGCGGCGTGCCCGCGCTGCTCGGCAAACGGCGTGTTGTGGTACACCCCGTCCGGGGCGAACAGCGCGGTGAGTTTGTGCTCGTCGCTCTCTTCCCAGGCGACCTTGTACCGGTCCATGAACCGGGTGATGTCCACCGACGCCCTCCCTTTCGGCCGCGTTGCGGCGTCATGCCGGCGCGTGCCCCTTCGCCTCTTCGACAACACCGGCCGCAACGTACGCGTCGACCTCGTCATCATTGTAGCCGTACTCGCGCAGCACCTCGCGCGTGTGCTCGCCCAGGAGCGGCGCGGGACGCGTGATGCGCGTCGGTGTTGCGGAGAAGTGGATCGGGCAGCCCAGAGCCTTGGTCGCACCGGCCTGCGGATGGACGAGATCGACGACCATTCCGCGGGCGAGCGTCTGCGGATGCGCCAGCGCCTCGCCGATCGAGTGGACCGGACCGACGGGCACTCCTGCGGTGTCGAACCGCTCGATCCACTCGGCCTTGGTCCGCGTCGAAAGCACGGCGTCCATCCTCGAGGTGAGCGCGTCGAGATTCTGCATCCGCGCCGAGTTGGTCGCGAAGCGCGGGTCGTCGCGCCACTCGGGATGTCCCAGCACGTCGGCGATGCGCTCCCAGTTCGCCTGGTTCGCGCCGCCGATGTTGATCCAGCCGTCGCTGGCGCGAAAGGCCTGATAGGGCGCGGTCAGGAGGTGCGCCGACCCGGTCGGTCCGGGCGATGCGCCGGTTGCGAAGTGGATCGCCGCATGCCAGTAGGTTTGCTGCAGCGCGGCTTCCATGAGCGAGGTGTCGACGATCTGCCCCTGGCCGGTCCGAAGCTTGTGCGCATACGCCGCCGCGATTCCCGCAACGGCGAGGATGCCTGCGTTGATGTCGGCGACCGAGTTGCCCGTCTTCACGGGCGGCCGTCCCGGTTCGCCGGTGACCGCCATCAGTCCGGCGAAGCCCTGCGCGATGAGGTCGAAGCCGCCTTTGTCGTGAAGCGGGCCGTCGCGGCCGTAGCCGGACACCGCGCAGTAGATGAGGCCGGGGTTCACCTGCGCCAGAACGTCGTAGCCGAGGCCGAGCTTCTCCAGCGTGCCGCGGCGATAGTTCTCCGTCAGGACATCGGCGTCCCTCACCATCCGCAGCAGGACGTCGCGCCCCTGCGGAAGCTTGAGGTTGAGCGCGATGCCGCGCTTGTTGCGGTTCAGCATCAGGAACGGCGCGGACACGCCGTTGACCCGTGGCTCGTGGTAGCCGCGCGCGTCATCGCCGCCGGGGAGCTTCTCGACCTTGATGACGTCGGCGCCCATGTCGGCCAGCATCATTCCGCAGGTGGGTCCGGCCATGATCTGCGCGAGTTCGAGCACGCGCATGCCCGCGAGCGGCCCCGGGTGCGGGGGCGTCGCCGTACGGTCAGCGCTCATTGCCCGCGGCTCCGCGTGGTGCCGCCTTCAGGCGGCTTGCGACCCTGCGCCTGGCCGCGTCCGGCCGAATGGCCTCGTCCGGCTGAAGCCGGACCCACGGCAGGCGCGTACGGTC
>JANMBN010000049.1:0-19829 GCA_031360485.1 Betaproteobacteria bacterium | reverse complement strand
CCGATTCCGGCCGGGACATTCCTGTCAGCGCCGGCATCGTTCCAACGTGCGGGCCACGGATCCATCGTTCGACAGAACGCCATTGCCTGGAGAAAATATGCTGAAGACGACCCGTTTGGCCGCCGTGCTCGCGGTCCTGCTCATCGCCATTGCGGCAGCCGCGCTGCCGCAAGCCGCGCGGGCGCAAACACCGCCTCCCGCGGCCGCACCCGAGCCCGCGGCCCAGGCTTCGACTGCGGCGCCGGCTGCGACTGCGGCGCCGGCCGCGAAGGCGGCGAGCGTAAAGTCGACGGAGCTGGTGGAAAACCCCTACGGCTTTCAGGCGCTGCTGCGCGGCAGCGATATCGTTGCGAAGGTCACGCTGGCGATCCTCGCCATCATGTCGATGGGCAGCTGGTACATCATCATCACCAAGGTGTACGAACAGGCCAAGATGGGCAGCCAGGCGAAGGCGGCAGAAAAGACGTTCTGGAGTGCTCCGTCCGTTCGCCAGGGCGCCGAAGGCCTGAAAAAGAACAGCCCGTTTCGCTTCATTGCGGAAACGGGGCTCGAGGCGTCCGGCAAGCACGAGGGGATGCTGGGCAACGTGGACCTCAACAACTGGATCACCATGTCGATCCAGCGTGCGATCGAAAATGTGCAGAGCCGCACGCAGGACGGCCTCGCCTTTCTGGCGACCGTCGGTTCGACCGCGCCGTTCGTAGGGCTTTTCGGCACGGTCTGGGGCATCGTCAATGCACTGACCGCGATCGGAGTCGCGGGGCAGGCATCGATTGACAAGGTCGCAGGGCCGGTCGGTGAAGCGCTGATCATGACCGCGATCGGTCTGGCCGTTGCGGTTCCGGCGGTGCTCGGTTACAACTGGCTCGTCCGCCGGAACAAGGCCGCAATGGACAACGTCCGAAGCTTTGCCGCGGACCTGCATGCCGTGCTGCTGAGCAACGCCCAATCTCCGGCGCGGAGCTAGAACATGGCCATGAACGTCGGTGCGGCCGAAGGTGGCGACGACGAAGTCATCTCCACCATCAACACGACGCCGCTCGTCGACATCATGCTGGTGTTGCTGATCATCTTTCTGATCACGATTCCCGTCGTCACGACGTCGATTCCCGTCCAGTTGCCGAAGGAACGGAACGAAGTCCGTGAAACCAAGCCCGAAAACATCATACTTTCCGTCGACGTGAACGGCCGCATCTACTGGAACGAGCTGCGGATCCAGTCCACCACGGCGCTGATCGACAGGTTGAAGAAGGTTGCGGTGCTGACGCCGCAACCCGAGGTCCAGATACGCGGCGACGGCGGCGCCAAATACGAAGGCGTGGGGCGGATCATCTATGCGTGCCAGCGGGCGGGAATCGCGAAGGTCGGGTTCATCACCGAGCCGCCCGTTCGCGGCGGCTGAATGCGCGGCGCACGCGAACGCACCGGCAACGAGGAGAAGTCATGTCGATGAATGTAGGTTCCGGCGGCGGATCGGGTGATCCCGACGTGATGATCGACATCAACACCACGCCGCTGATCGACGTGATGCTGGTGCTGCTGGTGATGCTCATCATCACGATTCCGATCCAGCTGCACTCGGTGAATCTCAACATGCCGACCGGAAATCCGCCGCCTCCGCTCGTCAAGCCCGAAATCGTCAAGATAGACATCGACGGCAACGGTTCGATCGGCTGGGACGGCAAGCTCGAGCCCGGGACGATCTACTGGAACGGCGAGGTCGTGGCGGATCGGGCGACGCTCGAGGACAAGCTCAAGGCGGCAGCGGCTCAGGCGCCCCAGCCCGAGCTGCATCTGCGTCCGGACAAGGGCTCCAAGTACGAACTCGCCGCCGGCGTGATGGCCTCGTCGCAGCGGCTGGGATTGACCAAGATCGGCATCGTCGGCAGCGAGCAGTTCATCGAAGAGTAGCGCTTGGCGGGGGCGAGGGCGCGCGTCCGCCGACGGGAGTCAATGGCAAATGGATTACGCACGGCAGCAGAGAGACCCGACCAAACATGCGATCGGGATCGCGTTCGTCGTTCTCTTTCACCTGTTCATCATCTACGCGCTGCTCACGGGGCTCGCACGCACGGTCGTCGAGGTGATCAAGAAGCCGCTGACCGCGACGATCATCGAGGAGATCAAGGCGCCGCCGCCCCCGCCGCCGCCGCCGCCGAAGAAGATCGTGGAAGCGCCGAAGGTCCAGGCGCCCGTCCAGCCGTACATCCCGCCGCCGGATATTCCGGTCCCGCAAACCGCCGAGCCGGTCATTTCGGCTCCGACCACCACGCCCCCGCCCGCGCCGTACGTGATCGCCCCGCCGCCGCCGGTCGTCGAGGCACCGCCGGCGCCTCCGCCGAAGCCGGCGATCCGGAAGGGCATCACGCCGATCAAGAAGGAGGAGATCGTCTATCCGCGCGCGGCGATGCGGGCCGGCATCGAGAAGGGGCACGTCGTCGCGCGTCTGAACATCGACGAGAAGGGCAACGTCACCGGCGTGACCATCGTGTCCGCCGATCCGCCGAAGCACTTCGACAAGGCCGTCATCGACGCGCTGATGGAGTGGAAATTTACGGCCGAGGGCGCGAAGTACGTTGGCGAGGTCGAGGTCAACTTCACCTTGCAGTAGTGGCTGCGCGAGCGGTGGACCCGCTCGGGATCGACGCGAGTCAGTCGTCGCGCAGCGCGATCGCGGCCGCGGCCCACGTCGCTGCGCCGAGCGCTGCCACCGCGGCGGCAATCCCGGTGAACGAAACGGGCTGACCCAGGATCGCGCGCAACATTCCGTGCGCGACATCGAAGACCGCTCCAGGCAAGGCGACCGCGATTCCGATGCCCGCGCTCGCCCAAAGCGCCGCCAGGGCGGGCTTGCGCCACGCGGGCAACGCGGCCGGCGCGGGAAGCGCGGCCATCAATCGCGCCGTGAAACCATTGTCGTCGGCGTAGGCCGCGCGGTGCTCGCGGCCATCCGCGCGAAGCAGCCCGTCGAGCCAGTCGTCGCCGGTGTCGGTCCGATGGAGCTCTCGATCGGTCATGGCCGGATTCCCGTCAAAGAGGCGCCCAGGCTGCGAGGCGCGCCTTAAGCTTCAGTTTCGCCCGAAGGATATGCGTCTTCACGGTGCCGACCGGGCAATTCAGCACCTGCGCGGCCTCCTCGTGCGACAGATCGTTATGGTAGCACTGGACGATGGCCGCGCGTTCGGCCTCCGAAAGGACGGCGAGCGCGCGATCCATGTCCAGCCGGAGCGACGCCGCGCGCGCCGGGTCGGGCCCCCCCGAATCCAACGGCTCGGCGTCCGCGGCGGTGCCGTCCGCAACGTCCGCGTCGCGGTCGCCTAGCGGCTCTTCCCTGCGCTTGCGCGCATCCGCAAGAAACGCATTCGTCGCGATCCGATAGAGCCACGTCGAAAACCGCGCCTCCTGCCGGAACGACCCGAGATTCCGGTACGCGAGCAGGAAGGTCTCCTGCGCGAGATCGTCGGCGAGCGCATGGTTGCCCATTGTCAGCCGGCGCAACGTGGTGCGCACCGCGGATTGGTGGCGGCGCACGAGTTCCGAGAACGCATGGCGGTCATCGTGAATGACGGCGCGCGCAATGAGCTGGGCATCGGTGAGGGCGGGCTCCGACATCGGGGCGTATGAATGCGGACGACCGTGATCCGGCGGGCGCGCTCTGCGCCGCTCACGCCGGAGGCGGCGGGCCGCCCGGCATGGGTCCCCGTGCCCCCGCATCGGTCGCCCCGCCGCTCGCCGGTGCGAGCTGCCGCTCCTCGAACCACCAGAGCACGACGAAGCCGATGCCCACGAAGAGCAAAACGAGGCCGAGTGCGTTGGGCGACCGGTCGTCGAACATCGAGTGGAGCGTCAGCGCGAGTCCGATCCCGCCCGTGATCACGCCTTTGCGCAGATCCGACCACGCGGCACGCCGCCGGATCTGCCTGGCCTGCTCGTAGAGCGGCGCCGCGGCCGCCGCCGTTGCGAGCGCCGCGGACTGGCTTCCGCCGCGGAGCGCCTCCAGCGCGGCCGCTGGCGTCACGACACCACTTTCGGCGAGCTTTAACATCGTCTCGTTGAGCATCCGCGCCTTGCGCATCCGATACCAGAGGACGAGTCCGATCGCGAGCACCGGAGCAAGGAACACCACGGCGACAATCGCGACCACCATCGCGGCGATCGCCGGCTCGTCGCGGACGAATTGGTCGAAGGAATCGAACTCGCGGTCGGTGCCGAGGCCGTCGATCTGGACCCGGGCGCGCTTGCCGACGGTAGCGCTCCGCCCGCCGGGTCGCGCGGGTGGTGAGCCCGCCGCGTCGGAAGCGCTGTCTGCGGCGCCGGCCGCCTTGGGCGCGGGTTCCGCCGCGTCCTTCACTTCGATCTTCGCCTCGACGCCGCGTCCGTCCGTGATCGTCACGGTCTTCGCGGGAGGCTGAGGGTTCGGTGCCGTTGCGGGAGCCGCCTTGGACTCCTGTGCGTGGACCGATGGGGTTCGCGGCGCGAGCGCGATCGCCAGTCCGACGAGAAACGCCGTGCCGAGGACAAGTCGGCGGGCGAGCCGCGTCGGGGCGGCGCCGGCGGCAAGGGTCGTTCGATTCATGGGGACTCCCGGAGAAAGATCATTCGCTCCGTTAGATGTTGCCAAGGGCGCCTTTGGATTCAGCTTTCCACATCGGGGAACCCTCCGGGGCGCATGCTATTATTCGCGAAAACGCACGGTCGCCGCGAAAACCGGTCATGTGCGCCGATTCGTGCGGTTTTCCCGCGCTGCCTCCTGCGGCGCGATCATGATCGTTCTTTCTGGCGCCCGCTTGCTCACGAAACTGCGAAGCCTCGTGCATCGTTACGCCCTCCCGCGCGCGGTCCGCCGGGGCACGCAGACGCTCCTCATGCTCGCCGTGGCGCTGGCCGCCTCGTTCGCCCCCGTTGCGGGAGCGGCCGAGGATACGGTTACGCTCAACTTCCTCAACGCGGACATCGAGGCCGTCGTCAGGGCCGTCGCCGAGATCACGGGCCGCAATTTCGTGATCGATCCGCGGGTCAAGGGTACCGTCAACATCATCTCGGCGCGCCCCGTCCCGAAAAGCCTGGTCTACCCGACGCTGCTATCGGCCCTCCGCCTGCAGGGGTTTACCGCGGTCGAGGCCGGGGGCGTCGTCAAGATCGTGCCGGAAGCCGACGCCAAGCAGCAAGGGGGCGGGGTATCGGTCGGGCCGGTGGGTGCCGGCGGCGACCGGCTCGTCACCCAGGTCGTCACGCTGAAATACGAATCCGCGCAGCAGATCGTCAACGTGCTGCGCCCGCTGATCACTCCCAACAATACGATCGCCGCGTTTCCGAGCAGCAATGTGCTCATCATCACCGACTACGCGGAGAACCTGAAGCGGATCGACCGGATCATCGCGTCGCTCGATCAGCCGCCCGGCGGCGAGCCGGTCCTGGTGCCGCTGAAGAACGCCTCGGCGCTCGACATCGTGACGCTGTTGAACCGGCTGCTCGCCGACCCCGCCGCGGGCGGGGCCGTGGCGGGGACGGGCGACACCCAGCAGCGCGTGACGATCATGGCGGAGCCGCGCTCGAACAGCGTGCTGGTTCGCGCCGACAATCCCGGCCGGCTCGCCCGTGTCCGGCAGTTGATCGAGCAGCTGGACACCCCGGGCAGGCCCGGCGGCAACATGTTCATCGTCTACCTCAAGAACGCCGAAGCCCCGCGCGTTGCACAGACGCTGCGGGCGATGCTGACCGGCGGGGATGGCGGCGCGGTTCAGCCGGGCGGATCGATGCTCGCGCCGCAGGCGACGATGGCGTCCGGCGCGACGCTGACCGGCGCGGCCTCCGCGTCGGCGGCGACGACGCCGTTGTCCGTTCCCGCGACCGGCGGCACACTGGCGTTCTCCGCCAACGGCGCGACGATAACCGCGGACACGGCGAGCAACGCGCTGGTCATCATGGCGCCGGAGCCCGTCTACAACAACATCCGCGCCATCATCGAAAAGCTCGACGTTCGCCGCGCGCAGGTGTTCGTCGAGGCGCTGATCGTCGAGGTGTCGGCGGACAAGGCGGCCGAGTTCGGCATCCAGTGGCAGGCGCTGTCGGGTTACAACACGACGCAGGCGCGCGTCATCGGCGGCACGAACTTCACGCCGCGCGGCAGCGGCAACAACATCATCGACGTCGCGGTCAATCCCGGCGCAGTCGGCCAGGGGCTCGCACTCGGCGTGATGAAGGGCACGGTCTCGATACCGGGTCTCGGCACGATCACCAACCTCGCTTTCCTCGCGCGCGCGCTGGAGACGCAGGTCGGCGCCAACATCCTGTCGACGCCCACGCTGCTCACACTCGACAACGAGGAAGCGCGGATCATCGTCGGCCAGAACATCCCGCTCGTGACCGGCAGCTACGCGACGACGGGCAACACCACCACCGTGACGCCGTTCCAGACGTTCGAGCGCAAGGACGTCGGACTGGTGCTTCGGGTCAAGCCGCAGATTTCCGAGGGCGGGACGATCCGGTTGCTGCTCTACCAGGAAGTCTCGCGCATCGAGGACGTCTCGACCCAGACGGGAGTCATTCTGTCCAAGCGCGCGGTCGAATCGACGGTGATCGTCGACGATGCGCAGATCATCGTGCTGGGCGGGCTGATCGAGGACCGCCTGACCGACGGCAGCGACAAGGTTCCGTTGCTCGGCGACATTCCCGTCGCGGGGGCGCTGTTCCGCTACGATGCGCGCCGGCGGCAGAAGACGAACCTCATGATATTCATCAAGCCGACGGTGCTGCGCACCAGCGCCGACGGGCGCGAGATCACCTCGGAGCGCTACGAGTATCTGCGGGGCGAGCAGGAGCGGGAGATGTTGCCGCACCGTCTCTTCTGGAGCGACCCGACGCAGCCCACCCTCCCGCCCGAAGGTGTGATGCCGGGCACGCCGGGCGCCGACCCCACGCCCCCGCTGCAGGGCGACAAGACGCGGCCCCCGACGGGTGCGGCCCCGGCGCCGCCCGCGAAACCCTAGCCCGGAAGGACCGACGGAGCGTCTTCCTCGCGATGGCCACGATCCGTTCCGCCGCCGCCACCGACTTCGCGCACCGGATCCCCTACGCGTTCGCGCGCACGCACGGCGTCCTGGCGCGCGGCGAGGAGGACGGCGGCGTCGTCGTGCTGACGCGTCCCGACGCGACCGTCGAAGGCGTGGCGGAGTTGAAACGCGTGCTGCAGCGGCCGCTCGTCGTGCGCGCCGTCGATGCCGAGCGCTTCGCCGCCGAACTCGCGCGCGCGTACAACGCCGCGGCGCCGGGGGTGGCGCAGCTTTCCGACGATCTCTCGCGCGACACCGACCTCGCGCGCCTGATGCAGGACC
The DNA here is from genome assembly GCA_031360485.1 of Betaproteobacteria bacterium. Taxonomy (GTDB): domain Bacteria; phylum Pseudomonadota; class Gammaproteobacteria; order Burkholderiales; family Casimicrobiaceae; genus CAIWHR01. Next base: position 12,495 of record JANMBN010000049.1, on the reverse strand, counting down.
TGCCGGCGGCCGACGACCTGCTCGACAGCGGGGCGCAGGCCCCGGTGATCAGGATGATCAACGCGCTGTTGCTGCAGGCGCTGCGCGAGAGGGCCTCCGACGTCCACTTCGAGCCGTACGAAGCGCGTTCGGTCGTGCGCTTCCGCGTCGATGGCGTGCTGCGCGACGTGATCGAGCCGCCGCGCGCGCTGCACGCGGCGCTCGTCTCGCGCGTCAAGATCATGGCGAGCCTCGACATCGCGGAAAAGCGGCTGCCGCAGGACGGCCGGCTCGCGTTGAAGCTGGGCGACAAGCAGGTCGACGTCCGCGTCTCGACGCTGCCGACGGGCCCGGGGGAGCGGGTCGTGCTGCGCCTGCTCGACAAGGATTCCGCCCAGCTCGATCTGACGACGCTCGGCATGAGCGCGACGACGCTCGACGCCGTCGATCGGCTGATCCGCGAGCCGCACGGCATCGTGCTCGTCACCGGCCCGACCGGCTCCGGCAAGACGACGACACTCTACGCGGCGCTGTCGCGGCTTCCGCGCGGCACGCTCAACATGCTGACCGTTGAGGATCCGATCGAGTACGCGCTCGATGGCGTCGGCCAGACGCAGGTGAACCCGAAGATCGAGCTCGACTTCGCGCGTGCGCTGCGCGCGATCCTGCGCCAGGATCCCGACATCATCATGATCGGCGAAATCCGCGATCTCGAGACTGCGCAGATCGCGGTGCAGGCGTCGCTGACGGGTCACCTGGTGCTCGCGACGCTGCACACGAACGACGCGGCAAGCGCGATGACGCGTCTCGCCGACATGGGCGTCGAGCCGTACCTGCTCGCGTCGAGCCTCCTCGGCGTGCTGGCGCAGCGGCTCGTGCGCACGCTCTGCCCGGCGTGCCGCGTCGAGGTCGCGCCGACCGCCGGCGAAGCCGCGCTGCTCGCCGAGCTGGGGCTGCCGCCGAATCTGCCGCTCCACGCCCCGGCCGGATGCGCCGAGTGTCGCGAGACCGGCTACCGGGGCCGCAGCGGCGTTTACGAGCTCATCGTCGTCGACGAGACGCTCTCCCGGCTGATCCACGAACGCGCGCCGGAGCACGCGCTGCGGGCGGCGGCGAGCGCGGCGGGGATGACATCGCTGCGTCGCGACGGCGCGCGCTGGCTCGCGGACGGCACGACATCGCTCGCCGAGCTCGTTCGCGTGTCGCGCGACGCCTGAGATGTACAGCTCCCAGGCTCACTACGTTCGCCACCCCCCGAGGGGGCACTCGGTGCCCTTCGGGCGGCTGGGCGGGCACTGATAGCGCGCGAGGCGCGGTGCCCGCGTACCGTTTCGAGGCCGTCGACGCGCACGGCAAACCGCGCCGCGGATTGCAGGACGCGGAGAGCGCGCGGCAGGTTCGCGATCAGCTGCGCGCGGAGGGCCTGTTCCCGACCGTCATCGTCGAAGCGGAGTTCGCCGCGGGTGATGGAGGCGCGCGACCGGGCTCGACGGCCCGCCTGCGGCTGCCCGCGGCCCAGGTCGCGCTGTCGACGCGCCAGCTGGCGACGCTGGTGCGGTCGGGCATGCCGCTCGATCAGGCGCTCTCCGCCGTCGCGGAGCAAGCCGATGACGCGCGCGCGGCGCGGCTCTTTGCCGCCGCGCGGGCGCGGGTGGCGGCGGGCGAAACGCTCGCCGGCGCATTCGGGTACTGGCCCCGTACCTTCTCCGACCTCTACCGGGGCCTCGTCGCCGTTGCGGCGGAAACCGGGCAGCTGCCCGATGTCCTCGAGCGCCTCGCCGACTATCTCGAGGCGCGGCAGGCCCAGAAACAGCAGTTCACGCTGGCGCTCGTGTATCCGGCGCTGGTGACGGTCATCGCGCTCGCGGTGATCGCGGTGCTGCTCGTGTACGTCGTGCCGCAGATCGTTTCCGTGTACCAGCAAAGCCGGCAGACGCTGCCGTGGCTCACGCAGGCGCTGATCGCGCTGAGCGGGTTCCTCCGCGGAACCGCGTGGTACTGGCTGATCGGCGTCGGAGCCGCGGGAATGGCGCTCGCGGTCGCGAACCGGCGCGAGGCGTTTCGCGCGCGATGGCACGCGGCGCTGATGCGTGCGCCGGTGGCGGGCCGGCTCGTCGTCGCGGTCGACACCGCGCGCTACGCCAGCACGCTCGCCATCCTGACGGGAAGCGGCGCGCCGCTGCTGCGCTCGCTCGACGCCGCGCGCGACGTCGTCTGGGCGCTGCCGATCAGGTCCGCAGCCGGCGCCGCCGCATTGCTGGTGCGCGAGGGCGTGTCGCTGGCGCGCGCGCTGAAGGAGCAACGGGTGTTCCCGCCGGTCCTGATCCACCTGACGGCCAACGGCGAGGCGAGCGGCCAGCTGGCGCCCATGCTCGCGCGCGCGGCCGCGGAGCTCGAGCGTGAAGCCGGACGGCGAATCAGCTGGTTCGCCGCGCTGCTGCAGCCGGCCTTGATCGTCCTAATGGGAGCCATCGTGCTGGTTCTCGTGCTTGCGGTGATGTTGCCGATCGTCTCGATGAATCAGCTCGTTCGCTGATTCCGCGGCGGGCTGGCACCCGTTCCATCGCCGATGACGATGACGGCGGCCGGGATGCCAGCCGTTCGTGCCTCACGCCGGAATGCCGTGCCGTTCGAGCGCCCACGCGACGTGCTCGCGCACCAGCGCCGAAGGGTCGTCGGCGCGCGCCTCGAGCGCGGCGACGATCGCGGCGTCGGAGGGGGCGTTGCCCAGCCCGACCGCCAGGTTGCGCGACCAGCGCTCGTAGCCGATCCGCCGGATCGCGCTGCCTTTCATCCGCTCGCCGAACTCGGCCGCGGTCCACGCGAAGAGCGCGACGAGGTCGGCGTCGTCGAGCCCGTTCCGGACGGCGAAATCGGATTCGCCGGCGTCCTGCGCGTACCGGTTCCACGGGCAGCAGAGCTGGCAGTCGTCGCAACCGTACACGCGATTGCCGATGAGCGGACGCAGTTCCACGGGGATGCTTCCCGGCAGCTCGATCGTCAGGTACGAGATGCACCGCCGGGCGTCCAGTTCGTAAGGAGCGACGATCGCGCCCGTCGGGCAGATGTCGATGCACGCGCGGCAGCTTCCGCAGTGCTCGGTTTGCGGCGCCGTCACGGGCAACGGGAGGTCGGTATAGATCTCGCCGAGGAATAACCACGAACCGGCGTCGCGCGTCAGGAGCAGCGTGTGCTTGCCGCGCCAGCCCAGTCCCGATTTCGCGGCCAGCGCGACCTCCAGTACGGGCGCGCTGTCGGTAAACACCCGATAGCCGAATTCGCCGGCCGACGCGCGAATTCGGGCGGAAAGCTGCTCCAGTTTGAGGCGAAGCACCTTGTGGTAATCGCGGCCGAGCGCGTAACGCGCGATGAACGCCTTCGTCGGCGCGCCGAGCACCGCGTCGCTGGCCCGGGCGTTCGGGGGCCGGTAGTTCATCCGCGCCGTGATGATGCGCAGGGTGCCGGGAACGAGTTCCGCGGGGCGCGCGCGGGCGGTGCCGTGCCTTGCCATATAATCCATCGCGCCGTGCCGTCCCGCGGCAAGCCAGTCGAGCAATCGTCGCTCCTCCAGCGCCAGGTCCGTGCCGGCGATGCCGATTTCCTGAAAGCCCAGCTCCCGGCCCCAGCGGCGGATGTCCGCGGCGAGCGCGTTCCAGTCGACGGGTGCGGCGGCGGGCGGTGCGGACATGGCGGCAAGCGTACACCCCCGCCCCGCCGCATCTTCCCGAGCCTTCCATGCCGACCGCCACCCTACAACTTCCCGACGCCGCCGCGACCGAGGCGGCCGGCGCTCGGCTCGCCTCCGGATTGCACGGCGGCATGGTGATAACGCTGTCGGGCGATCTCGGCGCCGGCAAGACGACGCTGGCGCGCGGATGCCTCAACGCGTTGGGCTGGGCAGGGCCGGTCAAGAGCCCCAGCTACACGTTGGTTGAACATTACCCGCTTTCGAGCTTATACTTTTATCACTTTGATTTTTATCGGTTCGCCGATCCAAGCGAATGGGATACTGCGGGACTCGCCGATTGCTTTCGGGACGACGCGGTTTGCGTGGTCGAGTGGCCCGAACGGGTCGCCGGCAGACTGCCGCCGCCCGACCTCGCGCTGACGCTTGCGCATCCCGCCGATCCCTCCATCGGCGGACGCCAGCTCGCGCTCGACGCGCATACCGCGCGCGGTGAACGATGCCTGATCGCGATCACCGCCGGCGGCGCGCGTCCGAACCTCTAGTCGCGGTCTCGCTCGAACGGCGCCGCGTTTGCCGGTGGCTGCTCGTTCCCGCCGCGCAACTCGTCGCACCGTCCACCGCGTGGGGCATGGCCGGGAAGATCGCTTCGGCGCGAATGTGGCCGGCGCAGGAATACACGCGCGTGATCTTCGAAGCGTCGGTGCCGGTCGCGCACGAAGTCGTCACGCTGAAGGACCCGCACCGCGTCGTCCTCGAACTCGAGGGCGTGACGCTCACGTCGGGGCTCGCGGCGCTCCCGTCGCGCGTGCAGGCGACGGACCCCTACATCGCGGCCATCCGGTTCGGGACGAAGGCGCCCGACACTCTGCGCGTCGTCTTCGACCTCAAGGCCGAGACGCGGGCGCAGCTCTTCGCGCTGAAGCCTGTCGCCGAATTCGGATATCGCGTGGTGCTCGATCTCTACCCGCTGACGCCGCTCGACCCGCTGATGGCGCTGCTCGAGGAGAAGCGCGACGCGCCCGTCGCCGATCCGAAGCCGGGCGCGAGCGCGCAGGACCGCAACGCCGAGACGAGGCCCGCGTCGAAATTGACGGGCCGCCGCAGGATCACGATTGCGCTGGATCCGGGCCACGGCGGCGAGGATCCCGGCGCGATCGGCCGGCGCGGCACCTACGAAAAGAACGTGACGCTCGCGATCGCGAAAAAGCTGAAGCGCATCATCGATGCCGAGCCAGGCATGCGCGCGATGCTGACGCGCGATGACGATTACTACGTGCCGCTCGCCGCGCGCGTGCAGAAGGCGCGCCGCGTGCAGGCCGATCTTTTCGTTTCCATCCACGCCGACGCCTTCCGGGAGGCGCGCGCGCGCGGCTCGTCCGTGTTCGCACTGTCGGAGAGCGGCGCGACCAGCACCGCCGCGAAGTGGCTTGCACAGAAGGAGAACGCCGCCGACCTGATCGGCGGAGTCAACCTCGACAGCAAGGATCCGGTGCTCGCCCGGACGCTGCTCGATCTTTCGCAGACGGCGCAGATCAGCGACAGCCTGAAACTGGGCCGCCACATGCTGGACAGCATCGGCACGATGAATGCGCTGCACAAGGCGGCGGTCGAACAGGCGGGATTCGCGGTGCTGAAAGCGCCGGACATTCCGTCGGTTCTGGTCGAGACCGCGTTCATCTCCAACCCCGACGAGGAGATGAAGCTCCGCAGCGACCGCCACCAGGCAAAATTCGCCGAATCGATGGGGGACGGCATCCGCCGCTACTTTGCAGCGAACCCGCCGCTCGCGCGCACGAAGACCGGAACGGGCTGACGGGTTCGGTAGAATCGCACGGTGCTTCGCTTTTTCGCCGCGTTCGTCGTGCTGCAGGCCGTTCTGTTCGGTCTCGAACTCACCCCTTGGGCGCAGGAGTATTTCGTCGTCCCGTGGACCAACGCGCTGGCGGCGATCAGCGCTTGGCTGGTCACGGTCGTCGACCCCGGGGTCGCCTCGGCGGGCAAGATCCTGCGAAGCACGGTCAACGGGTTCGCCGTTTCGATCGAGGCGGGCTGCAACGGCGTCGAGGCGACGATCGTGCTCGTCGCGGCGATGCTCGCGTTTCCGGCGCCCTGGAAGAACAAGCTCGTCGGACTGGCCGCCGGCATCCTCGCCGTCCAGGGACTCAATGTCGTGCGCGTGATCAGCCTGTTCTACCTCGGGCAGTGGAACATGCAGGCGTTCGAATGGGCGCACCTCTATGTCTGGCAGGCGCTGATCATGCTCGACGTGCTGGTCGTGTGGCTCGTCTGGGTCCGGATGCTTCCCCGCTCCGGCGATTCCGGCGGCCCGCCCGGCGGCCCGCCCGTGGTCCGGTCCGCGGCGCCGGCTTCGGCGTAGACGGCGGCGACCGCCGTGCCAAGCGCGACCCGGAGCCCGCTCGGCGCGTTCGTCATAAGAGTCTTCGCGTGGCTGCCGGCAACGTTCGTCGTCTGGTATTTCGCCGCGCCGTTGCTGCTGTGGCCGGCGGTAATCATCGTCGAGCTCGTCGCGCGCGCGGGGTTCGGGGACCTCGTGCGCGGCATCGAGCGGGCGGGCGCGACGCTGACATTCGCCACATCGCTCAAGCCGGGGACGTCAGCCGCGCAATCCGGACAGATCGTCGTCGACGTCGACCTGCTGCTCTATTCGTTCGGCCTGCCGCTCTATGCGGCGCTGGTGCTGGCCGCGCGCGAGGCCCGATGGCCGCTGCGCCTGGGCGTCGGCTACGCGGCGCTCATGCCGTTCGTGGCGTGGGGCGTGCTCGCCGATTTCCTGAAGAACGTGGCGATCACGGCGGGGCCGCTCGTGGCGTCGCAGACCGGGTTCGTCGCCTGGCAGCGCGAGACGATCGCGTTCGCGTTCCAGTTCGGCTCGCTGATCCTGCCGACGGTCGTCCCCGCGGTCACCTGGGTGCTGATGCACCGCGCATTTCTGGAGCGCTTGAGGAGCGGCGCCGGCTAGGGGCCCGCAGCCGCAAACGCGCGCGAGGACCTCGCGACAGGGTGCTTGCGGTCCCCCGGATTTCTAGCTCGAACCCCGACGCGCTTTCCTTTCGCGTTCGCGTTCGCGCTCGCGCAGCACGCGCCGCTGGACCTTGCCCGTCGTCGTCATCGGCAGCGCGTCGATGAACTCGATTTCCCGCGGGTATTCGTAGGGCGCGAGGGAACGCCGAACGTGTTGCTGGATGTCGTCCTCGAGCTCGCGCGATGGCGAATGTCCCGGCGCGAGGACGATGAACGCCTTCACGATGTTGCCGCGCACGTCGTCGGGTGACGGGACGACCGCGGCGTTGGCGACCGCCGCGTGCCGGACGAGGCAGTTCTCGATCTCGGACGGTCCGATCCGATACCCGGCCGACTTGAACATGTCGTCGGCGCGTCCCTGGTACCACAGATACCCTTCGGGATCGCGCTTCGCGAGGTCGCCCGTGCGGCACCAGTCGCCGGTGAATTTCTTCGCGGTTCCCTCGGGGTTCTTGAAGTATTCGAGGAAGAAGACGGGATCGGGATTGCCGTCCGGCGCGATCCGGTTGACGGCGACTTCACCGATCTCGCCGGCGTCGACTTCGGCGCCATCGTCGTCGACGAGGGCGATCCTGTGCCCCGGATACGGGCGGCCCATCGAGCCCGGCTTCGCCGGCCACGATTCCTGCGAGTTGCCGACGATGTAGTTCATCTCCGTCTGGCCGAACATCTCGTTGATCGTGACGCCGAGGGTGTCGCGGGTCCAGTCGAAGACGGTCGACCCGACCGCCTCGCCGGCGCTCATGATGCTGCGCAAGCGGAGTTCGAAGCGTTCCCTGGGCCGGGGAAACGCCTTCATCATCATCTTGAGCGCGGTCGGGAACAGGAACGCGTTGCGGACCCCGTACTTCGCCATCAGCGCCAGCGCGCGTTCGGGATCGAAGCGTCCGCGATAGCCGACGATCGGCTGGCCGAAGTAGAGCGCGGGAAGCAGCGCGTCCATCAGGCCGCCCGTCCACGCCCAGTCGGCGGGTGACCAGAAGAGATCGCCTTCGCGCGGGTAGCCGTCGTGCGAGTGGATGAAGCCGGGCAGGTTGCCGAGCAGGCAGCGCTGCGGCATCAGGGCGCCCTTGGGCGGCCCGGTGGTGCCGCTGGTATAGACGAGCAGCGCCGGATCGGCGGAGCGCGTGGCGAACGGCGTGAAGTCGCCCGAGCCCTTCTCGATCAGCGTTTCGTAGCTTGTGATCCACGCCTCGCGCGCGCCGGCGACGCCGATGACCGCGGAAATCCCCGGGCAGCGATCGCGGATCGGCGCGAAGCCCGGCAGCGACTGCGGGTCGACGAACGCGGCCTTGGCCTCCGAATCGACGAGGCGGTACTCGAGGGCGTCGGGGCCGAACAGGAACGACAGCGGCACCGCGACGGCGCCGAGCTGATTGAGCGCAATGTGTGCGACCACCGTCTCGGGCCGCTGGGGCAGGATCAGCGCGACCTTGTCGCCGGGTCGGATGCCCAGCGACGCGAGCGCGTTCGACAGCCTGTTCGCCTGCTGCTGCAGGTCCCAGAACGTGAAGGCGGCCGTAGCGCCCGACTCGTCCTCCCAGTAGAGCGCGAAGCGCGCGCGGTCGCTCGCCCAGCGCCCGCAGCACGCCTCCGCGATGTTGAACTGCGCCGGCACGTCCCAGCGGTGCGCCGCGAAGATCTCGGCGTAGCGGTCGGTGGCCATGGTGTCGAATCAAGCCGCAGGCACGGGGTCCGGCTCGAGCGGCTCGACGACCGTCCAGACCCAGTCGATATGCTGCTCGATCAGGCGTCCGTACCGGATCGGGCGCGCCGCGCCGGGAATCTGCAGCATGTAACGTTTGTCTGCCCGGTACTCGACCGGGGGGACGATCAGCGATTGCACCGGGGGATCGCCGGCGCGCTTGCTGAACGAAAGGAAGAGGCCGCGGAATTTGCGGCCAACCGGCGCCGCGTGCTCGCCGTCGACCGAGTAGTGAGCGTCGGCTTTGCGCTGCTCGACGAGTTCGGCGCTGATCAGCGTGTTCGCAATCAGCTGCAGCCCGATTTCGGCGCGGTCCGCGGAAAGCCGCCTCACCCTGCGGACGATCCCCATCACCCAGGTCTCGGGGCCGCGCCGGTTGATCGCCACGAGCATGCTGAGCGTGATCTCGGTCGCGACGCTCATCGGCGCATGCAGACGGAAGCCCGACGTGCTGATGTCCTTCATTTCCCATGGCCCGCCGGGAGCCGAGAACGCGACGAGTCGACGGCGCGCGTAATCCGATCGAATGTCCGGCTCGGTCCGCGTGCGGCCGAACACGGCCAGATCCATCGTGTTGGCGAAGCTTCGGCTGGAATTGAGCTCGGTCGTCGGCGCGGGGCCGTCGTCGCGCAGAAAATTCGTGATGTTGCCCAAGCCTATGATTGCGTCGACGGCGCCGCTCGCCGGGGTGCGCTCGCCGCGCCGCGTGACGGGCTTGAACTCCGGGTCGACCCGGCTCGCGATCCTTTCGAACAGGTCGAGCTGCTCGCGCCGATGGGGCGCCTTTTCGGAACGCGGATCGGTCTTCGCCGCCTGTTCGAGTTCGGTGCGCTTTTCCACGAGCTGCGCGTGGAGCGGCCGGGTGTCGACGAACAATGCGCGGCCGTCGATCGGACCGAGCGCACGGCGCCGCAAACCGGCGCTTCCCGCGAGATCGACATAGAACGTCGAGGCGGTCCGCGGCTCGGTCGTGAGCCGCAGGGGCTGGCACCATTCATGAAGCTGCGCGGCCACCCATTCGATCTGTTTCGGCGTCAGATTGCCCGGATCGGCAAGGAGGAGCAGGAGGACGGCGAGGTACTCGCGCTCGACCGTCGTGGCGCCGCGCGTCGCGCTCAGCACGATCGACTGGCGCTCCAGTTTCACCGCGCAGGCGCGGGTGAACGTCGCGTGCAATTCTGCCCACTTGGCGGGAATCCATTGCTCGCAGCGATACAGGCGGAGCTTCGCGTCGTGGCCGAGATGGACGAGCCGCCGCGCGACGAGCTCCGGCAGCAAGGCCTGCCACCTGGCGTGGTGGGGATGGTCGGCGATTTCGCGCCCGAACGCCGCGTAGCACGCGTGAAAGCCCTGGGTGAGGTCGAACAGCGAATGCCAGAGCTGATTTTCTATCTTCGCCGACCGATGGGCGTGTTCGGCATACTGCGCCATGAGGGTTCTGACCACGCGGCTCGTCTTTCGGTCCACGATGAAGACTGCGGCAAGTCCGGACGGCGTGCGTCGCGCCGTGCGTTCCGCAAGCCTGCGCAGTTCGACGAGCAGCTCGCGCTGTGCCGCGAGCGGATCGTTGGCCGGAAGCGACGCGAGCCAGTGCTGGACGGACCTGGCGTCATCGAACGGTCCTAGCGGTTTTTTGCGAAATCTGAACATCGCGGCGGTGGCGTGGTCCCATCTTGTGGGCGGCTCAAGATTCGGACCGAGTCTGATCGCTGCAGAAATGCCGCGCACGGCCTGCGGTCGCTCCGTTTCGCGCCAGGGCCGGTGGGGGCGGGAACACGGCGCGGACCCGCGAACATGCCTGTCCTGACCGATCCCGGGCAGATCATCGCCCAAAAGCGCAGGGGCGGGCAATAGCCGTCCGGAGGCATTGGCACGCATCGTGCATGGTACGGCCCGTGCTCCACAGCTATTGCTCGACCGACGCGGCTGCCCCTGACGCCCGTCGACAAACGGCAACACCGTGGAACGCGACCTCTCAAATACTTGTGCAGAACAGCTTGCGCCGAAGTAGTGACGCAAAACGCTAGGGAACGACGACGATGGGCATCCTGATCAAGGCGCCGGCCCGCCGGCGCGAGCCGCCAGCCGAACCGGCAGAAGTCACGGTGGCCGCGACCGACGCGCGCGGCGCCCTGCACATCCGGGAAGTGGTCCGGATTGCGGGCCTGCGCCGCGAACAGCTGTACATGTGGCAGCGCCGGTATGGCTTTCCGGCCCCGCTGCGCGACGGATTTGGCGACCGGGTCTACCCTCCGGACCAGGTCGCCCGCCTGAAGCTCATCAAGCAATTGCTGTCGGAAGGCTGGCGTGCGGGCGCCGTCGTTCCGCTGACCGAATCCGTCCTGCAATCGATGCTGGGACTCACCGTCGAAGACCCTGCGCCGCTGCCTGGCGAGATCGAGGCGGGGGTGAAGCTGCTTGCGCAGCATCGAATCGGCGAACTGCAGAATCATCTTTCGAAGCTCCTCGTGGGCCAGGGGATGCGCAAGTTTCTCGAGGCGACGCTGATTCCGCTGAACGAGGCCGTTCACGAGCGGGTGGTTCGCGGCGAGATGCAGAATTTCCAGGAACTCCGGTTTTCCGATCTCGCGCAGCGCCTGCTGCGCGACGTGACGCGGCTGGTTCGCCCCACGCGCGACGCGCGCCAGGTCCTCCTCGCCACGCCGCCAAACGACCCCAACCAGCTCGGGCTCGCGATCCTCGAACTGCTGCTTTTCACCGAAGGCGTCAACTGCCTGACGCTGGGCGCCGGCGTGCCGGCGCAGGAGATCGCCAGCGCGGCGACCGCATACAAGACCAGCCTGGTCGTGCTGCTGTTCGATCGCGGCATCTCGGGCAAGATCGCGGGCCAGGAAATCCGCTCGCTCCGCGCGGAGTTGCCGCACGAGCTTCCGCTGGTCGTGAGCGGGCGCGCCGTGAACCTGCTGGCGAAGCCGATCGCCGAGGTGCAGACCGCCGCCGATTTCAGTTCCATCATGGCGATGATGCGCGAATTCGGCGTCGCGTCGCAGTCGCCGCTGACGCCGCAGTTGCTGCAGTCATCCGCCGCGATCCACGGCCTGTTGCCGGAAAGTCCCGCGCGGGCGTAATCTCCGCGTGTGGGACCCTTAGCCGATCCAAACGCGTCCGAACCGTTCGCCGGGCGCGGACGCACCACGCGCGCGATGTGGCACACGATCGGCGTGATCCTCGCCGCGTTGCTCGCCTATGTCGTTTGGCGCAGCTATCAGAATCCGGATCTCCTGCTCGAACTGTCCGCGCTGCGGCTCTGTTGAAGTCCTTCACGGCGTCGCGTCAGGTTGCGGAGGTCTGGCCGCGCATCCATGCCGCGATCGCCGTCGCCTCGGCGTAACCTTCGCCATCGAGACCGGCCGCGACGCGCTCGCGGTCCTCGGGCGTCCGGTTCTGCGACAGCTTCAGCTTCGTGGCGATCCGCTTCACCCTGATTCTGAACCCGACGATGGCCCGGACCATCGCATCGAGTCCGACCGGGTCGAGACCGAGCTTCCAGGGCGTGTCGCGGCCGGCCTCGAACCGTTGGATCATCAGGTCGAGGACGGCGCGCGTTTCCGCGGCGTTCTCCGCCAGTTCTATCGTGCCGTGCACGTGGACGACCGCATAATTCCAGGTCGGGACGGAAACGGCCGGTTCCGCATACCATGAGGGGGTCACGTACGCGTGCGGGCCGTGGAAGATCGCCACGGATTCAGCCTTCGATGCTGCCTGGCTGTGCGGGTTGGCGCGCGCAAAATGACCGAGCAGCGTGCCGTGCGGCTCGCAGTCGGCGACATGGATGAGCGGCAGATGCGTGATGTACGGCTCCGGAGCGACCGGCGTCACGAGCGTCGCGAACGGGTATTCGTGCAGGAGGCGCGCGGTCGTCGCCCGGTCGCGGGCCGAGAAATGCGCGGGAACGTAGAGGCTCATCGGGGCACCCTTGGCGCTGCGCGCCGTCCCTCCGGGGGACGCCCGCGCGAGCAGGGCGAAGCCCAGGCCCGAAGGGCGCGTCTGCGAGCGCGGGTGGCGGCCGATCGCGAGCCGCTCCGGTCTGGCACGGCACTGCCGAGGCCGCAGCAATGAG
>JANMBN010000027.1:0-2551 GCA_031360485.1 Betaproteobacteria bacterium | reverse complement strand
GACAGCGTCCTCTGGCTTTCCCCGGGCAATGCCGCGGCGGTCGGCAATCTGCGCCGCGAAGCGTCGGCGCGGGACGTCGATCCGGATCGCCTCGTGTTCGCCCCGCGCGTCCCCGCTGCCGAGCACCTTGCGCGCCACGTTCACGCCGATCTGTTTCTGGACACGGCGCCGTACAACGCCGGAACGACCGCGAACGACGCCTTGTTGATGGGCCTGCCGGTGCTGACCTGCGCCGGCAGGACGATGGCGAGCCGCGTCGCGGGAAGCCAGCTTCGCGCGATCGGTTTGCCGGAACTCGTCACCTTCGACCCCGCCGAGTACGAGGCGCGGGCGCTTGCGATCGCCCGGGATCCGGCGCTGCTTTCGGACTATCGGCGGCGACTGCGCGAGGGGCGGCACCAGGCGCCGCTCTTCGACATGATGCGCTTCACACGGGATCTGGAATCGGCGCTGCTCGCTGCATGGCGGGACGGGTCCACGTCGACCGGGACTCCGTGATCGGCGGCCGGCGGAACCGGGCTGTCGGGGATCGAGGGATGGATCCCGGCAAGCGTGCGCAGCGCTCGTTTCGGCGGCCTGTCGAAAGGGTTACAATGCCGTTGTTCGTGTGTCCTGCGGCTTCCACGCGCACCGATCCGCCACCGACGGCAGCCCGTTCGCCAGCGCGCCCGGTTCGCCTGCCGCTTCCCCCTGCCCTGCGAAACCCCGAACGTGTCCAAGGCACTCACGCGCCCGTCCCCAAAATCGGCGACCCGTCTCGGTGACCTGGTCGGCCGCCTGTGGCAGCAGCGCACGCTGATCGGGCAGCTGACGCGGCGCGACGTGATGGGCCGCTACCGCGGCTCGGTGCTGGGGCTCCTCTGGTCGCTTTTCCATCCGGTGCTGATGCTTGTCGTCTATACGTTCGTATTCAGCGTCATCTTCAAGGCGCGGTGGAGCGAAGGGAGTGGCGACGGCAAGGTCGAGTTCGCGATCATCCTGTTCACGGGGCTGATCGTGTTTTCGCTGTTCTCCGAATGCATGAACCGCGCGCCGGGACTCGTGCTCAACAATGTCAACTACGTGAAGAAGGTCGTGTTTCCGCTGGAGATCCTTCCGCTGGTCGCCTTTTGCTCGGCGCTGTTCCACTTCGCGGTCAGCCTCGCCGTTCTGCTCGTCTTTCTCGCCGTTGTCCAGCGCGCGCTCCACTGGACGGTGCTGCTGCTGCCGCTGGTGATGCTCCCGCTGGTGCTGTGGACGCTCGGCCTGTCGTGGCTGCTGGCGTCGCTGGGCGTCTATCTCCGCGATGTCGGCCAGTCGGTTGGCGTGATCACGGCCGTGCTGATGTTCGTGAGCCCGATCTTCTATCCCGTTTCCGCCGTTCCCGAGGAGTTCCGGGGACTGATTCGCTGGAATCCGCTGACGCCCACGATCGAGCAGGCGCGCGAGGTCGTGATCTTCGGCCACCTGCCGGACTGGTGGGCGATGGCGACGATGACGGTCATCGGCGCACTGATCGCATGGATGGGGCTCGCCTGGTTCCAGCGGACGCGCACGGGGTTCGCGGATGTCCTCTGACGTCGCGATACGCGCCACGGCGCTCGGCAAGTGTTATCAGATCTACAAGTCGCCCGGGGATCGCCTGAAGCAATTGCTGTGGCGCGGGCGCAGGCAATTGTTCGAGGAGTTCTGGGCCGTTCGCGACGTTTCGTTCGAGATCCGCCGCGGCGAGACCGTCGGCATCATCGGCCGCAACGGCTCGGGCAAGTCGACGCTGCTGCAGATGGTCTGCGGCACGCTTGCGCCGACCCAGGGCAGCGTCGACGTGTACGGGCGCGTCGCCGCGATGCTCGAGCTAGGCGCCGGGTTCAATCCGGAATTCACGGGCCAGGAGAACATCTTCCTCAACGGACAGATTCTCGGCCTCACGCGGCAGGAGCTCGACGCGCGGTTCGATGCGATCGCCGCGTTCGCCGACATCGGAGGCTTCCTCGGCGAGCCGGTAAAGATGTACTCGAGCGGGATGGTGGTCCGCCTCGCGTTCGCCGTGATGGCGCACATCGACGCCGACATCCTGGTGATCGACGAGGCGCTCGCGGTCGGCGATGCGCTTTTCACGCAGAAATGCATGCGCTTCCTGCGCGCCTTCCGCGAGCGCGGCACGCTGCTGTTCGTCAGCCACGATACCGGCGCCGTCATCAACCTCTGCCAGCGCGCGCTGTGGCTGGACCAGGGCCGGACACGGATGTCCGACGAGAGCAAGGCCGTCTGCGAAGCGTACCTCGAGCAGCTCTTCGAGTCGCTGCAGGGCAAGTCGGCGGTGCCGGCGCCGCGCAGGATCACGCCGGTGCGCCGAAACGCACCACCCGTGGACCAGCAGCTGCGCTACCTCAATGCGTCGCCGTTCCGCAACGACCTCGAGCTGCAGACCTTCGACCCTGGCGCCGCGTCATTCGGCAAGGGCGGCGCAAGCGTCACCGAAGTCACGCTGCGAGACGATGCAGGCAATCCGCTGGCTTGGGTCGTAGGGGGCGAGACCGTGGCTCTGACGATCCGCGCCGTCGCCACCAAG
>JANMBN010000007.1:0-1892 GCA_031360485.1 Betaproteobacteria bacterium | reverse complement strand
ATCGGC
Source organism: Betaproteobacteria bacterium (assembly GCA_031360485.1). Lineage (GTDB taxonomy): Bacteria > Pseudomonadota > Gammaproteobacteria > Burkholderiales > Casimicrobiaceae > CAIWHR01. Next base: position 1,886 of record JANMBN010000007.1, on the reverse strand, counting down.
GCCATTCGGAACACGCGCTTGCCGGTGAGCTTGAACGATGCGACCTGAACAATCACCGAAAGCGTTTCGACGACGAAGACGCCGCCCATGATGAAAAGCACGATCTCCTGTCGGACGATGACCGCGATCGTGCCGAGCGCGGCACCGAGCGCAAGCGCCCCGACGTCGCCCATGAACACTTCCGCCGGATAGGCGTTGAACCAGAGAAAGCCGAGCCCGGCGCCGGCCATCGCGCCACAGATGACCGCCAGTTCGCCCGCGCCCGGGATGTAGGGAAACTGCAGGTATTTCGCGAAGATCGCGTTGCCGCTGACATAGGCGAATATGCCCAGCGCGGCGGCGATCATCACGGTCGGCATGATCGCGAGGCCATCGAGGCCGTCGGTCAGGTTCACCGCGTTGCTGGTGCCGACGATCACGAAGTAGGTGAGCGCGATGAACCCCCAGACGCCGAGCGGATACGTGATCGTCTTGAAGAAGGGGACGATGAGGTCGGCCTTCGGCGGCAGGGAAAGGTTGAAGCCGCTGCCGATCCACGCCATGAACAGCTGGATGAAGCGCGCGTTGTCCGGCGCCGAGACCGAGAACGCGAGATAGATCGCGGCGACGAGGCCTATGATGGATTGCCAGAGGAACTTCACGCGCGCGGGCAAGCCCTTCGGATTGCGCTGGACGACTTTGCGATAATCGTCGACCCAGCCGATGGCGCCGTAGCCGACCGTCATGAGCAGCGTCACCCACACGAAGCGGTTGGCGAGGTCGGCCCACAGCAACGTCGTCACGGTGATCGAAACCAGGATCAGCGCGCCGCCCATGGTCGGCGTCCCGGCCTTGACGAGGTGCGTCGGCGGCCCGTCGTCGCGAACGGACTGTCCGATCTTCATCCGCGTCAGCCACACGATGACCCTGGGACCGACGATGAAGGAGATGAACAGCGCCGTCATGCAGGCCAGCACCGCCCGCAGCGTGAGGTAGCCGAATACGTTGAACGCACGGACGTCCTTCGCGAGGACCTCGGTCAGCCAAAGCAGCATCAGTGCGCTCCTGCGGCGTGCGACGGACCGCAAAGCGCCGCGACGACACGCTCCATCCGCATGGACCGCGAACCCTTGACCAGCACGCTCGCTCCGGCCGGCACGGACGCGACGACGTGCACGGCGAGGGCTTCCACCGTGGCGAAATGCTCGGCGCCGGCGCCGAACGCCGCCGCGGTCTCCGCGGCCAGCGGTCCGACCGTCAGCAGGCGGTCGATTCGACCGGCGCGCGCGTGCTCGCCGACTTCGCGGTGGAAGCCCGGCCCGTTCACTCCGACTTCGCCCATGTCGCCCAGGACGAGCCAGCGCGGCGAAGGCGCAGCGGCGAGCACGTCGATCGCGGCGCGCACCGAATCGGGATTCGCGTTGTAGGTGTCGTCGATGACCGTCACGCCCGTGGCCGTTCGCAGCGGCGCGAGTCGACCGGCAACGGGGCGGAACGCTTCGAGGCCCTCGACGATCGCGGATACCGGCACTCCGATCGCGAGCGCCGCGGCCGCCGCCGCGAGAGCGTTCGCGGCGTTGTGGCGCCCGGGCGCGCTAATCCTCGCGGTCGCGTCGCCGGCGGGCGTCGACATGCGCAGAGCGCCATCGGCGGGGAACGGTTCGCGCAATCGAATCGCGGCCTCGTGATCGAGCGCGAATTCGATCACCGTCACGCGGGGACGCTCGCGCGCGGCGGCACGCCACACGTCGACGTACGGGTCGTCGGCGTTGAGCACGGCGGTGCCGCCGTCCGGCAGCGCGCGAACGAGCGCCGCGTGCTCGGCGGCCACGTCGGCGACGCTCTTCATGAATTCCTGGTGTTCGCGCTGCGCGTTGTTGATGACCGCGACGGTCGGCTGCGCGATC
>JANMBN010000492.1:0-12089 GCA_031360485.1 Betaproteobacteria bacterium | reverse complement strand
CCTCGAAGCCTGGAATCACCGATTGAAGGGCATTCGGGATGTTCCAGCGGATCGACTTGAACCACTCCGGCCCGAACGGCATCTTCATCGGCATGGCGGGATTACCGAGCGGGCTCACCTGCAGGCCCGACAGGTCCTTCTTCAGCAGCTCGAGCCCGTAGAACGTGAAGAAGACCGAGACGTTCCAGCCGAGCGCCGCCGCGGTCGACGCCAGGATGAATGGCGGATACGCCCAATCGAGGGTGCCTTTGGTGGCGATGATCGTCATCGCCGGCGTTTTCGCTGCTTTCAGTTCCGCGAGCTTCGCCTCGAGCTTCTGGCCGAGCAGGAGGTCGATCCGTTCGCTGATGACCCGGTCGAGCGCGGCGTCCGTCGCGACGATGGGCATCTTGTCCGTTAGCGTTGCCATGGAGAATCCTTCGCGTCAGGTGGATTCGGGGCGGGTGCGCACAGCCGCGTTACTTCTTCTTCAGATAGAAGACATAGGTCTTGTTCTCTTCCGCCGAGGACAGGAGGGGGTTCCCCGTCTGGTTCGCAAATGCCTGCATGTCCTTGACCGAGCCGGGGTCGGTGGCGACCACCTTCAGCACTTGACCGGAGGTAAGCTCGTTCAGCGATTTCTTGGTCTTGAGTATCGGCAACGGGCACGACAGCCCGCGCGCATCCAGTTCCTTGTCGAAATTCACGTTTCTGGCCTCCGAAGTTCGATTGGCCGCATCGATGCGGCACCGTCCGGCGGTTCGCGCGTCCTTTCGTCCGGCGCGCCCCTGCCGGGATTATGCGCCGCCGAGGGCGGTCGTTGACGGATGCCGGCAAACGTCCCTGTCGATGTCCGCGCGAGACGGTCCATGGCCCCGCCGCAGGTTCCGGATAGCCGGACATTAGGCGAACGAAGGCTCGGTTCCGTCTATAACCGCGATGGGTGATGACCGAGCTACCCGAAAGGGGGGTGAAGCCGGCGACGCGACCGGTTCCAGCCAGGCGCTAGTCGAGCGTGCGCCGGTAGTAGATGCCGAAGCCGCTGATCGCACCGGCCTCGGCACGCAGCGTCAGCGTGCGCGAGAGGCTGTACTCGAGCCGCAGCGCGTTCGTTGCGACGGTAAGTCCCTGCTCGTAGACGAGCGACAGGTTGTCCGAGAGCCGTTTGCCAAAGGCGACGACTTGTCCCGAGGCTTCGGACGTGCCGCGCGCCGCCCCACGCGCCGTGCCCGCGCCACGCTGGACCGAGATGTCGTCGAGCCCGACGCTTTCGGCGACGGTCGCGGTGACGGATTTTCCCCCGCGCCCGAGGAGTGCGGCGGAAGCCGCCTGCAATGCGGCGACGTCGGCACCCGACGTGCGATCGAGGCCCTGTCCGAGCACGAGCCAGGAGAGCTTCTCGTTGTCGGGCACCGGCGGGATCGACGTGAGCTGGATGATCGGGACCTTCACGGTGCCGCTGACGGCGACACCGGCCTCGACGGCAAGATTCTTGCGCAGCGCGACGATGTCGAGCCCCGGATTGTCGAGCGGGCCGTCGAAGATCAACCTTCCGCGATCGATGACGAGCCGCTGGCCGAACGCGTGATAGGTGCCGTTCACCGCCTGGATCGAACCGCGGCCGCGAACGCCGCCGTCGGCTCCGGTCGTCACCCGCACCTTGCCGCGCAGCCCGGTTTCGAGCCCTTCGCCGGCAAACGTCAGCCTGTTGCCGAGATCGAGCTCGAGGTCGATCGCGAGCGGAGGATTTTCGGCACGTCCGCCGTCCTTGCTTCGCGCCGGCCGGCCTTTCACGACCACGTCGTCGCCAAGTCTGGAACTGGCATCTGCCGCATACGCGACATGTCCTTCCTTGGCGACAAGGCTCCCGTCGAGCGAGATCCTGCGGTCCTTCAGCGCAAGGGTTCCCGATCCGTCGACGACGAGCCGAAGGTCCGGGCGGTTGAACACGCGGAAATCTTCCGCGTGCCACGTCATCCGCGCGGCGGCGCCCGGGCCGTCGCTTTTTGCGTCTCCCGCGCTCGCCAACGTGCCGGACGCGGTGAAGCGGCCGGCGCCGCCCGCGAACGAGAGCAGGCCGAGCGTCACGGTTCCATCCGCGAGCTTCGCATCGAGCCGGCCGTCCGTGAAGAAGACGCCGTATTGCGGTGCCTCGATGCGCAGCGCGTCGCCACGCAACGTGCCGCTCAGCGGTGCATGCGCCACGGTCCCGCGGGCCACGAGCTCGGCGTGGGCGCTGCCATCGACGACCGCGGCGGTTCCGACCCAGGGCTGCAGTACTTTCAGCGTGGCCAGGTCGGCGGTCAGCGCGAGCTTGAGCGGCGCGTCGGGGGCGACGTGCCCGGGCGGCGCGTTCGCGGCGACGCCGATCGAGAGCTGCGCGTCGGCGTTTGCGCCTAGCGCGGATCGAACGCCTGCGGTTGCCTCGACCGCGTCGTCGCGGAAATTCGCCGCGATGTCGAGCGCCGTGACGCCGAGTGCGCGGTTGCCCAAATCGACGCTCGTCCCGGCGCCGAAGAACACATCGCCGCGCTCGCGGCGCACGGTCACCGATCCGTTGAGCCGGGGTGCCGCCGCCAGCGACCACTCGCCGGCGAGCGTCAGCGTCGACGCGAAGGGGAGGGGCGCGCCCGCAAGCTTAGCCATGGTCGCAACGGGGACGCCGGAGAACGCGCCGCGAGTCGATATCCGGCCCCGATCCCAGGAAAGCGCGGCGAGCAGGACGTTGCCGTCGGCCACGTCGAGGCGTGCGGCGCCCAGGACGACGTGGTCGCGTGCCCATTCGAGCGTGGCGGGTGCCGCGAGCCGCAGCGCCCACAATCCGCGGTTTTCCAGCGTGTCGACGGATCCGGACCAGGTCCACGAGTCGGCGTCGGCGGTGCCGCGTGATTCGCGGATGCCGCCGTGCGCGGTGGCGTCGACAACGAGATCGGCCCCGGCAAACGCGATCACGGCCGCGTGCCGCGCCAGCGTTCCCTGGACGCTTGCATGTGCGCGCGAAAAGGTGCCAGGCGGCGCGACGACGTCGGTGGCGCCCAGCTCGATCGTGATCCTGCGGTCGAGGGACAGCGCCGGCGCGCCGGCGTCCGCCACCGGCGCGATGTTGACGAGCGCGTCGAATGTCCCGAGCGCCAGCGCGGGGCCGATCCTCACCGCCGCCGCCTTCGCCTCGCCATCGATCCCGCCGCGGTCGATGCCGCCACGGATGTCGATCCTGGCCTGCAGCGATCCGGTCACCGGGCGTGGCACGCGCGAGGGGAGGAGCGGCGCAATGTCGGCCAGTCGCGGCGCGTCGAGCGCGGCGGTCAGACGGTCGTCGGCGCCCCCCGCACTCCCGCTTGCCGTGAGCCGCCCGGTCGCGAGCCTGAGGTCGACGACCGCATCGCGAACGCTTCGCGCCGACACGGTTGCGCGCGCGGAACCCGAAAGCGGAACGCCTGCGAGGCGGCTGCCTTCGACGAGTGCTAAGCCGGCGTCGATACGCCACTCCGGCAGCAGCACGCCGACGGCGTTGAGATCGCCGTCGAGATGGCCCGCGGGAAACTGGCCGAAGCGCGAAGGGTCCACCTGCCTTGCCTTCGCGTTGAAATCGAATGCGTACCGGTCGGTGAGTTCGATCCGGCCGCTGCCGGTGACCTCGCCGTCGCCGGCGTGGAGGCGGAAGCGTTCGACGACGAGCCTGCGGTCCGCGACGGACGCGGCAAACGCCAAGCCGACCCCGCCGACCATCGTCCGATCGGAAACGCCGCCGTCGATACGCTGGCGCGCCGGATCGAGGTCCGCACCGAGCGTGCCGGACAGTCGCGTCGCGACCAGCGACGTATGGATCGACTTCAGGTCGACATCGCGGACGTCGAGCGACCACTTGCCCGCCTCGCCGTTGAGCGGAACGTTCGCGCGGCCGACCGCGCGGCCGCCGCCCGTGAGCTCGGCCGACAGCGGGTCGAGCGCGACGGCGTCGGCGCGCCACGAAAAGCGCGAGCGCACCGATCGCACGGGCAACCGTCGTGCATCGATTGGGCCGGGGATCGCATTGACTGCCTCGAGATCGCCCCCGAGCCCGCCGTCGACCGGCCGGGCCTCGACTTTCACGTTGAGCCGTGTCGCCGGGAGCGCCGCGTCCCATGTGGCGAGGTCGAGACCCTGCGCGTCGAGCGAAAGGTCGTCGAGCACGACGGCCGCGAGCGGCGACAAGCGCGCGCGCAGCGTGAAATTCGCCTCGCCGGCGCGGCCGGCCGCGTCGACCGCGACGGAATCGAGCCTGCCCGAAACGGCGACGTCGGCCTGCGCTTCCCTGAGCGTCGCGTCGCCGGCGAGCGTGAACTTTCCGGTGACCGAAAACGGCGGCTTCGCTCCCATCGAGATCCCGCCGGTGAGCGCGCCGCGCGCGGTGACGAGCGAGAGGTTCTCCGCACGATGGACGGCGGCGCCGCCGGTGTAGCCGAAGCGAAGCCCCGTTATCGTGCCTCCGCTCGTTCCAATCTTCCAGTCGAAATGTGCGACCGCGATCTCGTCGATTGCAATCTCGGTCGGAAGCGCGAGGCTTGCGGGCAGCGTCGCCGCGGAAGCGGACGGTTGCATGGCGAGCGCGATGCGCTGCGCGCCCAGGCCCTTGACGACGATCCCCCGCGACAACAGCGCGGCCGGATTCCAGTTGAGTGCGACCTCGTCCGCCGATAGCGTCGCTTCGGGGCCGCGCCAGACCAGCCGCTTGACGCGCACCGCCGAAAACAACGAACCCGCAGGCTGTTCGATCTCGAGCCGTCCTTCGCTGCGCGCCACGAGCATGCGCACGGCCACGCCGAGCCCGAGTTCGCTCGCCAGAAACGCATACGCCGCAATCCCGATCCCCGCGATGACGACGAGCGCGATTCCAATTCGGCGCGCGGCGCGACGCACGGTCGTCCGCGGCCGCGCGGATTCGGAGGCGGGCTGCGCTGCGGTCGGATCTTCCATGCGACTCGTCTATGCAGGATTCTAGAACGACAGCCCGACCGAAAAGTGCAGCCGCACCTCGCGCACGTCCTGTCCGTACGCGACATCGAGCCGGAAGGGGCCCAGCGGCGTGCGGATGCGCGCGCCGACGCCGTAGCCCAGCGCCAACCGGAAATCCGGCAGCGAGTCGCCGGCGTTGCCGGCATCGACGAACGCCGCCAAGCCCCACGACTCGCCGATCCAGCGGATCGCCTCGGCGCTGGCTGCCGTGAAGTAGCGGCCGCCGACGATCGCATTGCCCTGGTCCACGCCGAGGCTTTCGAACGCGTAGCCGCGGACCGTCGTGTCGCCGCCGGTCCGGAACAGCAGCGTCGACGGAATCCCGTCCCGCGCCGGCGCGAGAACGGCGCCGGCTTCGCCGCGGATGTTGAGCTGCGTCGCCCGGTCGAGCGGAATCCAGCCGGCGAAACGTCCTATCACGCGCCCGAAGCCGCGCGTGGAAACGCCGGGGATGCCGCCGCCGAATTGCACGCTCGCCATGAAGCCGCGCGTCGGTGCGAGCAGGTGGTCGACTTCGCGCCAATATTGCTCGGCCTCGAGGTAGAGCGCGCGCGACCGGATGGCCGGTGCGCCTTCCGGCGTCTGGTCGTCGAGATAGTAGGTCGCCGACGCCGCGCGTTCGCGCCGCTCCTCGAGCGTGTGCCAGCGCGTGCCGGCGCTCGCGGTATCCGTCACCAGGCCCTCGATGTCGGTGCGCTTCGCGCCCAACGCCCACGTGCCGATCCAACCCGACTCGTTCGCCGGCTGCACCAGGCGCAGCGACCCCGATTGGGTCCGGCTATCGAGCTGGCCATCGACGAGCATCTGCAAGCCCTTGCCGTCGACGTTCACGTCGCGATAATTGATCTTGGCGGTCGATCGAACGTCCGTCGAATAGCCGACGCCGCCTTCGAAGCTTCGCGTCGGCGCCTCGATCACCGCGACCCGGACCGTCGCGTCGTCCGGATGGGACGTGTCGGGATCGATCGCCGCCTGGACGCTGGAGAAGTAGCCGGTTGCATTGAGGCGCCGGACGAATTGCTCGAGCGGGGCTTCGCCATAGGGTTCGCCTCGCCGGATCGAGCTGTAGTTGCGCACGATCGACGGATGATATTTCGCGAGTCCGACGATCTCCATGTCGCCGAAACGGAATGCCGGTCCGCTCTCGAGCGCGAGCGAAAGATCACCGGTGCGCGTGTCGGGGTCGATCTCCGCTGCGCTGCGGACGATCGTCGCAGCGGCGAACGGGCTCGCGCGCAGCGTCGCGAGCGCGCGCTCCTTGGCGGAGGACCAGGCCGTCTGCCGGAACACCTCGCCGGCGGGCAGGCTCCACTCTTCCCTGAGCTTCGCGATCGCCGCGGTCCCGAGCGGAACGTCGCGGGTCGCGGGGCCCGTGACGTCGATGCGCACGGCGGCGATCCGCGTCGCGTCGCCGGAGGTCACGGTCAAGGTCACGACGGCCGGTTTCGTGCCGCGGTCGATCGAGACGTCGACGAGCGCCGAAAAATAGCCCTCGGCCGCCGCAGCGTCTCGCGCTTCGTCGATCGCCTCGCGCGCGAGACGATCCAGGAGCTCGACCGTCATGTCGGCGTACGTCTGCCACCGCACCAGTCCCACGCTGCGCTTGACCGCCGCCCGGAGCGCGGAAGGAGCGTTGATGACGACGCGATACGCTGGTTCCGTTGCCGCTTCGGCGGCCGCGGAACCGCGGGTTGCCGGGTCGGCGGCGTCGGCGCCAAACGCCAGCAGCATCGCCGCCGCCAACGTCACCACTCGAAGCCACACGCGAGGAGGTCGCAAGAGAATTGCAGTCGAAGGCACAGCCGCGATTATCGTCGATCGCGTGAAAATGCCCTGCGGCGCGTATTCCATTGGCATAAAAAGCGGGTCATACGCCGAAAACGCCCCGCCGAGCCGCGAGACGCCCTGACGCGCTAGTCGGGATTCCGCGAGACGCGCGTGCGGAGTGCGGTCGGCATTCAATCGGAGACGCCCCCTTTGGATTGCGACAACGTCAAAACGGTCCTTTATCGAACGATCGTACGATGGTCGCCGGCATCCGCGGCCCATACCTCCTGTTTTACTTTTATTATTTGTTCTAAGCAATTGTTTAATATTAAAGAAGATTCGTAATACAACACGGACCTTAAGTTGCTGTTCGGAAGCCTAAATGAGTTGACCGCGCGTCTTTCGTTGTTTTATAGTGACGTCGAGTGGTAAAAAGTGGGTTCAGGTGGGAATTCGCGTGGATAAGCGCCCAACGCGGCGGATTTACGTGAATAAGTACTCACTAACACTCAGTGTGGCGGGAGCGACGCGGTGGCACAGGGAGGAGTGGGATCGTCTGGTCTGACGGGGGCCGTGTTTCGCGGCGTGACCCTGCTCGCGCTGGATGCAAAAGGCCGACTCGCAATCCCCGGGAAACACCGGGTCGCATTGGGAGGGAGCACCGATGGCAGCGGGCACACGCTCATCGTCACGGCGGACCCCATCCGCTGCCTCCTGGTCTACCCGCGCGCCACCTGGGAGCCCATACAGGCGCGGCTGATGTCGCTCTCGTCGTTCAAGGACGAGATTCGGGGCCTGCAACGCCTTCTCGTCGGCCACGCCGACGAAGTCGACATGGACGGCGCCGGGCGCGTTCTCATACCGCCCGCGCTTCGCCTTTATGCGGGGCTCGAACATCGCGTCGTGCTCGTCGGTCAGGGCAACAAGTTCGAGTTGTGGGACGAGGCGAAGTGGCAGGAGCAAACCGCCCGCGCGATCACGTTTCCCGCTGGCGGCCTGCCGCCCGAGCTCGACGGCTTCAGCCTTTGATGGGCGCAAGTGTCCACGTCTCCGTCCTGCTCGAGGAAGTCGTGGCCGCACTGGCGATCAAGCCCGAAGGCACCTACGTCGACGCGACGTTCGGCCGCGGCGGCCACGCGCGCGCGATCCTCGCCTCGCTCGGTCCCTCGGGCAGGCTCGTCGCGCTCGATCGCGATCCGGAAGCCGAGGCCGCGGCGCGCGCGATCACCGATACCCGATTCGCATTCCGCCGCCTCTGGTTTTCGGAGGTCGCGGACGCGTTTGCGGCGTTCGGCATCGAGCGCGCCGACGGCTTCGTTCTCGACCTCGGCATTTCCTCTCCGCAAATCGACGACCCGGAGCGCGGATTCTCGTTTCGCGCCGACGGCCCGCTCGACATGCGGATGGACCCCACGCGCGGCGAATCCGCGGCCGCGTTCCTGGCGCGCGTTCCCGCGCGCGAATTGACAGAGGTGATACGCGACTATGGTGAAGAACGGTTTGCTCAATCGATTGCAAGAGCAATTGTTGCGGCTCGCGCGGTCGCGCCCATCGACCGCACGCGGAAGCTGGCCGCGATCGTGGCCAAAACCGTCGGCGCGCGCCCGCGGGGTGATCGGGGTCAGGATCCGGCCACGCGGACGTTCCAGGCTCTTAGGATTTTCGTCAATCGCGAGCTCGCGGAGCTCGCGCTGACGCTGCCCCGCGTCGTCCCGCTGCTCAACACCGGAGGACGGCTAGCCGTGATCAGCTTCCATTCGCTGGAGGACCGGATCGTCAAGCGATTCTTCGCCTCGGCGTCGCAGCCGTTCGGCGGCGATCCGCGGCTCGCGAAACTCGCGATCGCGACCGACGCGCTCCCCGGGGCCCCGCTCGCGCGGGTCGGTCGCGCGATCCGCCCGTCGGAGCGCGAGATCGCCGAGAATCCGCGCGCGCGCAGCGCCACGCTGCGCGTCGCCGAGCGGACGCCGCATCCGGTCCCGGCCAATTTCGGCGCGATCGCGCGACAGTGACCGGCCCATGGTCCGCCTGAACCTGCTGCTCCTCGCCGTGCTCGTCCTCTGCGCGCTGTCGCTCGTCACCTCGCGGCACCAGGCGCGCAAGCTCTTCGTCGAGCTCGAGCGCGAGCAGGCGAAGGCGCGGAGCTACGAAACCGAGTATGGCCAGCTGCAGCTCGAGCAGTCGACGTGGGCCATGCCGGTGCGCGTGGAGAAGATCGCGCGCGAGCAGATGCGGATGCATATCCCAGGACCGGGCCGCATCGAAGTCGTTCAGGCCGGAGCTCTCCGATGACGGGCGCGTCGGCGGCACTCAAACGGTCCGCGCCGGTGCCGGCGCTGCCGAGGTTTCGCGCGCCGGTCGTCTTCGGCATCCTGCTGCTGCTGTTCATCGCGCTCATCGTCCGCTCGCTCTATCTGCAATGGATCGACAATGCCTTTCTGCAGGGGCAGGGAAGCTCGCGCTACAGCCGCGAGATCGAGGTGCCGGCGCACCGCGGGCGGATCGTGGATCGCGCGGGCGAGCCGCTCGCGATATCGACGCCGGTGAAGTCGATCTGGGCGCTTCCCGGGCAAGTCGAGGCGGCCCCCGGAAAGCTCGCGCTCCTGGCGCAGGCACTCGAGACAACGCCGCAGGCGCTCGCGAAAAAACTGGACGACGGCAGCGATTTCGTCTTTCTCGCAAAGCAGGTCGCGCCGGAAGTGGCCGGCCGCGTCGCGGCACTGCGCATCAAGGGCATCCACGATCAGAACGAGTATCGCCGCTTCTATCCCGCGGGCGAGACCATGAGTCACATCCTGGGTTTCACCGGCGACCGGGACGTCGGCCAGGAAGGGATGGAACTGACGCAGCAGGAGTGGCTCGGCGGCAAGCCGGGCAGCCGGCGGGTGATCATCGACCGCCGCGGCGATGTGGTCGAGGACGTCGAGGCGATACGCGCGCCGCAGGCGGGCCGCGACCTAGCGCTCGCGATCGACACGCGCCTCCAGTACCTCGCGTTCCGCGAGCTCAAGGCGGCGGTCGAGGCGCAGCTGGCGAAGGCCGGCGGACTGGTTATCCTCGACGCGCAGAGCGGCGAGATTCTCGCGCTTGCCAACTGGCCGACGTACAACCCGAACGCGCGCACCAAGGTCGCGCGCGAGAAGATGCGCAACCGCGCGCTGACCGATGTGTTCGAGCCGGGATCGACACTGAAGCCGTTCACGATCGCCGCGGCGCTGGAGAGCGGCAAGGTGCGGCCGGACACGGTGATCCAGACGGCGCCCGGGACCTATACGATCGGCCCGAACACCATCCATGACGCGCATCCGAATGGCGCGCTGACCGTCGAGCAGGTCATCCAGAAGTCGTCCAACGTGGGCGCAGCGAAAATCGCGCTTTCGCTGCCTGCGGCGACGCTCTGGCAGACGCTGGCCGATGCGGGGTTCGGGACGCCGCCGAATACCGGTTTCCCCGGCGAAGTCTCGGGCCGGCTGCGTCCGGCGAAGACGTGGAAGCCCATCGAGCAGGCAACGATGGCGTATGGCCACGGCATCTCGGTCAACCTCGTCCAGCTCGCGCGCGCCTACACGGTGTTCGCCAGCGACGGCGAGCTGAAGCCGGCTTCCCTGCTCAAAGGCAACGGCCCCGTCGCCGGGCGGCCCGTCGTGACGGCCGGGACCGCGCTCGCGGTGCGACGGATGCTGGAACTCGCGGTGCAGCCGGGAGGCACCGCGCCGAAGGCCCAGGTGCCGGGTTATCGCGTCGCGGGGAAGACCGGCACCGCGCACAAACTCGAGGGACGCGGGTACACCAACAAGTACGTTTCGTCGTTCGTCGGATTCGCACCCGCGTCGAACCCGCGCCTCATCGTCGCCGTGATGCTCGACGAACCATCGGCCGGAGCGCATTTCGGCGGCGAGGTCGCGGCGCCGGTGTTTTCCGCGGTGATGGGATCGGCGCTTCGCATGCTGGGCACGCCGCCCGACGCGCCGCTCGACAACGTGATCCTGCCCGTCGAAGGCGGCGAAGTCCGCGAGGAAACGTGATGGCGACGATGCTCGCGCGCGAATTCGACGCGCCCGCCACGATCGCGCGGCTCGCCGCCATGCCGCGCCGCATCACCGCCGACAGCCGGCAGGTGCGCGCCGGTGACGCGTTCGCGGCGTACCGCGGGCAGGCGGCCGACGGGCGCGCCTTCATACCCGACGCGATCGCGCGCGGCGCAGGCGCGGTGCTGTGGGACCCGCCCGGCTTTCAATGGAATTCCGCGTGGAAGGTTCCGAACGTGCCGGTCGACGACCTCAGGTCGAAGCTCGGCGCGATCGCCGATCTCGTCTACGGGAGCCCGTCGCGTTCGCTCTGGGTCGTCGGTGTCACGGGGACCAACGGCAAGACATCGTGCTCGCACTGGATTGCGCAATGCCTCGACGCCCAGGGCCGGCGCACCGGAATACTCGGCACGCTGGGTTGCGGTTTCGTCGGCGAACTCCGGCCCGCGCTCAACACGACGCCGGATGCGGCGCTCGTCCACGAGACGCTGGCGCAGTTCAGGGACGCCGGCGCGAATGCGGTCGCGATGGAAGTTTCGTCGCACGCGCTCGACCAGGGGCGCGTCAACGCGGTCGAATTCGACGTCGCGCTGTTCACGAACCTCACGCGCGACCATCTCGACTACCACGGGACGATGGCGGCGTACGGCGCGGCCAAGGCGCGGCTGTTCGCGCGGCCGGAACTCGACGCGTGCGTGATCAATGTCGACGATGCGTTCGGGCAAAGCCTTGCCGACGCGGCACGGGCGCGCGGACAGAACGTGCTGACCTACGGACTCGTCAACGCCGACATCGTGGCGACCGCGCTTACGGCCGGCTACGCGGGCATGGCGCTGTCGGTTGCGACGCCCTGGGGCCGCGGCGACCTCGCGATGCAGCTCGACGGTGCGTTCAACGCGTCCAACGTCCTGGGCGTGCTGGGCGTGCTGCTCGCGAGCGACATCGGACTCGACGAAGCGCTCTCGGCGCTCTCGCGCGTCACGGCGCCGCCGGGCCGCATGCAGCGGCTGGGCGGCGGGTTCAAGCCGCTCGTTGTGGTCGACTACGCGCATTCGCCGGATGCGCTGGAGAATGTGCTGACGGCGCTGCGGCCGTCCGTGGCCGAGGCAGGCGAACTCGTCTGCGTGTTCGGGTGCGGCGGAGACCGCGATTCCGGAAAGCGACCGGAAATGGGACGGATCGCCGCGACGCTCGCCGACCGTGTCATCGTCACCAGCGACAATCCGCGCGGCGAGGATCCCGCGGCGATCGCCGACGCCATCGTCAGCGGCATCCACGGCACAGGCTCCAAACGCTGGACCGTCGAACTCGATCGCGCCG
>JANMBN010000448.1:0-9115 GCA_031360485.1 Betaproteobacteria bacterium | reverse complement strand
GTGACGTGGCCCGCCACCTCGCGGGTCCCGCGAGCATCTTCTGGGTCTTCCACGTGATCCGCGACTACGCGCGCACGCTGAGGTCGGGTCAACGCGCGGGCGCGCCACGGGCGAATGAAGGCCACCGCGACATCGACCTGGCACGTTGCGAGGGGCTTGCGAACGCGCTCGAGGAAAAGCAGACGCCGCTTCCAGTGGTTTTCGGCCACCATGACTTTCTGCCCGGCAATTTCGTCGACGATGGCACGCGCATCTGGCTGATCGACTGGGAATACGGCGGCTTCGGCACCTGCATGTTCGACCTCGCGAACATCGCGGCGAACGGCAACTTCTCGGCAGCCGAAGACCGGCACCTGCTTGAAGCCTATTTCGAAAAGCCGGTGAGCGGCGACGTGGAGCGCGCCTTCGATGCGATGAAGGCGGCGAGCGCTCTCCGCGAGGCGATGTGGGCGCTGGTTTCCGAGATGCACCTGGCTGTGCCGGGCGCGGACTATCGTTCGCACGCCGTCGAGCACCTGGCGCGTGCCGAGGCGGCGTTGGCACACTATGCCGATCGGCACGGCCCGCTGGAACACTAGCCACGCCCGAACGACGCGCGCGCCGGAACGTCCATGCGACCGACGGTGTCGTACGCGGCCTATTGGCACACGGTGCCGGCCGGCGGCACGAACAACTCGCGGGTGATCGCCTTGGTTTGCGTCACGCCATTGACCGTGTAGGCGAACGTCGCGGCGTTGCCGTTTGCAAATGTGAAGGTCGCCGTGCCCACGACAGCGCGCGCCACCAACGCGGAATCGAACGGGACCGCGCTGAACCCCGGACCCGTCGTCCGGATCAACTGCCCGGCGTATATGCCCGGGCCCGTCTTGGCAGCCGACACGGACAGCCACAGCGGCGTGCCATCCGTATCGTAGGTGAACCACGTCCCGAACAGGCTGTCGCCTTGGTGGTTGAGGTTGATCCCCCAGCCCGCCTCGGAATCTCCCGCGACCGCCCAAATGTTCTGGTAATTCGTAGCCTGCGCGAAATTCGGCTGCGCCCCGTACGTGCAGACCGGCAGCGCGCCGAACACGAAACGCGCGATGGGCTTGGTCTGGGTCACGCCGTTGACCGTATAGGCGAAGCTGCCGTTGTTGATGTCGTCGAAGCGAATCGTGCCAAAGCCGACCGCCGTCCGCGTCACCAGGGCGGGATTGAACGGCATCGCGCTGAACGCGGGACCGCGGGTCTCGATCAGCTGTCCCGTGTAGGTTTCGGGGCTCGCAGCGGACTTGACCGCAGTCATCGACAGCCACCAGGCTTTGCCGGTCGCGTCGTAGGTGAACCAGGTCGCGAAGATCACATTGCCCTGGTGGGCGAAGTTGATGCCCCACCCCGACTCCGCGTCGTCGGCGTTCCACCAGATCCCTTCGGCCTGCACGCCCCAGACGGGCACTCCGGCATGCGCGGCCAGCACGGCGGCGCCTGCATCGAGCATGCCGGCGCCGCAGGTGGCGATGGTGCAATAGCACTGCAACTGACTGACGGGAGCCCCCAAGGCGTCGAACTGCGGCGCGGTGCATCGAGGCACCGGAGTGCCGTCGCCGTTGTCGCCGCCGGTGGTCGGAAACGGTCGCGCCGAGGCCTGCAGCAGCAGCCGCACTTGCAGTGGCGTCATCGCCGGCTGCTCGGAAAGCACCAATGCGGCGGTGCCTGCCACCAGCGGCGCCGAGAAGCTGGTGCCGACCGACAGGTTGAAGCTGTCGGTGTAGATCGGGGCGACCGGGCTGGTCGTGCCGGAGTTGGACGTCGTCAGGATCGGGTACAGGCACGGCGATCCCGCGGTGGTGTTGACGCAGTTGCCGCCGGGCGCGCTGATCGCGATCTCGCGTCCAAGATCGGAGAAGCCGACCTTGGTTCCGACGTGGCGCAACGCAGCCACACCGATGATGCCAGGGCAATCGGCCGGGGTGTTGACCGCGTGACCGGCGGTATTTCCGGCCGACGCGACGATCACCGTACCCGCGCCGATGATCTCGGCCACGGCGTCCTGATACGCGGCATTGCACACGCCTTCTCCGCCAAGGCTCAGATTGATGACCTGCGCGCGGTTCTGGTTGGCCGGTACCCCTGGCACCGCCAGGCCCGCGGCCCAGCGCATGCCGGCGATGATGTCGGAGTCGAACCCGCCGCACTTGCCCAGCGCGCGGACCGGGAGCACCCGCAGATTCGGGCCAACGCCGGCCATGCCGAGACCGTTGTTGGTCAGGGCGGCGATGAGCCCGGAGACCTGCGTGCCATGCCAGGAGCTGTTGCTGGCGACGTATTTCCCCGTGGCGGTATCGAGCGTCGTGCACTGATAGAACACACCGTTGCTGTCGTTGGCCTCGGCGGCGGTGACCCAGTCGCCAGGGTCGGATGCATCGGCGTCGCGGCCACTGCCGTCATTGGCCACATCGGCCCGACCGATCATGTCGTAACCCGGCAAAAGGTTGCCGCCGGCCGCCACGGCCAGCAGGTCCGGGTGATCGAATCGCACACCGGTGTCCACGACTGCGACGACCACGCTCGATCGGCCCGTCGTGACGCTCCAGGCCCTCTCGATGTCCAGCGACGCGGCCACTGCTCCAGCAGGGGAGCGCAGGTACCACTGGCCCGCGGCGGGACCATTGCCGGCCACGCCGTCGGCGTACAGCGGATCGTTGGGAGCCGCAAAGGGCTGCCGTCGCTGATCGGGCACCGCGTATTCGACGTCGCCGTCGCGCATGAGGCGCCGGGCCAGGTCCGCCGACGTGATGCCGCTGGCGCCGACCACCTGCACGCGCTCGGACAGCGCGGCGCCGACGCTCATCGCGAGCCCCATCCGTTCGACGAGCGCCTTTGTGCGACCGGACTGCCGCGCGGTGGCGGGGATCGCCAGGTCGCGCGTAAGGGGCGAATCCGCTTTGAGCTTGACGATCACCCGCGCGGATTCAGCGGTGGCCGGCAGGGCGACGGTCTGCGCCGCGACGTGCTGCGGAATCGTCAGCAGCAGTGCCGCGCAGAGCGTGATCAGGGTGACGAGGACCTTGCGCATCAGTCGTGTCCTGGCTGGAGGGGAGGCAGGTGCTGGGCAACGATCACGACGGAAATCCCGCGAATTGGGGCCGAGCAATGGGTGCGGGCATTCCCGATTGTTCGGCGATGGATCGCCCGAGAGACCGGGCGCGCGACAGAGCGGCGCACCTGCCGCGGAATCGCCGTGGATCGGCTCGCGCACTCTACCTTCCGGGGACGGATTGTCAAACGTCGTCGATTGGAGACGTCGCCCTGCGGGACGTCTTTCCTACGCGTGGACGGCGTCCGATTGGTTCAGCCCCATCGAGCCAAAATCTGCCGCGAACGAGCGCCCCATCGCATGGGCGATCAGCGCGAAATCGGCCTCGGGCACGCGGACGATGCCAAAACGAAACGCGGCACCCCAGTGTGTCTTGCTGCGTATGAAGGACAGTCGCTCGATCAGGGGCTTGATCGCCGCGGGTTGCGCCGGCAGATAGTCGACGTCGAGGCGAAAGGGCCGAAACCCGGCGGCGGCGTCAGCCTGATAGACGATGCCGGTGCGGATGCGCCCGATGGCCGTGAACGACTGCAGCGGCTCGCCGTCCGGATAGGCCGTTCGCGGCGAATAGAAAACGAAACCGTCGCCGGCGCGCATCCTTTCGAGCGGGGCCGCCTTGCCGTGGTTCAACTGCGTGTAACCGCCGGCCGTTCCGGTGTCGACATGGTCCTTCGACACGACGCCGATCCAGTAGTTGCGTTCGTTCGACATGAATTCCTCCAGGGGTCAGGCGACGCGGGTACGCAATTCCGGCGGTTGGGTGACCTCGATGCGGCCCGACTTGACGCGACCGGCGGCTGCCGTCGAGCGCGCTGCGGTGACGTTGCGATGCAGGAGCTCCGCGGAGAGCACGCCGGCGGCCGACAGCGCGAGGCCGCCGACGACGAAGGGTCTCGCGATCAGGACGGCGGTCATCTGCGCCTCGACGGGGAGCATCGGCACCAGCGTCAGAACGATGAGCCCCATCCCCAGCGTGACGGCGCCGCCCAGCGCGAGCGTGATGGCCCAACGGGGCAGGCCGTAGAAGCGCAGCGGGCCGGCGCGCCGGTGACGCGAGAGTGCGACGCCCGGGAAGATGAGAGTGAGCGAGGTGCCGACGATCGCGGCGGCCGTCGCGACGAGCTGCAGCATGGCGGGCCATCCCCCCGGCGCGAGACCGGGCGCGGCGTCGACGCTCAGCGCCTGCGCAAGCGGAGGCGTCAGTTTGCCGACGAGCGCAAGCTGCAGGATCAGGAGCGTTGTCAGATAAAGCCATCGGCGCATGCGCGTTCTCCTTGCGAGTCGCGGGAACGGAGCCGGCCGGCGCGACGCCGGCGCGGATGGGTGACGTCGACGATGCTTGGGAGCCCGCGAAAGACGTCGCGCCGTGACGCCGGCGGGACGCGGCGTCCAACGCCCCGGGTTCCACATCGCCACTTTAGTCAACGCGCGCCGCCGCCGACATCGGGCGAACGGATGACTCCCGCGGAAACGCGCGCACTACCAGACGAACGGAACGATGCGTTTGGTGCCGCGCGCGTAGTCGGCATACCCGGGATGCGACACAGTCATCGCTCGTTCCTCGACGCCGGCCTTGGCCGCGAGCACGACGGCGAGCGCGGCGAGCGCTGCCCAACGCCAGGGCGTCGCGTAACCCGCGCAAAAGCCCAGCATTCCCAGCAGCACGGCCAGGTACATCGGGTGCCGGACGTACCGGTACGGCCCGCCCGTGACAAGCCGGCCGCCGGGTTTCGGCTCCGGGCGCACGTTGAAGTTGCCCGGGCGGTTCGCCGTGAGCGCCCACAGGCCCATGGCGATCCCGGCAGCAACCAGTGCCGTCGCGTAGGCGTTCCAGCCCACGGGTCCGAACGGCAACGCGATCGCGGCGATCAGCGACAACTGCAGGGCGACGAGCGTGAACGAGCGCATGGGCGCGGGGTGCGATTTGGAGGCACCGCCAGCATAATCTAGAATGCACGCTCCCAGCGGGAGTCAGAATGAAACCACATCGGATCGCCGTCATTCCCGGCGACGGCATCGGCAAGGAAGTCATTCCGGAGGGCCTGCGCGCACTGGAGGCTGCGGCGCGCAAGTTCAAGATCGCGATCGAGTGGCGCGAGTTCGATTGGAACTGTGACTATTACGCGAAGCACGGCCGGATGATGCCGGAGGACTGGTTCGAAACGCTCTCGCCGCACGATGCGATCTTCTACGGCGCGGTCGGCTGGCCCGCGATCGCGCCGGACCACGTTTCGCTGTGGGGTTCGCTGATCCAGTTCCGCCGCCGCTTCGACCAGTACGTGAACCTGCGTCCGTGCCGCCTGATGCCGGGCATCCCGAGCCCGCTCGCGAACCGCAATCCCGGCGACATCGATTTCGTCGTCGTGCGCGAGAACACCGAGGGCGAGTACTCGTCGGTCGGAGGACGCATGTTCGAGGGCACCGAGCGCGAGATCGTGTTCCAGGAGTCGATCTTTTCGCGCAAGGGCGTCGACCGCATCCTGAAATTCGCGTTCGAGCTGGCCGGCAAGCGCGCCGCGAGGCATCTGACGTCCGCCACGAAATCGAACGGCATCGCGATCACCATGCCCTACTGGGACGAGCGTTTTCGCGACATGGCGGCGAAGTACCCGGCCATCCGCACCGACCAGTTCCACATCGACATCCTGGCGGCGCATTTCGTCCAGCGGCCCGACCGGTTCGACGTGGTCGTCGGCTCGAACCTGTTCGGCGACATCCTGTCCGATCTCGGCCCCGCGGTCTGCGGGACGATCGGCATCGCGCCCTCGGCGAACATCAACCCGGAGCGCGACCACCCTTCGTTGTTCGAGCCCGTGCACGGATCGGCGCCCGACATCGCCGGCAAGGGCATCGCGAATCCGATCGGCCAGATCTGGTCGGGCGCGCTGATGCTCGAGCACCTGGGTCATGCGGACGCCGCGGCGGCGATCGTCGGCGCGATCGAGCGCGTGCTCGCCGAGCCATCGGCGCCGCGGACACCGGACATCGGAGGCCGCGCGACGACGGTCGAATTGGGGAAGTCGATCGCCGCGGCGATTTGATGCTGCGCAAGGTTGTGTGTCGAGCGGCCTCCCCCGCGGACGCCGGTTTGTGGCAGCATTACGCAAAACCCGAGCGCCGGCGCTCCAATGCCGCCCGGCACCTCCACAGGGGATCCCGCCATGCTGATCGGCATTCCACGCGAAACGCGTCCGGGCGAGACGCGCGTCGCCGCCACGCCTGAAACCGTCAAGAAGTACGCCGGAAGCGGCAAGCACCAGATCGTCGTCGAAGCCGGCGCCGGCACGTCCGCCAGCTATCCCGATGCCGACTACCAGGCGGCGGGCGCGCGGATCGGCACTGCGGCCGACGCACTTTCCGCCGACATCGTGCTCAAGGTGCGCGGACCCACGCCCGACGAGCTGCCGAAATTCAAGTCGGGTGCGATCCTCGTCGGCCTGCTGAATCCCTTCGACGCCGCCGCGATCGAATCGTGCGCCAGGACCGGCGTGACCGGCTTCGCGCTCGAGTCGTTGCCGCGGATCTCGCGCGCGCAGGCGATGGATGTGCTGTCGTCGCAGGCGAACATCGCTGGCTACAAGGCGGTCGTCATCGCGGCGAACGAGTACGGCAAGTTCATGCCGATGCTGATGACGGCCGCGGGCACCGTGAAGGCCGCGCGCGTGCTGGTCATGGGCGTCGGCGTCGCCGGGCTGCAGGCGATCGCCACGGCAAAGCGGCTGGGCGCGGTCATCGAGGCCTCCGACGTGCGGCCGTCGGTGAAGGACCAGGTCGAGTCGCTCGGCGGCAAGTGGATGGACGTGCCGTACGCGAACGACGAGGAGCGGAAGATCGCCGAAGGCGTGGGCGGGTACGCGCGTCCGATGCCTCCGGAATGGATGGCGCGCCAGGCCGGCATCGTCCACGAGCGCTGCAAGGCGATGGACATCGTGATCACCACGGCGCTGATTCCGGGCCGCCCGGCGCCGAAGCTTATCAAGGCCGAAACGGTCGCGGCGATGAAGCCGGGCGCCGTGCTGGTCGACCTCGCGATCGAGCAGGGCGGCAACGTCGAGGGCGCCGAGCTGGGCAAGGTCGTCGTCAGGAATGGCGTGAAGATCGTCGGCATTCCGAATCTCGCGGCGACCGTGGCCACCGACGCGAGCGCGCTCTACGCCCGCAACGTGCTCAATTTCCTCGCGCTGTCGCTCAACGCAAAGACCGGCGAGTTCGCGGTCCCGAAGGACGACGAGATCATCGTCGCGACGCTCGTCTGCGAGGGCGGGAAGGCCGTGAGCAGGAAGGCGTGAGGCGCCAGTCGGCGAAGACTGCGACGAGGGGCGGTTCTTCGCCTCCTTCGCGATGTGCATCGAGAACATTGAAGCGGAGCAAGCCATGGCCACAGGCGTCGACCCGATCGTCTTCTACCTGATCATCTTCGTGCTGGCGATCGTCGTCGGCTACCACGTCGTATGGAGCGTGACGCCCGCGTTGCACACGCCGCTCATGTCGGTGACCAATGCGATCTCCGGGATCATCCTGGTCGGCGCGATGCTCGCGGCCGGGCCGGAGGTTTTCGACTGGGGCGGCTGGGTCGGCGTGCTCGCGGTGGCGCTTGCGTCGGTCAATGTCTTCGGCGGTTTCCTCGTCACGCAGCGGATGCTCGAGATGTTCCGGAAGAAGGAACCGAAGGCCGGCGCCGGCGGGAAATCGTGACGGCCACGAGGAGGGGAGAGCACGCATGAGACATCCTGTGTCAACCCGGCGCGTGGGTCCGGGTTCAGCCGGACCCTGTGCGGCCGATCACCGCCGGCCGCCTGAAGGCGGCTCCACGGTGAGGCTGGCCCCATGAGCGCCAATCAGGTCGCACTCTGGTACCTCGTCGCGTCGGTCTCGTTCATCCTGGCGCTGAAGGGGCTGTCGCATCCGTCGACCGCGCGGCGGGGGAATATGTTCGGCATCGTCGGCATGGCGATCGCCGTCGTCGTGACGCTCGCCCTCGTCTATTCGAACACCAAGAATGTCGGCATGATTCTCGCCGGCATCGCCGTCGGCGCGGCCGTCGGCGTGGTCATCGCGCGGCGCGTCCAGATGACGCAGATGCCGGAGCTGGTCGCCGCCTTCCACTCGCTCGTCGGTCTCGCCGCCGTGCTGATCGCCGTCGCGGCGGTCAACAATCCCGTCGCGCTCGGGCTCCCCGCGGTGATCCCGACCGGCAACAAGCTCGAGCTGTTCCTGGGCACGTTCATCGGCGCGATCACGTTCTCGGGCTCGGTGATCGCGTTCGGCAAGCTTTCGGGCCGGATCAGCGGCGCGCCGGTGTCCTTCAAGGGCCAGCACATCCTGAATCTGCTGATCGGGATCGCGATGGTCGGCTTCGGCATCTGGTTCTTCCTCGGCGGCGGCTGGGTGCCGTTCATCGTCATGACGGCGCTCGCGTTCCTGCTCGGCGTGCTCATCATCATCCCGATCGGCGGTGCCGACATGCCGGTCGTGATCTCGATGCTGAACAGCTACTCGGGCTGGGCTGCCGCGGGCATCGGCTTTTCCCTCAACAACCCGATGCTGATCATCGCGGGGTCGCTGGTCGGATCCTCGGGCGCAATCCTGTCCTACATCATGTGCAAGGCGATGAACCGGTCGTTCTTCAGCGTGATTCTCGGCGGCTTCGGCGCGGCCGAGGGCACCGCGGTCGCGGATACGGGGCAGAAGGCGGTGAAATCGGGCAGCGCCGACGATGCGGCGTTCATCATGGGCAATGCCGAGACCGTCATCATCGTGCCGGGCTACGGCCTCGCGGTGGCGCGCGCGCAGCACGCGGTCAAGGAGCTCGCGCAGAAGCTGATCGCCAAGGGCGTGAACGTCAAATATGCGATCCATCCGGTGGCGGGGCGGATGCCGGGCCACATGAACGTGCTGCTGGCCGAGGCCGAGGTGCCGTACGACCAGGTGTTCGAGATGGAGGACATCAACGGCGAGTTCGGCAATGCCGACGTCGCGCTGATCCTCGGCGCGAACGACGTGGTGAACCCGCTCGCCGAGCAGAAGGGCAGCGCGATC
>JANMBN010000434.1:0-5157 GCA_031360485.1 Betaproteobacteria bacterium | reverse complement strand
GCGGCGCCGGCGGGCGCGTATTTTCTCGTTATGACGCACAGCCATGCGCAGGACGAGGCGCTGGCCGTGCGCATTCTCGCGCGCGGCGATTTCGCGTACTTCGGGCTCATCGGCTCGGTGTCGAAGCGCCGTCAGTTCGAGAGGCGGATGGAAGCGCGCGGGATGCCGCGTTCGCACTTCGCCGCGATGACCTGTCCGATCGGCATCGCCGGTATTGCCGGCAAGGAACCCGAAGTGATCGCGATCGCGGTCGCGGCGGAAATGTTGCAGGTACGCAGCCGGAACGCGGCGGCCGCAACCACGCACAACACACGTTGCGCGTGATCGGTCGCCATGCGCAACAACGCGATCGCAGCGCGACGGCGCGGGGGGAATCGATGACGAAGTCAGCAGCAACGGCGGCTCCCGCCGCGGGCCGGCCGCGGCTCGAGATGCGCGGCATCCGCAAGGTCTATCCCGCGGTGGTGGCCAATGACGGCATCGACCTTTCCGTCATGCCGGGCGAGATTCACGCGGTGCTGGGCGAGAACGGCGCGGGGAAATCGACGCTGATGAAGATCATCTACGGCGTGACGCGGCAGACCGACGGCGAGATGTTCTGGGAGGGCAGCGCCGTCACGCCGGAAAATCCGGCGCACGCGCGGACCCTCGGCATCGGCATGGTCTTCCAGCACTTTTCCCTGTTCGAGACGCTGACCGTGGTCGAAAACGTCTCGCTGGCGCTGCCCGGGTCGCTCGATCTCGACGAACTGTCGCGGCAGATCACGTCGGTGTCAGAGCGCTACGGCCTCCCGGTAGATCCCCGGCGGCTCGTCCACGCGCTCTCGGTCGGCGAGCGACAGCGGGTCGAGATCATCCGCTGCCTGCTGCAGATGCCGAAGCTCCTCATCATGGACGAGCCGACCTCGGTGCTGACGCCGCAGGCGGTGCGCAAGCTCTTCGACACGCTGCGCCAGCTGGCGGCCGAGGGCTGCAGCATCCTCTACATCAGCCACAAGCTGGACGAGATCCAGGAACTCTGCCACACGGCGACCGTGCTGCGCGCGGGCAAGGTGACCGGCACCTGCATCCCCGCGCAGGAGACGCCGAAATCGATGGCGCGCATGATGATCGGCAAGGATCTCCCGGTGCCGCAGCACGGTGCGCCGGCCGAAGGCGGCGAGGTGCGGCTGCGCCTGGCCGGGCTGTCGCATGCGTCCGACGATCCGTTCGGGACCGATTTGCAGGACATCCACCTCGAAGTGCATTCGGGCGAGATCGTCGGCATCGCCGGCGTCTCGGGCAACGGGCAGCAGGAACTGCTGTACGCGGTGTCCGGCGAGGAACCCCTCGCCGAGAAATTTCCGGTGCAGATTCTGGACGCCGAGGCGGGACGCATGCGGCCCGGGCGCCGGCGCCGCCTGGGGATGGGCTTCGTGCCCGAGGAGCGCCTCGGTCGCGGCGCGGTGCCGCGGATGACGCTCGCCGAGAACGCGCTGCTCACTGCCCACCGGCGCGGAATGCTTAAAGGGGGCCTGATCGATTTCAAGGCGATGGCGGCGTTCGCGCGCGAATGCATCGACAAGTACAACGTGAAGTGCGGCGGGCCGAAAGCGGAGGCGAGGTCGCTCTCCGGCGGCAATCTGCAGAAATACATCATGGGCCGCGAGATACTCCAGCAGCCGAAGCTGCTCGTCGTCGCGCAGCCGACGTGGGGCGTGGATGTCGGCGCCGCCGCGTTCATCCGGCAGGCGTTGATCGACCTGCGCACCGCCGGCACGGCGATCCTCGTGATTTCGGAGGAGCTGGACGAGCTGTTCGAGATCTGCGACCGCATCGCCGTGATCGCGAACGGCAGGCTGTCGCCGGCCAAGCGGACCGCCGACACCAACGTCGAGGAGATCGGAGTCTGGATGAGCGGCATGTGGCCGGGCGCGAGCGCCGATTCGGAGGTCCGGCATGCTGCCTAGGCTCGAAGCGCGGCCCGAGCCCTCGAACGCGATGCGCTACGCGTCGCCCCTTCTCGCCGTGGTGCTCACGCTCCTGGGCGGACTCGTGATCTTCGCCGCGCTGGGCAAGAATCCGATCGAGGGATTCCGCGTGTTCTTCATGAACCCGCTCAAGGACGCCTACGGGGTCGCCGAGCTGTTCCTCAAGGCCACGCCGCTCATGCTCATCGCGGTGGGCCTCGCCGTCGGGTTTCGCGCCAATGTCTGGAACATCGGCGCCGAGGGCCAGTACATCGTCGGCGCGATCGCCGGCGGCGGCGTCGCGCTGTACTTCGAGGGCAACACGAGTCCGCTGCTGCTGCCGCTGATGGTCGTGGCGGGCGCGATCGGCGGCGCGCTCTGGGCGTCGATTCCCGCGCTGCTCAAGACCCGCTTCAACGCCAACGAGATCCTGGTTTCGCTGATGCTGGTCTATATCGCGCAGCTCGGCGTGTCGTGGCTGGTGCACGGCCCGTGGAAGGATCCCGAGGGGTTCAATTTTCCGCAGACGAAGATGTTCCACGACGCGGCGCTCCTGCCCATCCTTGTCGAGGGAACGCGCCTGAATGCGGCGTTCCTGGTCGCGCTCGGCTTCCTCGTGGCCGGCTACGTGTTCATGCACAGGAGCTTCATGGGCTTCCAGATGCAGGTCGCGGGCCAGGCCGAGGCCGCGGCGCGCTACGCGGGGTTCTCGGCGAAGAGGACGATATGGACCGGCCTCCTCGCCGGCGGCGCGATGGCCGGGATCGCCGGCATGGGCGAAGTTTCCGGGGCGATGGGGCAGCTTACCGAGCACGTCTCGAACAACTACGGCTTCGCCGCGATCATCGTCGCGTTCGTCGGCCGCCTCAACCCCGTGGGCATCTTCTTCGCAAGCCTTCTGATGGCGCTCCTGTACCTGGGCGGCGAACAGGCGCAGCAGTACCTGAACCTGCCGTCGTCGATCTCGAAGGTGTTCCAGGGGATGCTGCTGTTCTTCCTGCTCGGTGCGGATGTCTTCGTCAACTACCGGCTGCGCTGGCCCGGCCGAAAAGGCTGATATGAACGGCCCCCACGCTCACTTCGCTCGCTGCCCCCCGAGGGGGCGCACAGTGCCCTTCGGGCGGCCGTGCGGGCACTGAGGGAATCCATGCAAGACGGCATCCTCACCTCGATTCTCGTCGCGACGATCGTCGCCGGCACGCCGCTCATTCTCGCCGCGCTCGGCGAGCTCGTCACCGAGAAAGCGGGCGTGCTGAACCTGGGAACGGAAGGCATCATGGCGGTCGGCGCGATCGCCGGATTCGCGGTCGCACTGCATTCGGGGAGCGCGACGCTCGGCGCGCTGGCGGGCATCACTGCGGGTGCACTGATGTCGCTCGTCTTCGCCTTTCTGACGCTCACGCTGATGGCGAACCAGGTCGCGTCCGGGCTCGCGCTGTCGATCTTCGGGGTCGGACTCTCGGCGTTCATCGGCAAGCCCTACGAGTCGGCCACGCTGCCGGCGGTGCCGACGCTGCCCATCCCGTTCCTGGCGAACGTCCCGGTGATCGGGCGCGCGATCTTCGATCAGCAGGCGCTGGTCTATGTGTCGTGGGCGCTGTTCGCCGCCATCGTCTGGTACCTGTACCGCAGCCGGCCGGGCCTCGTGCTGCGCGCGGTCGGCGAATCGCCGGCCGCGGCGCATTCGATCGGATACCCGGTGATCCGGATCCGGTACATGGCCACGCTCTTCGGCGGGGCCATGGCGGGGCTGGGCGGAGCCTTCCTGTCGGTGTTCTATACGCCACTGTGGGTCGAGGGCATGGTCTCCGGCCGCGGCTGGATCGCGCTCGCGCTGGTCGTGTTCGCGACCTGGCGTCCCGTGCGCGTGCTGGCCGGCGCCTATCTCTTCGGCGGCGTCATGATCGCGCAGCTGTTCGTCCAGGGATCGGGCGCGCAGATCGAGATTCCGTCGCAGTTCCTGTCGTCGCTGCCATACTGGGCGACGATCATCGTGCTGGTCGTGATCTCGCGCAACCTGAATACGATCCGCTTGAATTCACCGGCGTCGCTCGGCCAGCCGTATCGTCCCGATGCGTAGCGTGGCGCCGGGCTCGGGGTCGTCGCGGCGGCTGCGAGCGGACGACGGGTAGCGTTTCGACAATTCCCGCGGTTCGCGGCGGGCGAGGACAGGAGCACAGGAGCACGGGAGCACAGGAGCAGCAACATCGGCCGGCGTCGCCGGCGGGATTGGTCAAACAGAGGAGGCTTGAAATGTTCCAATGGGCAAACAGCATCAGGGCGCTGGCCGCGTTGGCCGGCGCAGCGGTATTCGCGACGAACGCGCTCGCCGTGGACAACATCTGTTTCGTCTACGTGAGTCCGGTCGGGGATGCCGGCTGGACCTATCAGCACGATCAGGGGCGCAAGGACATGGAGAAGGCGCTCGCCGGGAAGGTGACGACGAAATTCGTCGACAACGTCGCGGAAGGGGCCGACGCCGAGCGGGTGATCCGCGAGCTCGCGCAAAGCGGCTGCAAGGTCGTCTTCGCGACGAGCTTCGGCTACATGAATTATATGGAGAAGGTCTCCAAGCAGTTCCCGAAGGTCGTCTTCATGCATGCGACCGGCTACAAGACCGGACCCAACTTCGGCATCTACAACGCGCGCTTCTACGAAGGTCGCTATCTGACGGGTGTGATCGCCGGCAAGATGACGAAGTCGAACATCCTCGGTTACGTCGCCGCGTTCCCGATCCCCGAAGTGCTGCAGGGGATCAACGCATTTGCCAGGGGCGCGCGCAGCGTCAATCCGAAGGCCGAGGTGCGCGTGATCTGGGTGAACTCGTGGTACGACCCCGGCAAGGAACGGGAGGCCGCCAATACGCTGCTCTCGCAGAACGCCGACATCATCACCCACCACACCGACTCCACCGCCGTCGTTCAGGCCGCGGAAGAGAAGGGCAAATACGCGTTCGGCTACCACTCGGACATGTCCAAGTATGGCCCGAAGGCGCACCTGACCGCGACGACGCACGTCTGGGGCGATTTCTATGCGAAGACCGTCAATGACGCGATCGCGGGCACGTGGAAGACGACCAACGTCTGGGGTGGCATGAAGGACGGCATGATCAAGCTTGCGCCGCTCAATCCGGTGATTCCGGCCGATACGAGGACGCTGGTCGCGAAGCTCGAGGGCGAAATCAAGGCGGGCACCATGCACCCGTTCG
>JANMBN010000431.1:0-3384 GCA_031360485.1 Betaproteobacteria bacterium | reverse complement strand
CCCCACGCCTGCAGCAACTCGACGACCCGAGGCACGCGGCTTTCCCGGGCGGCCGCGGCGCGCTCGCTGCGGATCGCGCGCGCGTGAGCGAGAAACTCCTCGGCGATCGGCCGTTCCGCGGCGGTCCATTGCGCCTCGATCACGGCGCGTCCGTTCTGCGCGACGAGCGCCTCGTAGCGCGACAGGAATTTCTCCACTTGCACCGGGTAGTAAGCGAGCGCCTCGGTGGCCGTGTCGATCGCGGTCAGGCCGCCGCCGACGACGACGACCGGCAGCCGCAGCTGCATGTTGGCCACCGAACTCGCTTTCGCCGCGCCGGTCAACTGCAGCGCCATCAGGAAATCGGACGCCGTGCGCACGCCGGTGGCGAGGCCGTTCGGCAGCTCGAGCACGGTCGGCTTGCCCGCGCCCGCCGCGACCGCGACGTGGTCGAAGTCGAGCGCGAATGCCCCCTCGGCGTCGAGCGTCCCGCCGAAGCGCACGCCGCCGTACAACGCGACATGCTCGCGCCGCTCGAGCAGCAGCCGGATGATCTTCAGGAAATTCTTGTCCCAGCGCACGGTGATCCCGTACTCGGCGACGCCGCCGAATCCCGCCATCACGCGGTCGTCGAGGGGCTCGTTCAGGGTCGCCGCGTCGAACACCGGCGCGAACGGCGCGCGCTCGCCCAAGGCCGTCACCCCCGACAGCGACGGCGCCAGCGGTTCGATCTTGAGGCCGTCGATGCCGACGACCGTGTGACCATCGTTCAGCAGGTGATGCGCGAGCGTGAACCCCGCCGGCCCCATGCCGACGACGAGCGTGCGCTTGCCGGTCCCGGCGCGCGGCACGGGGCGGCGCAGGTCGAGCGGGTTCCAGCGCGTCAGCAAGGAATAAATCTCGAAGCCCCAGGGCAGCGCGAGCACGTCCTTCAGGATCCGCGTCTCCGCCTGCGGGATGTCGACGGGATCGGTCTTCTGGTAGATGCACGACTTCATGCAGTCGTTGCAGATCCGGTGGCCGGTGCCGGCGACCAGCGGGTTGTCGACGCAGATGATCGCCAGCGCGCCCAGCGCCCATCCCTCGGCGCGGAGCTTGTGGAACTCGGAGATCTTTTCTTCGAGCGGACAGCCGGCGAGCGTGACTCCGAACGGACTCTTCTTGAACGGGTCGGCGGGCGGAACACCATTCGCCGGCTTCTTTTCGAAGAGGCCGTGCGCGCACGAGTCCTTGCCCTGCTCGTGGCACCAGATGCAGTAGTGCGAATGATCGAGCGCGCGGGCGAGGTCCATGCCGGGATCCGTGAGCGCGAATCCGTCGCGCCTGCGGACATGGTCACCGGCGAGTTTCCAGGCGTCGACGCCGTTCACGTGCGTCAACTCGAGCGGAACGAGTTTCATGAGGTCGAGCTTGCGCGGCGCGCGGAACAGCACGCCGCCCCTGTGCGCGGCGCGGCCCTCCTCCGTGTGCGATGCCCATGCGGCAAAGCGCAACGCAACGTCGAGCCTGGCGGCATTCGCCGCCTCGTCCTGCTGCCAGCCGGTCACTGCATTGGCGAATCCGAGTTCGGTGAAGGGCCCGCCGAACGCGTCTTCCAGTTCGCGCCGCAGCGAAACGCCGTCGAACGTCTGCGCGACGTCGGCCTTGTACGTGTTCATCGCCTTGCGCTGGACGAACAGGCGCTTCACCGCGTAGAGCGGTGCGAGTTCGTGGTGCCTTGCCTCGAGCGCGCGGACTTCCGGCTCGATGCCGAACAGCGCCGCGACGAAGTCTTCGACATGCGGGCCGAGGGCGATCAGCAGGTCCGACTCCGCCTTGCGCGCCAGCGCCTCCGGATTCGCGCGCGCCGCGCCGAGGCGCGCCGCAAGCGCCGCGTCCGCCGATTGCAGATGGTCGACGAAACGACCGTCGACTCGCGCCGCCCCGTCGCGTGAATAGAGGTCGGCAAAGGCGAGCCCGTGGGCGAGCGTCAGTGGGCGGGCGGGATCGGGTGACATGGACTGGGACGCCGTCTGACGCGCTGTCGCGCAGGTTACGGGGGCGCTTCCGGCGCAGTTCGACAATGTGCGGGCAAAACGTGTGATTTTACCGTCTACCGCGGGTCCGCGTCAGGCGGGATGCGTCTATCGATGTGACCGAAAGTCCGAAAAGGCACTGCTCACCGACGCAATTGCCACGGCGCCCGCGTTCCGGACGGGCGCATCGACCCGATCGTCGGCACTCGCCAACGCTTTCCCCGGGGGTGTCAACCGTCAAGGCATTCCGCCCGTTGACGACGGCCACGTAGGACAATGCGCTCTTTGGGCGCCGCTTTGGAGACTTCATGAGCCGGATCCGCTTTCTCGCACGAGTTGCCGCAATCGTCGCCATCGCCCTCCCGCTGACGGTCGCCGCGCAGCCGATCAGGCTCGGTGAACTCAACAGCTACAAGGTCTTCCCGGCGTTCCTCGAGCCCTACAAGAAAGGCATGGAACTCGCGCGGGACGAGATCAACGCGGCGGGGGGCGTGCTCGGCCGGCCGCTGGAGATCGTGTCGCGCGACGACAACGGCAATCCCGGTGACGCGGTGCGCACGGCCGAGGAGCTGCTGTCGCGCGAAAAGGTCGTGATGCTGATGGGGACGTTCGCGTCGAACGTCGGCCTAGCCGTCGCCGACCTCGCGAAGCAGCGCAAGATGCTGTTCCTCGCCGCGGAGCCGCTGACCGACAAGATCGTATGGGAAGGCGGCAACAAGTACACGTTCCGGTTGCGCGCATCGACTTACATGCAGACGGCGATGCTCGCGCCCGAGGCGGCGAAGCTCGGCAAGAAGCGCTGGGCGATCGTCTATCCCAACTACGAGTACGGGCAGTCCGCCACCGCGGCGTTCAAGAAGCAGATGATCTCGCTCCAGACGGGTGGCATAGAATTCGTCGAGCAGGCGGTGCCGCTCGGCAAGATCGAACCCGGCCCCGTCGTGCAGGCTCTCCTCGACGCGAAGCCGGATGCCATCTTCTCGTCGCTGTTCGGCGCGGACCTCGCGCGCTTCGTGCGCGAAGGGGAGCTGCGCGGCCTCTTCAAGGACCGCCCGGTGTTCAACCTCCTGGGCGGCGAGCCCGAATACCTGGATCCGCTGAAGGACGAGGCGCCCGTCGGCTGGTGGGTGACCGGCTACCCGTGGTACGCGATCGAGACGCGCGAGCACAAGCTCTTCCGCGACGCGTATCGGGCGAAATTCAACGACTATCCGCGCCTCGGCTCCGTCGTCGGCTACAGCGCGGTGAAGGCCGCGGCCGCAGCGATCCGGAAAGCGGGCTCGACCGATACCGAGAAGCTCGTCGCCGCCATGAGCGGATTGAGCTTCGACTCGCCGTTCGGCAAGGTCAGCTTTCGCGCGCTCGACCACCAGTCGACGATGGGCGCGTA
>JANMBN010000424.1:0-4361 GCA_031360485.1 Betaproteobacteria bacterium | reverse complement strand
TGCGCACGATTGCGGCGGCCAAGGCGCGTTTTGTCTCGCGTGCCGACGAATCGGGCACGCACCGGAAGGAAATGGCGCTCTGGACGTCGGCCGGCGTCAATCCGGGCGGCACGTGGTACATCGCGGCCGGAGTCGGGATGGGCGCGACGCTGCGCGTCGCCGACGAGCGCGCCGCGTACGTGCTGTCGGACGAGGCCACGTTCGCGGCACTGAAGCGCAAGGTCGATCTGGCGATCGTGTCCGCGGGCGACCCGCGTCTCTCGAACGTCTACGCGGTACTGCCGGTCAACGGGGCCAGGATTCGGGGCGTCGACACGCCGGACGCGGAAGCGTTCGTGCGCTGGTTGACGAGCGGCAACGGTCGCGCGGTGATCGCCGGCTACCGGATCGGCGGCGAAGCCGTCTTCCGCCTCCCGGTCCATTGACGATGTTCGACGCGACGCGCGAAGCGTTTCGCCTGCTCTTCTCCGGCGACCCCGAGATGTGGGGAATCGTCGCCGTCTCGCTGCGGGTTTCGCTGACCGCGCTGGCCATCGCCGCTCCGCTCGCCGTTGCCGCCGGATATGGCCTAGCCGTGGGCCGCTTTCGCGGCCGCCGCGCCCTGATCGTCGTGCTCCAGGCGCTGCTGTCGTTTCCGACCGTCGTGGTCGGGCTCGTGCTCTATCTCGTGCTGTCGCGGCGGGGGCCGCTGGGCGCGTGGCAGCTGCTGTTCACGCCGGAAGCGATGATCGCCGGCCAGGTCGTGATTGCGCTTCCCGTCCTCGCCGCGTTCACGCTCGCGGCGGTGCAGGGAGCGGATCCGCGCATTCGCGACACCGCGCTGTCGCTGGGCGCCGCCCGGACGCGCGCCGCATGCACGCTGCTCTACGAAACGCGCTTCGCCATCTTCGCCGCGGTCTGCCAGGGGTTCGGCCGGGTGATATCCGAAGTCGGCTGCGCGCTGATGGTGGGCGGGAACATCGCCGGTTCGACGCGCACGATCACGACCGCCATCGCGCTGGAGACCTCGAAAGGCGATTTTTCTCAGGGCATCGCGCTGGGATTCGTGCTGCTCGTTCTGGCGTTCGGCGTCAACATCGCGCTCGCCGTCATGCAGGGCAGGGGAGGCGAGCCGTGAGCGATCCGCTGCTCGCCATCCATGGGCTCACGAAGCGCTTCGGCGACGGCGTGTCGCTGCTCGCCATTCCCTCACTCGAGATCGCGGAGGGCGCGTGCTGGATCGTCACCGGCGACAACGGCGCAGGCAAATCGACGCTGCTGCGCGTGCTCGCCGGGCTCGAACCGGCGGGCACCGAGGCAGCGAGCTTCGAGGGTCGGCCGCTCGATCTCGCGAACTATCCCGACCGCATTCGGCGCGAGATAGTGTACGTGCACCAGCATCCTTACCTGTTCGCGCGATCGATCGCCGCGAACATCCGATACGGGCTCGCGCGCCGCGGCATCACGGGTCTCGCCCAGGTGTCGCGCGTCGCCGCGGCGGTCGCCTGGGCTGGCCTGGATCGCGTCGCCGAAGTGCCGCCGGCCCGTCTTTCGGGCGGAGAGAAGCAGCGGGTCGCGCTGGCGCGGGCGTGGGCGGTATCCCCACGGCTGCTGCTGCTCGACGAGCCGACCGCCAATCTCGATGCCACGGCGCGGGCGCAGGTGCTGGCGCTGCTGCAGGAGATCGCGATCGCCGGCCGCACGGTGGTCGTCGCGTGCCACGACCGCGAGCTGATCGATCTTCCTCATGCCGAACAATGGCATATCGCGGACGGGCGCTTCTCGCGGCGGCGCTGACGCACGGCGGCGAAGCTTCGCTTGCCGCGTCGGCGGCGATGGCCGATAATGCCGGTTCTGCGCAAATGGCGCAGTCGATCAACGGCGGGTCGCCCCGCATTGCAGCGTCGTGAATCTGGTCAGGTCCGGAAGGAAGCAGCCACAGCGATTCACTGCAAGTGCCGGGGGAACGGCTCGCCACCCCTCTTTGGTCGCCATTTCGGCGTGATGCTTCGCACCTTCCCGCCTGACGCCGAAATGGCGGCAAAGCGTCCCGCTCCGGTGCGCCGACCGATGCGCGATTTGCCTGACCGATGAGCTATCAGGTTCTCGCCCGCAAGTGGCGGCCGAAGACGTTTTCCGAGCTCGCCGGCCAGGAGCACGTGGTGACGGCGCTGACCAACGCGCTCACTCGCGGCCGGCTGCACCACGCGTACCTGCTCACCGGAACGCGTGGAGTCGGCAAGACGACGATCGCACGCATCCTGGCGAAGAGCCTCAACTGCATCACGAACGGCATCACGGCGACGCCGTGCGGCACCTGCGCCGCATGCACCGACATCGACGCTGGACGTTTCGTCGACCTGCTCGAACTCGACGCCGCGTCGAATACCGGCATCGACAACATGCGCGAGATACTGGACAACGCGCGCTACGCTCCGACGACCGGACGCTTCAAGGTGTACCTGATCGACGAAGTGCACATGCTGTCGAAGGCCGCGTTCAATTCGATGCTGAAGACGCTCGAAGAACCGCCTGAGCACGTCAAATTCGTGCTGGCGACGACCGATCCGCAGAAGATCCCCGTCACCGTGCTGTCGCGCTGCCTGCAGTTCAACCTGAAGCAGCTTCCGCCGGCGCTGATCGTCGACCGACTCGCCAGCATCCTCGCGGCCGAGGACATCGCGGCCGACCGGACGGCGCTGGCCCTGATCGCGCGCGCGGCGCACGGTTCGATGCGCGACGCGCTGTCCCTGCTCGATCAGGCGATCGCCTTCGGCAACGGCGAGGTCCGGGAGGGTGTCGTGCGCACGATGCTGGGCGCGGTCGACACCGGGTACGTATACCGGATCGTCGACGCGCTCGTTGCGAACGACGGCCCGGCGTTGCTTGCCGAGGTCGATGCGATGGCGTCGCGCAGCATCGCCTTCGCGCCGGCGCTGGAGGAACTCGCCTCGCTGTTCCACCGCATCGCAGTCGTCCAGGCGGTACCGGCGGCGGCGACGACGATGGACGATGGCGAACCGGTGGCGGCGCTTGCGGGCCGATTCGCGCCGGAGGCGGTACAGCTGGCGTATCAGATCTGCGTGCAGGGGCGGACCGATCTCCCGCTCGCCCCGGACGAGGCGACCGGCTTTTCGATGACGCTGCTGCGGTTGCTCGCGTTCGAGCCCTCCGCGCTTGCCGCGAAGATGCCGCGTGAGGACGGCGCGAGACCTGAGCGCGCGCGCGCTGCAGCCGGACCGAAAGATGCCTCGCCGGCCGCGGCCGACGTCGCTCCCGTTCGCCCGACCACGCCCCGCGCGGATGCGGCTCCATCGACACCCGCGGGGGATCCCTCTGCCGTCGCCCCGCCGGATTCCCCGCCGCGCGCGCTCCCTGCGGATCTGGCCGAGTGGCCCGCGTTTGTGGCCGGCCTTCGTCTCGCGCCCATGGCGGCGCAACTCGCAGCCCAGACGGAACTCAAATCGGTACACGGCAACGTGCTGACGCTGGCGCTGCCGGCGGCGCACAAACATCTCGCCGACAAGGCTTACGCGGACAAGCTCAAGGCCGCGCTCGAGCAGGCGACCGGACGGAAATGGATGCTCGCGTTCGAAGTAGGCTCTCCAGCGGCGGCCTCGCACGCGGCGCAGAAGAGCCGCGAGCAGGCCGAGCAGAAGGCGAAAGCCGAGACGGCGTTTCGCGACGAGCCGTTCGTGCAGGACGCGCTTGCCCGCTTCGATGCGAAAATCAAACCGGACTCGGTCAAGTCCGTTTCGTAGTCCCCGCAAGCCCCGCCACACGGCGGAGCGCGCACCGATGAGGAGCATGACGCCATGATGAAGAACCAGCTCGCCGGCCTCATGAAGCAGGCGCAAGAGATGCAGGAGAACATGAAGAAGGCGCAGGACGAGCTTGCGTCGATCGAGGTCGAGGGACAGTCGGGCGCCGGGCTCGTCAAGGTCGCGATGACCTGCCGCCACGACGTGAAGCGTGTGACGATCGACCCTTCGCTCCTCGGCGAGGACAAGGACATGCTGGAAGACCTCGTCGCCGCCGCCATCAACGACGCCGTGCGCCGCGTCGAGGCGACGACCCAGGAGAAGATGTCCGGACTCGCGATGGGCATGCCGATGCCTCCCGGCTTCAAGCTTCCGTTCTAGCGAGGTGCCGCCGATGCCGAAGGCGATGGAACGCATACTGGCGCGGTCCGTGCCGGCAAGCGAGACGCTGTCCGGCATGGACGAGCTCGCGCGCGCATTGCGTTCACTGCCCGGCGTCGGGCCCAAGGCGGCGCAGCGAATGGCGCTGCACCTGCTCCAGCACGACCGCGAAGGGGCGGTGCTCCTCGCGAATGCGCTGATGCACGCGGCCGAGACGGTCCGCCATTGCGAACGCTGCAA
>JANMBN010000403.1:0-3003 GCA_031360485.1 Betaproteobacteria bacterium | reverse complement strand
GAAATGGCCACCGCCATGCCCCACGACCTCATCAACGCCAAGCCGGTCATGGCTTCGATCCGCGAGTTCTTCGGGTCGAGCCAGCTGTCGCAGTTCATGACCAGACCAATCCGCTGTCCGAGATCACCCACAAGCGGCGCGTCTCGGCACTCGGGCCAGGCGGACTCACGCGCGAGCGCGCCGGATTCGAAGTGCGCGACGTGCACCCGACGCACTACGGCCGCGTCTGCCCGATCGAGACGCCCGAAGGCCCGAACATCGGCCTCATCAACTCGCTCGCGCTGTACGCGCGGACGAACGAGTACGGCTTCCTGGAGACGCCGTATCGCAAGGTCGTGAAAGGCAAGGTCACCGACGTGATCGACTACCTGTCGGCGATCGAGGAAGGCCAGTTCGTGATCGCCCAGGCGAATGCGCAGCTCGACAAGACCGGGCATCTCAAGGACGAGCTCGTCTCCTGCCGGAGCAAGAACGAATTCATGCTGTCGACGGCCGACAAGGTCGACTACATGGACGTCGCGCCGGCGCAGATCGTGTCGGTCGCCGCATCGCTGATACCGTTCCTCGAGCACGACGACGCGAACCGCGCGCTGATGGGCTCCAACATGCAGCGGCAGGCGGTTCCCTGCCTTCGTGCGGAAAAGCCCCTGGTCGGCACGGGGGTCGAGCGCACGGCGGCGGTCGACTCCGGCACCGCGGTGCAGGCGCGCCGCGGCGGCAAGGTCGACTACATCGACGCCAACCGCATCGTGGTCCGGGTGCACGATCCGGAAACGGCGGCCGGCGACGTCGGCGTGGACATCTACAACCTCACGAAGTACACGCGCAGCAACCAGAACACGAACATCAACCAGCGGCCGCTGGTCCGCGTCGGCGACGTCATCGCGAAGGGCGACGTGATCGGCGACGGGGCTTCGACCGACATGGGCGAGCTCGCGCTCGGCCAGAACATGCTGGTCGCGTTCATGCCGTGGAACGGGTACAACTACGAGGACTCGATCCTGATCAGCGAGCGCGTCGTCGCCGACGACCGCTACACGTCGATCCACATCGAGGAGCTCTCCGTCGTCGCCCGCGACACGAAGCTCGGCGCCGAGGAGATCACGCGCGACATCTCGAGCCTCGGCGAAGCACAGCTCGGCCGGCTCGATGAAGCGGGCATCGTCTACATCGGCGCGGAGGTCGAGGCCGGCGACGTGCTGGTCGGCAAGGTGACCCCGAAGGGGGAAACGCAGCTGACGCCGGAGGAGAAGCTCCTCCGCGCGATCTTCGGCGAAAAGGCCTCCGACGTTAAGGACACGTCGCTGCGCGTTCCGTCGGGCATCTCGGGCACCGTGATCGACGTGCAGGTGTTCACGCGCGAAGGCATCGAGCGCGACAAGCGCGCCGCGCAGATCATCGACGACGAGCTCAAGGGCTACCGGAAGGACCTGAACGACCAGCTCCGGATCGTCGAGAACGACGCCTTCGCGCGGATCGAGAAGCTCCTCCTCGGCAAGACGGTGAACGGCGGCCCGAAGCGCATCGCCAAGGGCACCAAGCTCACCAAGGAATACCTCGAGGGCGTGAGCCGCTACGACTGGTTCGACATCCGCCTCTCCGGCGAGGAGTCCGCGCGCCAGCTCGAGGCGATGAAGGATTCGCTGGCCCAGCTCCGCGTCAAGTTCGACGCGATGTTCGAGCAGAAGAAGCGCAAGTTGACGCAGGGCGACGAGCTGCCGCCCGGCGTGCAGAAGATGGTCAAGGTGTACGTCGCCGTCAAGCGCCGGCTGCAGCCCGGCGACAAGATGGCGGGGCGGCACGGCAACAAGGGCGTCGTTTCGAAGATCGTCCCGGTCGAGGACATGCCGTACATGGCCGACGGCACTCCCGTCGACATCGTGCTGAACCCGCTCGGCGTGCCGTCGCGGATGAACGTCGGCCAGATCCTCGAAGTCCACCTCGGCTGGGCGGCGAAGGGCCTCGGGCGGAAGATCGACGAGATGCTGAAAGCGCAGGCGAAAGCCGCCGACGTCCGCAAGTTCCTCGAGCGGATCTACAACACGACGGGCAAGCAGGAAAACCTGGCGGCGTTCGACGATGGCGAAATCATCCGCCTCGCGGACAACCTCAAGAACGGCGTGCCGTTTGCCACGCCGGTGTTCGACGGCGCGACCGAGGAGGAGATCAAGGGCATGCTCGATCTCGCGGGCTTGCCGCGCAGCGGCCAGGTGGTCCTCCACGACGGCCGCACCGGCGAGGCATTCGACCGCCAGGTGACCGTCGGCTTCATGCACGTGCTGAAGCTGCACCACCTGGTCGACGACAAGATGCATGCGCGCTCGACCGGCCCGTACAGCCTCGTCACGCAGCAGCCGCTGGGCGGCAAGGCGCAGTTCGGCGGCCAGCGCTTCGGCGAGATGGAGGTCTGGGCGCTGGAAGCGTACGGCGCCGCCTACACGCTGCAGGAGATGCTCACGGTCAAGTCCGACGACGTCAACGGCCGGACCAAGGTCTACGAGAACATCGTCAAGGGCGAGCACAAGATCGAGGCCGGGATGCCGGAGTCGTTCAACGTGCTGGTGAAGGAAATCCGCTCGCTGGCGATCGACATCGACCTCGAGCGCTTCTGATCGTGCGCATGCAAGCTCATTTTCCGGGACGCAAGGCTGAGCCTTGCCCACGGGATCGAATTCCCGGACGCAAGGCTGAAGCCTTGCCCACGGGATCGAATTTTGGTGTTGTAGGTCAGGCTTCAGCCTGACGAACTCGGAGAGTTCAATGAAAGCACTGCTCGATCTTTTCAAGCAGGTCACGCAGGAACAGGAGTTCGACGCGATCAAGACCGGCCTCGCGTCGCCGGAGAAGATCCGCTCGTGGTCGTACGGCGAGGTGAAGAAGCCGGAGACGATCAATTATCGGACCTTCAAGCCCGAGCGCGACGGCCTGTTCTGCGCGCGCATCTTCGGCCCGATCAAGGATTACGAATGCCTGTGCGGCAAGTACAAGCGGATGAAGTACAAG
>JANMBN010000489.1:0-2977 GCA_031360485.1 Betaproteobacteria bacterium | reverse complement strand
GCGCGCGCAGGCGCGCGCGCCGGACCGAATCACATTTTGCTTCAACCAACGAGGGGGCTTGCATGAAACGCATCGCTGCAGGGGTGCTGTTCGCCGCGTTCGCCGCGGCGCCGGCATGGGCGCAGAAAGAGGTCACGATCGGCTACCAGGACATGGTCGTGCCTTACCGGATGGCGCAGGAAGCGAAGGAAGTGGAGAAGGCAACCGGCTACAAGATCAACTGGAAGCAATTCGGCGGCGGCGGTGAGGTGATCAAGGCCATGGCGTCGGGCGCGGTGCAAGTCGGCGAAGTCGGTTCCGCCGGCATCGCGGCTGCGGTCTCGCGCGGCGAACCGCTCGAACTCTTCTGGATCCTCGACGACATCGGCGCCGCCGAGGCGCTGGTCGCGAAGAACGGCTCCGGCATCAACTCGCTCGCGGACCTCAAGGGCAAGAAGATCGCCATGCCGTTCAATTCGACGACGCACTTCCACACGATGGTCGCGCTCGACCAGGCCAAGATCAATCCGGCCGACGTGCAGATCCTCAACATGCGTCCGCCGGAAGTGCGCGCCGCATGGCAACGCGGAGACATCCAGGCCACGTTCATCTGGGACCCGGTGCTCGCCGAAGTGAAGAAGGACGGCAAGGTGATCATCACCTCGGGCCAGATCTCGGCCGACACCGGCAAGGCGACGTTCGACGGATACGTCGCGAACAAGGACTGGGCGAAGGCGAATCGCGACTTCATGGTCAAGTTCGTCAAGGTGATGGCCGCGGCCGACGACAACTACCGCAAGAACACCGCGAAGTGGACGAAGGACTCGGCCGAGGGCAAGGCCGTCGCCAAGTGGTCGGGGGCGAAGCCCGAGGACGTTCCCGCCAGCATGGCGCTGTACAAGTTCCCGACGGCCGCGGAGCAGTCGACAAAGTGGCTGGGCGGAGGCAAGGACAGCATCGCGGCCAAGGCGTTTGCGGCCACCGCGGCGTTCCAACTCTCGCAGAAGCAGATCGAGAAGACCCTGCCCGACTACTCCGTCGCGGTCAATCCGAGCTACGCGGCCGACGCGATGAAGTGAAGTTATCGCGTCGCGGACACCGCGACGCGATAACTCGGCGGGTTCGAGCGTCGGCAGAGCCGGCGCTGCGCGAGGCGGATGCACGGCGCCCGTCGGCCGGGGAGAAGCCGGGACGCACGCTGCTTTCATGAATCGGGGCCTCGCGTGAGCAAGCTTGAAATCCGCCACCTCTCCGTCAACTACGCCGGCCGCGGCGGGCGGACGACGCACGCGCTTTCGGACGTCAACCTCGCGCTCGATCCGGGCGATTTCGTCGTCGCGCTGGGGGCCTCGGGCTGCGGCAAGACGACGCTCCTGTCCTGCATAGCCGGATTCATGCAGTACTCGGCGGGCGAGATCGTCCTCGACGGCAAGCCCGTCACGGGACCCGGTGCCGAGCGCGGCGTCGTGTTTCAGAAACACGCCTTGATGCCCTGGCTCGACGTCGCCCAGAACGTCGAATTCGGACTGCGCATGCGCGGTGTCGGCAGGACCGAGCGGCGGCGCGTCGCCGAGGACAAGCTGCGGCACGTCGGGCTCGAGAAGTTTGCGACTTACCCGATCTATCAGCTCTCCGGCGGCATGCAGCAGCGCGTCGGGCTTGCCCGCGCGCTCGCGAGCGACCCCGAGGTGATGCTGATGGACGAACCGCTGGGGGCGCTCGATGCGCTCACCCGCGAGCAGATCCAGGAGCTGATCCTGCATCTGTGGTGGGAGACGAAAAAGATGTTCTTCTTCATCACCCACAGCGTCGAGGAGGCGCTCTTCCTCGCGACCGAGCTGATCGTGATGACGCCCTCGCCGGGCCGCATCGCGCACCGCTACAGGGTGGATTTCGGCCGGCGGTTCGCCGAATGCCGCGACGCGCGGGCCGTGAAGGCCGATCCCGAGTTTATCCGCCTGCGCGAGGAAATTCTGCATCTGATCCATTCGGCCCCCAGCAACGCGGAGGCGGTTCTACCATGAACGCGCCGGAACCGGTGACCGCTTCGCCTGCCGCGCCCGTGCCCCCCGAGGCGCCCGGAGACGCGCCGGCGTCGCCGGTGCCCACGGTCACCGGTTACAGCGTACCGGGCGAGGGTTCCAGCACGCTGATCAGCGTCGTGACCGTCGTCGCGCTCTTCGCGCTGTGGTGGGTGGCCACCCATCTGGGCTGGATACGCGATCTTTTTCTGCCGACGCCCGAACGGATCGTCACCAGCTTCGCCGATGCCTGGAAAGGCGACATCCAGGGCGGACGCCCGCTGCTCGACCACTTCTGGGCGAGCCTCATGCGCGTGTTCGCCGCGTTCATTCTTGCCTGTGTCACCGCCATTCCCGCGGGCATCGCGATGGGAGTGTCGCGCATCGCGCGCGGCATCTTCGACCCGCCGATCGAGTTCTACCGTCCGCTGCCGCCGCTCGCCTACCTGCCGCTGATCGTCATCTGGTTCGGCATCGAGGAGACGGCGAAGGTGATTCTCATCTTCCTCGCCTGCTTCGCGCCGCTGGCGATGGCCGCGCGCGCCGGCGTCAGAGGCGTGATGATCGAGCAGATCAATGCCGCGTATTCGATGGGGGCCTCGAAGTGGCAGGTCATCTGGCACGTCGTGATTCCCGCCGCGATGCCCGAGATCTTCACCGGCATGCGGATTGCGATCGGCTTCGGCTGGACGACGCTCGTCGCCGCCGAAATGGTTGCCGCGACCGTCGGGCTGGGGCAAATGGTCCTGAACGCGTCGAACTTCCTGCGCACCGACGTCGTGATCATGGGCATCGTCGTGATCGGTGTCGTCGCCTACCTGTTCGACCTCCTGATGCGCTACGTCGAGCGGCTCGTCGTTCCCTGGAAAGGCAAAGTGTGACCTGCAGCGTTTTCGTCCGGTCGCGGCCAGCACGATGGGTGGCGGGCCGGCGCACGACAACAACATAAACCCCCCCCCGAACCCACAACGCAGGGG
>JANMBN010000395.1:0-3203 GCA_031360485.1 Betaproteobacteria bacterium | reverse complement strand
GGCGCACGCGCACCCAGCTCGATCACCTGCGTTGCCAGCGACGACACGAACTGCCGGTCGTGCGACACGACGATCAGCGTGCCCTGGTACAGCTCGAGCGCCAGGTTCAGCGACTCGATTGACTCCATGTCCATGTGGTTGGTCGGCTCGTCCATCACGAGGACATTCGGGCGGGTCAGCATCAATTTGCCGTAAAGCATCCGGCCTTTCTCGCCGCCCGACAGCACGCGCACCGGCTTCTTCCCGTCATCGCCGGAAAAAAGGAGGCGCCCGAGCGTCGCGCGGACGATCTGCTCGTCGTCGCCTTCCTGCGCCCACTGCCGCATCCAGTCGAACACCGTCTCGTCCGTATCGAAGGCGGCGGTCTGATCCTGCATGAAGTAGCCGACGGCGGCTTTCTCGGCCCACCGGACGCGGCCGGCATCGGGCGCGAGTTCGCCGATCAGCGTGCGCAGCAGCGTCGTCTTGCCGGAGCCGTTCGGCCCGACGATCGCCAGGCGCGCTCCGGCCTCGAGGATCAGGCTCAAGCCGGCAAACAGCTCCCGCGGCTGCCCGGGCCAGCCTTTGGCCAGGTGCTCGATCTCGACGGCATGGCGATGCAGCTTCTGCTTCGGGTCGACCTCGAACCGGAGATACGGATTCTGCCGGGACGACGGCTTCACGTCCTCGAGCTTGATCTTCTCGATCTGGCGGGCGCGCGAGGTCGCCTGCCGCGCCTTCGACTTGTTGGCGGAGAAGCGGCGGACGAATTCCTGCAGGTCCGCGATCTTCTCCTTGGCCTTCACATTCGCCGACAGCAACTGGGCGCGCGCCTGCGTCGACGCGATCATGTAGTCGTCGTAGTTGCCCGGATAGACGCGCAGGCTGCCGTAGTCAAGGTCGGCCATGTGCGTGCAGACGCTGTTGAGGAAGTGGCGGTCGTGCGAGATGATCACCATCGTGCTCGACCGGTCGTTCAGCACGTCCTCGAGCCAGCGGATCGAGTTGATGTCGAGGTTGTTGGTCGGCTCGTCGAGCAGAAGGATGTCGGGATTGGCGAACAGCGCCTGCGCCAGCAGCACGCGCAGCTTCCACCCTGGCGCGACGGCGCTCATCGCGCCTTCGTGCAACTCCTTCTCGATGCCGATGCCGAGAAGCAGCTCGCCCGCTCGCGCCTCCGCCGTATAGCCATCCTGCTCGGCAAACGTCGACTCGAGCTCGGCGGCACGGACATAGTCGTCCTCGGTGGCGTCCGGATTCGCGTAAATCGCGTCCTTGTCCTCTTTTACCTGCCACATTTCGCGATGGCCCATCAACACCACATCGAGCACGCGCGTGTCCTCGTACGCGAACTGGTCCTGCTCGAGCTTGCCCAATCGCTCGTGCGGATCGAGCGCGACGTTGCCACCCGACGGCTCGAGATCGCCGCCGAGAATCTTGACGAGCGTCGACTTGCCGCACCCGTTGGCGCCGATCAGCCCGTACCGGTTGCCATCGCCGAATTTGACGCTGACGTTCTCGAACAGGGGCTTCGCCCCGAACTGGATCGTGATGTTGGCGGCGGTGAGCACGGAGTTTCGCTTGGGTGACGGCGCCAACGGCGAAGGGGCCGCCGCCGGAACGAGGAAAACCGATCATTTTGCTCGGAAGCTCTCGGGGCCGCAAGTATGATAGGGGCCGCGCGGGCCGCCGGCTCCGCATCGATGCCAAGCGCGAGCAGGCCCGCGGCCGCGCGATGCGTCACGGCCGGGGGCATCAACGGCCAGGCATTCGATGTCGGCGTGATGACGGTCTTCGGCATCCTCGGCTACGTGTTCAAGAAGATCGACATACCGTTGGCGCCGATGATTCTGACGCTGATCCTCGGCCCTTTGATGGAACAGTCGCTGCGGCAATCGCTGGAGATGTCGCGCGGCAAATTCTCCATCTTCGTCGAGCATCCGATATCGCTCGGCCTCATCATCGTGGCGATTCTGTTCGCGGCCGCTTCGACGATGCGGGGCGTGTCCAGGATAAGAGGCGCGGACTCGGAGGTGTGAGCCACGTCGGACGCAGATGGCACACCCGGCCCAAACTTGTAGAATGCGGCGAGCAATGCGGCGGGCCATCGCCGATCCTCGCCGTCAATTGTCCCCAGGTCGAACAAACGCCCCATTGGAGGAATGATGCGTCAACTGCTGGCAGCGGCATTGTCACTCATCGTGTTCGTGAGCGACGGCCCGGCGTGCGCGCAAAGCTATCCCACGCGGCCGATCACGATGATCGTCGGCTAGGGCGCCGGTGGATCGACCGATCTCGCCGCGCGGGTCGTCGCTTCGCACATGGAGAAGACGCTGGGACAGCCGATCATCATCGAGAACAAGGTGGGGGGCAACGGGGCGGTGGGAACGCGCTCCGTCTTCTCGGCCAAGCCCGATGGCTACACCATCGGCATGACCTCGGGGTCGATCCTCACTGTGCTGCCCTATACGATGGACCTGGGCTTCGACCCGCTGAAGCTCACGTTCATCGGCTCGACCCACGAATCGTATTACGTCATATGGGTGCGCTCGGACAGCCGGTAAAAGACCATCCAGGACCTCGCGGCCTACGCGAAGGCCAATCCGGACAAACTCGTCAGCGCCAATTCCGGCGGATTCGGCATTCCC
The DNA here is from genome assembly GCA_031360485.1 of Betaproteobacteria bacterium. Taxonomy (GTDB): domain Bacteria; phylum Pseudomonadota; class Gammaproteobacteria; order Burkholderiales; family Casimicrobiaceae; genus CAIWHR01. The sequence continues at coordinate 576 of JANMBN010000395.1, read as the reverse complement.
GACATCGCGATGGCGCAGCTGGCGCATGCGAACGGAGGTTTCACTTACCGCACCGTGCCGACATCGGGGGGCGCGGAGCAAATCCTCAAGCTGCTCGCCGGCGACGTCGAAGTCGAGGCCAACTCGGCGACAGCCACGCTATCGCACATGCGCGAGGGCAAGGTTCGCGCGCTGCTCGTCGTCAGCACGTCCTGGCCCGAACTCGAAAAGCTGGGCGTGCCGCTGAGCTCCAAACTCTACGGTTTCACCGCCCGTAATCTCGCGTCCGTCGTCGGTCCTCCGGGACTGCCCGAAGCCTTCCGGCAAGGGCTCGAAGATGCGCTCAAGAAAGCAATGGACGATCCGGCCATTCATGAACGACTCGTCAACACGGGCGAACTCATCGAATTCAAGACGGGCAGGGAAATCCAGGAAGTTGCAACCAAGGCGCAGGCAGAGCAGTACCTCGTTGCGAAACAATTGGGCAAGGCCTTAAAGTAAGTGCGGTGAATGGATTCCCTGTCGAGTCTGATGCAGGGCTTCAGCATCGCGCTTCGGCCGGGCAATCTGCTGTTCGCGTTGATCGGCTCGGGAATC
>JANMBN010000378.1:0-16304 GCA_031360485.1 Betaproteobacteria bacterium | reverse complement strand
CACTCATCCTCACCCCGACCCGCGAACTCGCCGCGCAGGTCGTGGAGTCCGTTCGCGTCTACGGCAAATACGCGAAGCAGACATCGATGGTGATGTTCGGCGGTGTGGGCATCGGCGCGCAGACGGCGCGACTGCGGCGCGGCGTCGACATCCTCGTGGCAACGCCGGGACGCCTGCTCGATCACCAGGGCCAAGGGAACCTCGACCTGTCGCGCGTCGAGATCCTCGTCCTCGACGAGGCCGACCGGATGCTCGACATGGGCTTCATCCGCGACATCAAGCGGATCCTCGCGTTGCTGCCGAAGAAGCGCCAGAACCTTCTGTTCTCGGCGACGTTTTCTGACGAGATCAAGGATCTCGCCGACCATCTGCTCAACGCGCCGGCGTTAATCGAGGTCGCCCGCCGCAACTCGACGGTCGAGATCATCACGCAGACCGTTCACCCGGTCGATCGCGACCGCAAGCGCGAGCTGCTCTCGCACCTGATCAGGAAGCAGAACTGGTTCCAGGTGCTGGTCTTCACGCGCACCAAGCACGGCGCCAACAAGCTGGCCGAGCAGCTCAACAGCGACGGCATCACCGCGCTCGCGATCCACGGCAACAAGAGCCAGGGCGCGCGCACCCGCGCGCTGGCCGAATTCAAGGATGCGAGCCTGCAGGTGCTCGTCGCCACCGACATCGCGGCCCGCGGCATCGACATCGATCAGCTGCCGCACGTCGTCAACTACGATCTGCCCAACGTGCCGCACGATTACGTGCACCGGATCGGACGCACAGGACGCGCGGGGGCCACCGGCGAAGCGATCTCGCTCGTCTGCGTCGACGAGCACGAATACCTGCGCGACATCGAGAAGCTGATCAAGCGCACGCTGCCGCGCAACGTCGTCGCCGGTTTCGAGCCCGACCCGCACGCGCGGGCGCAACCGATCCTGCAGCGACAGGGACGCGGCCCGCAGCGCGGCAACCCGCCGCAAGGCGCACGGCACGACAAGGCGCGCGGCGGTGGCAGCGCCCGGGGCCAGAACCGCTCGCACGCAGGTACCGCGGCGAAGCCGCACGGCAGTTCGTCGTCACCCAGGCCGCCGCGCGCGGCCCCGGCGTCCACGACCGCAGCGCCCAAGTCGCGAAGCCACGCTCCGGCGGCGGGCGCTGCCCCGGCGAAGCCGCGCGTCGTCCACCGCTTCGGCGGACGCAGCCGATAGGGCGCGCCGAACCCCGGCTCCTTCGACCGGCGGGCGCGCATTTCGCATGGAGGCGATCCGACACGTGCTGGCGCTGACGGCGCCGCTATTCCTGCTGGTGGCGATCGGTTACGCACTCATGCGCTGGGCCCGGTGGCCCACGGCCATCTCCGACGCACTGACGCGGTTCGTGTTCGCGGTGGCCGTGCCGGCGCTGCTGTTCCGCCTGATGAGCGATTTCTCGCGGCTCCCGGCGGTGGATGCGCGGCTGCTCGTCGCGTACTTCGGCGGGTGCCTCATCGTGTTCGCGCTGGGTCGAATCATCGCGCGCCGCGTGTTCGCGATGGACGGCGTCGCGCAGTCCGTCTTTGCCGTCGGCGGAATCTTCGGCAACAACCTGCTGCTCGGCATTCCGCTCGCCAAGATCACGCTGGGCGACGCCGGGCTCCCCGCCGTTTCGCTGGTCCTGGTGTTCAATTCGCTGCTGTTGTGGACGCTGGTCACGATGTCGGTCGAATGGGCGAAGACCCGCACGGTGTCGCTCCGGGGGTTCGCGGAAACGGCGAAGGGCGTGATTTCGAATCCCATCGTCGCCAGCATCTTCCTCGGCACGGCGTGGGGCTGGATCGGTGTGCCGCTGCCGGATATCGCCGACCGCACGCTCGAGCTGATCGGGCAAGCCGCGGTCCCCTTGTCGCTCATCGCGCTCGGAATGGGCCTCGCCGAGTTCGGCATCCGCGACGGCTGGCGCGCGAGCACGGCGATCTGCGGATTGAAGCTCGCGGTGCAGCCGTTCGTCGTCTTCGCTCTCGCCCGCGTGCTCGCCCTCCCGCCCATCGAGACCCAGGCGATCGTGCTGCTGGCGTCGCTGCCGGTCGGCGCAAACGTGTACCTGATGGCGCGCGAATTCGGCACGCTGGGCGGGCCGGTCGCTGCAAGCCTCGTCCTGTCGACGACGCTCGCGGCGGTGACGACGCCGGTGGTGATGGCGCTGACCGGCGGGGGCCGTTGAGGCGGCGCAATGGTGCCCAGTCGAACCCGCAGAAGGGCAGCGAACGGTCGCCGATCCGGCCGATGGGGCAACGGCGCGGACGTCGGGCGCGGGCCGTCTGCGCACACGTTCGGAAACGGGTAGCATTGACCGCGGCGGGATAGTCCGTCGACGACGAGGAGGCGAGGATGGCAAAGGGCAAGGGCGGCGGCAGTTTTCCCAATCCCAAGGGTCACACGGGCCCGAAGACCCAGTTTCCGCAGGCGCGCCGACCCCCCACCGCAGTGGTGCCGCGGGTCGTAGCCCGGACCAAGGCGAGCCCGAAAGGACGCTAGGCCCTGCACCCGTCCGCGATCCGATGCGGGCGTCCCTCCCCGGCCGGTCCCCGGTGACGGTCCGGTCGCTCGACGCGAACGCCGTCGACGAACTGCGCGCGGTCACGCTGCGTTTCGGCGGCGAGCATTCCGTCCGCAAATCCCGCGCGCTCGCCGCTTGCGCGCCGTGCACGATCGACGACGCATCCGTGCTCGTCGCCTATCACGATTGCCTGCTTGGCCTCCTCGCGTATCCCGAGACGCGCGCGCACTCCGACGCCGCCCGGACCGAGCTCCACCGGGTTGCCCGCGCGGCCCGCAGTATCGTCGAAACGGGCCCGGCCCGGGCGCGCGCCAAGCTCGCCAACACCGGCATCGCGTGGACGGCGGTGACGATCAACTTCGGATGGGATATCGCGCGCTGGCTCGTCGAGCGCTTCCCCGAACTGGCGGAGATCGACTCGTTCGGCGACGACGCTGCGGGCCTGCGGCCAATCCTCGCCGCCGCGTTGCCGGCGATGGAATTCGAGCTTGCCGCATCCGGCGAATCACCGCCGGAACTTCTCGATCGCGCAAGCGCCGGGCGTCGCGGTTCGCGCCTCGCCTGGCTCGTCGGCGCATTCGCGCGCCTGCCGTGCAGCGACGCGCTCCGCGAGCACCTGTTCGACGCGTTGCACGCCTTCATCGCGATAGAGCCGCGCGACTCGATGCTTTCGCGAACCTATGTGCGTGGCTTGCCGGCACCGACGTTCTTTCACGCCGACGGACTCCTGCGCAATGTCGACCTCGCGCGACTTCTCGCGGTTCCGCCGAGGGCGCCCCGCCGTCTGTCCCGGCTCGAACGGCGCGATGTCGTCGACGCCGGCCGAGCGATGCTCGCCTCGCTCGGGCGCGAGACCGATGCGATCGCGCTCGCGGATCCCGCCGGCGTCGCCTATCACGACGTGGGGCGCGGCATCGCCGTCGCGCTGTACACGATGGATCCCGATCGGCGCAGTCCGCTCGATTCGCATGTCGGCATGATGGTCTTCAAGAACCGCATCCCCGTGGGCTACGGCGGAGGCTGGCCGTTCCTCGGCAGCTGCAGGATAGGCGTCAACATCTTCGCCCCCTTTCGGGGCGGCGAGTCGGCGCTCCTCTTCGGTCAGGTCTTGCGCGTCTACCACCACCGGTTTGCTGTCGGCCGCTTCGTCGTCGAACCGTCGCAGTTCGGCGGCACCAACAAGGAAGGACTTCAATCGGGCGCGTTCTGGTTCTACTACCGGCTCGGATTCCGCCCCGTCGACGGCAGGTCGGCGCGGCTTGCGAGCGAGGAGTGGTCGCGCATGCAGGCCGACTCCCGCTACCGCACGCCGATTCCCGCGCTGCGGCGCTTCACCGGCTCCGACATCGAGCTTCGCCTTTACACCGTGCCCGAGTGCGAGCCCGCCCCCTTGAGCGATGCCGTGACCGATTGGATCGGCGAGCGATTCCACGGAGACCGCACCGCGGCCGAACGCACAGCGACGCAAATCGTCATCCGCGCGCTCGGCGTCGCCGATTTCGACGACTGGCCGGAGGGCGAGCGCCGCGCCTTCCGCGAAATCGCACTCCTTTTCGCGCGGATCGAGGGTCTCGCGCACTGGCCGCAGGTCGACAAGCGCGCTGCCGTCGCCCTGATGCGGGTCAAGGGTCGCGACGAATTCCGCTTCCACGCCCTCCTCGCCCGGCATCGACGCCTGCGCGCTGCGCTCACCCGCCTGGCGAACGCGTGAGATCGGTAAATTCGCCCGAAACTGTCGAAGCGCCCCGGTGTGGCGCGTAGTATCCTGCCTTTGCCTGGCACGCGGTCGCATGCAGCCGCCCCAACTCCGGATCCGATGACCAAGCCCAAGACCGCGCGGCCCTACCGCGTCAGCACCTCCGCCATTCATGGCCGCGGCGTTTTCGCCGCGCAAACGATCCGCAAGGGGGACGTCATCGTCGAGTATCGGGGCCAGCGCACGACCTGGGAACTCGCCAGCGTGCGCCCGGACAGCGATCCGCTGAATCCGCAGCACACGTTCATCTTCGAGACGAGCGACGGCAAGGTCATCGACGGCGGTCGCCGCGGCAACGCGGCGCGCTGGATCAACCATTCGTGCATCCCCAACTGCCGATCGTTCGAGGACGACGAGGGCCGCGTATTCATCGAGGCTCGCCAAACGATACCGGCGGGGGACGAACTGACGTACGACTACCGGCTCACCCTCGAGGGCCGCATCACGGCGAAGATTCGGGCCGAGTACGAATGCCGCTGCGGCACGCGACGCTGCCGCGGCACGCTTCTGCTCGAGCCCTAGCCGTCCCGCGAGCGGAACGCACGAAACGGCACTTCACCGAACAACCGCACAACCGCCATCAGCAACCGGCGAGAACACTCCGGAGACACCGACGATGGCAAGAAAGCGCAGCGCCCCGTTCGAAGGCACGCTCGTCCTGCTGGAGCACCAATCGCAGGTTCTCGCGGACAATCCGCTCGGTGATCCGCACGTCCGCAAGCTCGCCGTGTGGCTGCCGCCGCAGTACGACGACGCCGGCGGCAAAGGGCGCGGCCGCCGCCTTCCGGTACTCTATGACCTGGTCGGATTCACCGGCTCCGGACTTGCGCACACCAGCTGGAAGCCCTTCGGCGACAACGTCCCCGAGCGCGTCGCGCGCCTCATCCATGAGAAGAAGATGGGCCCGGCGATCATGGTGTTTCCGGATTGCTTCACGTCGCTCGGGGGCAATCAGTACGTGAATTCCTCCGCGGTCGGCGCGTACGCCGACTATCTGACAAAGGAGATCGTTCCGTTCGTCGATCGCGAGTTCCGAACGCTCGGCTCGCGCGAGCATCGCGGCTGCTTCGGCAAGTCCTCCGGAGGCTACGGCGCCATCATTCACGCGATGAAGTACGCGAAGCACTGGGGCGCGATCGCCGACCACTCGGGCGATGCCTATTTCGACTTCGTCTACCACCACGACTGGCCGAATACGCTGAACGAGCTGGCGAAATTCCGCGAACCGAAGCGGATCGAGGGTCCCTACAACGCGCTCGCCGAAACCCGTGCGCGCAAAGGACTCGCGGAAGGCGAGGACGACGGGCGCGTCCGGCGCTTCCTCGATGCCGTCTGGAAGCGCGAGAAGCTCACGACCGCCGAGGGGCACGCGATCATGAACGTGTGCATGGCCGCGACCTATGATCCGGACCGGAAAGCGCCGCTGGGGTTCCGGTTGCCGTTCAATCTCGAGACGGGCGAGTTGCTGGACTCGCGCTGGCGGAACTGGCTCAAGCACGACCCGGTCCGCCTCGTCGGGAAGTACGCGGCCAACCTGCGCACGCTGAAAGGCATCTACATCGATTGCGGCTGGCGCGACCAGTACCACATCCATTACGGCACGCGGATACTTTCCCGGCGGCTGGCCGAATCCGGGATTCGCCACACCTACGAGGAATTCGATGACAATCATTCGGACGTCGACTATCGTATGGACGTGAGCCTGCCCTTTCTCTACCGGGCGTTGAAACCGTAGCGTCGCAGCGACGTGCGGGCGGGGACGCCTGCAAGGCATGGCGCCGGCGCACGCCGCACGAATCAGGAGCAAAGCATGAGATGGGGCGATTTTCGCCGCAGTGAGAACGTCGAAGACCGGACCGAAGGGGATTCCGGCGGCGGCGGCTTTCCGGGCGGCGGGGGCATCAAGCTGGGTGGCGGCGCGCTGGTCGTGGTCGTGATCGCGAGCCTCCTGTTCGGAGTCAATCCGCTCGAGATGATCGGCATGATCGAAGGGGGCGGTCCGGCCACGCCGCCGGTCCCGCCGGCGCAGGCTCCTCCCGGTTATGGCCCGCAGCCCGCGCCGGGACAGCCCCGTCCGCCGGCCGCGCAGAAGGACGCGTCCAGGGACTTCGTCGCCGCCGTGCTCGGCGACACCGAGGATGTGTGGCGCGCGGTGTTCCAGGCGATGGGCGCGCGCTACGAGCCGCCGCGACTCGTGCTGTTCCGCCGCGCCACGCGATCGGCGTGCGGCAGCGCGTCGGCCGCGACGGGCCCCTTCTACTGCTCGGCCGACCGCGAACTCTATCTGGACACCGCGTTCTTCGACGAGCTTTCGCGGCGGTTCGGCGCGCCCGGCGATTTCGCGCAGGCGTACGTGATCGCGCACGAGGTCGGCCACCACGTGCAGAACCTGACCGGCACGATGCGCAAGGTCGATCAGCAGATGCAGCGGCTCGACGCGCGCGGGCGCAACGCGCTGTCGATTCGTCTCGAGCTGCAGGCCGATTGCTATGCCGGCGTCTGGGGATTTTCGGCGCAGCGCAGGAACAAGCTCGAGCCGGGCGACCTCGAGGAGGGCTTCCGCGCGGCGGCGGCCGTCGGCGACGACCAGATCCAGAAGCGCACGCAGGGCGTGGTCGTGCCGGAATCGTTTACCCACGGCTCGGCCGAGCAGCGCCTCCGCTGGTTCAAGGCCGGGCTGGAGACCGGTGACATGCGAAAATGCGACACGTTCGGCGCGCCGGGGTCGTAGCGCGCGCCGAGAAACTCCGTGCATCGCGAATGATGGCCACCCCGATCTCCTCCGCCCCTTCGGCTACCGGACGCGAGAAGCCGAGTGCCGAGAACGCACGCGCCATCGCCTCGGCGCTGCTCGAGGGCTTCAACAAGCACTACGCGCTGTTCCGCGAATGCGCGCGCGCGGCCAAGCGGCATTTCGAAGCCGGCAACTGGCTCGCCATCCAGCACGTCGCGCGCGACCGCATCGACTTCTACGATCGCCGCGTGCACGAGACCGCGGAGCGGATCGTGCGCGAGCATGGCTTCGCCGGACTCGACGGCGCGGGCGGGGACGCCCTCTGGGAACAGGTCAAGCTGCACTTCATCGGGCTCCTGCTCGACCACAAGCAACCCGAATGTGCCGAGACGTTCTTCAACTCGGTCTCGGTCAAGACGCTGCGCCGCGGGTACTTCCACAACCGGCTCATCTTCATTCGCCCCGCGATCTCCACCGAGCACATCGACGCCGATCCTCCGTCCTACCGCAGCTACTATCCGCTGCAACAGGGCCTGCGCCACGCGCTGATCGACATCGTCCTCGACTTCCGGTTCGAGCGCCGCTTCGCCGATTTCGGCCGCGACATGCGCAACGTGCTCGCGGCCTTCAGGCAGCACTGTCCGCGTCCGTTCCGGCTCGAATCGAACCACCAGATCCAGGTGCTGTCGTCGGCGTTCTTCCGCAACCAGACCGCCTACATCGTGGGCCGCGTGGTCAACGGCATCCATACGTATCCGTTCGTGGTGCCGATCAAGCACGACGGTGAGGGGAGGCTCCATTTCGACGCCCTGCTGATGGACGAGGTCGATCTCGCGATTCTGTTCTCGGCCAATCGCGCGTACTTCCTGGTCGACATGGAGGTGCCGTCGGCCTACGTCGATTTCCTGCGCGCGATCGTTGCGGACAAGACGGCCGCCGAGCTGTACACGATGGTCGGGCTGCAGAAGGCCGGCAAGAACCTTTTCTTCCGCGATTTCCTTCACCACCTCAAGCATTCGCGCGACAAGTTCATAATCGCACCCGGCATCAAGGGTCTCGTGATGACGGTGTTCACGCTGCCGTCGTACCCCTACGTTTTCAAGGTGATCCGCGACAAGATCGCCGCGTCCAAGGATACCGACCGCCAGAAGGTCAAGCAGAAATACTGGCTGGTCAAGCACCACGACCGCGTCGGGCGGATGACCGACATCCTCGAGTATTCCGACGTCGCCTTCCCGCGCGAGCGCTTCTCCGACGAGCTGATCGCCGAGCTCGAAGCCGTGGCGCCGACGGTGATCGAGTTCGACCGCGACCACATCGTGGTCAAGCATCTCTACATCGAACGGCGGATGATCCCGCTCAACCTCTATCTCGAGCACGCCGACGACACTCAGCGAGCGCATGTGATGCGCGAGTACGGCGACGCGCTGAAGGAACTCGCCGCCGTCAACATCTTCGCCGGCGACCTGCTGTTTAAGAATTTCGGCGTCACGCGCTTCGGGCGCGTCGTGTTCTACGACTACGACGAGATCGAGTACCTCGTCGACTGCCGTTTCCGGGAGATTCCCCCGCCGCCGCCCGGCTGGGACGACATGTCGGACGACGTCTGGTACCCGGTGGGAACCCACGACGTGTTCCCGCAGGAATTCGAGACGTTCCTGCTCACCGATGCCAGGACGCGCGAGGCGTTTCGGCGCTTTCACGCCGACCTGCTCGACGCGCGGTGGTGGCAGGCCACGCAGACCGAGATCCGGTCCGGCAGGCTCGTCGAAGTCCTCTCGTACTCGAACGCCGTGCGCTTCGCTCCCACACCGGCGCCGCCGGCGAACGCGCGGGCCGCCGCCGCCGACTGACACCCCGACCGAAGACGGAGCCCCTGCATGTCCCGTGTTCCACGCTCATCGCGCCCGCGGCATGCGGCGCTCGCCGCCACGGTGCTGGCGGGAAGCCTCCTCGCCGCCTGCGCGAACACTCCGAGCAAGGAAGAGCAGGAGGCCGCCAAGAACACCTTTGCATGCCAGCTCTCCGGCGAGCGCATCGTGATCCGCTTCGACACCGGCGAAGCGCGGCTGCTGATGCCCGACGCGGAACGCGTCGTGCTCTACCAGATCCCGGTCGCGTCGGGTCTGCGCTATTCCAACGGCACGCTGGAGCTGCGCGGCAGAAGCCTGGAGCTGCAGCTCATCCGCAATGGCGTCGCGACCCAGCTCGCGGACTGCGCGCCGTACACAATGCCGAAGTGACGGACGCGTTCCGCCACGCCGTCGGCCAGGACGCCGCGCCGGATCGACAAGCGGTTTGACTCGCGCATTCGCCGCTTCTCCGCCTCCATGGATGTCCTGCGGCGTCGACTATAATCGAAGCGTCGCCCCGCCGAAGGTGCGGGGGGGCGCCGTGGCGTCGGTCGCACGGGCGCGGCTGTAAGGCTCGACGGCTTCCACGCGACCAATCACCCAGCCCGACGTCCCGCCCTGTCGATATGCCGAGGAGTCCCATGACAACCCGTCCGTCCGCATTCCGCCGTGCACTCCGACAACTCGCCTTGTTCCTGGCGGCGCTCGCCGCCGCCACCGCGTTCGCCCAGATGGCGACGCTGCCCGCGGGCCCCGCCGGCAGCAGGGTGGCCACGTTTGCGGGAGGCTGCTTCTGGTGCATGGAGCCGCCCTTCGACAAGCTGGACGGCGTGCTCGCGACGACCTCCGGATACATTGGCGGAACCAAGACGAATCCGACGTACGAGGAGGTCTCCTCCGGCGGAACGGGCCATGCGGAAGCCGTGCAAGTGCTCTACGACCCGAAAAGGATCTCGTACGAGAAGCTGCTCGACGTCTTTTGGCGCAATATCGATCCGACCGTGAAGGACCGGCAGTTCTGCGACGTCGGCACCCAATACCGAACCGGCATCTTCGTTCACGATGACGAGCAACGCCGCGCCGCCGAGGCATCCAAGGCGGCCATCGAGAAGTCCAAGCCGTTCAAGGACGCGATCGTCACGCCGATCGTGGCAGCCACGCAATTCTGGCCGGCCGAGGAATATCACCAGGACTACTACGTCAAGAATCCCATTCGCTACGGGTACTATCGGACGGGCTGCGGCCGCGACGCGCGGTTGAAGCAGCTGTGGGGCAGCGCACCGCACTGACGCCACCGGCATGGAGATGAAAAGGCTCGCCGGCGGCAATCTCCGCGCCGTCGGCTACGATGCGGCACGGCGCACGCTGGTCGTGGAGCTCGTTTCGGGCACATTCGAATATGGCGGCGTTTCCGCCGACACGCATCGGCGGATGGTGTCGGCGTCGTCGCCGTGGAGTTTCTTCCGCGACAACATCGACGAGGAATACCCCGCCAAGCGGATCCGCTAGCCTGGGCGCAGGGCCCCGCGCGCGGAGTACCCGTCACGCGGGAGCCTTGCGGCCCCCGCGCGTTGCGCCTGCGAAACGGGTTACTGGACCGTCAGCTTGCGACCCGTGGCGACCGGCTTTTTCGCCAGCGTAAGTTCGAGCACGCCGTTTTCGTACTTGGCGTTGCTGGTCGACTCGTCGATTTCCGACGGTAGCGTGAAGCCCCGGTAGACGCTGCCGTAGTGACGCTCGCTGCGCAAGACGCGCTCGCCGTCCTTCGCCTCGTACTCGCGCTTCACTTCGGCGCCGATCGTGACCTGATTGCCGTCGATCGCGACCTGGATCTCGTCCTTGGCGACACCCGGAATTTCGGCCTTTACGACATAGGCATTGTCCATTTCGGTGACATCCATCTTGATCGCCGCCGGCGCCTTATCGGTACGAACGGGCCGGAAGAACCCGCGGAACAGTTCATCGAATCCGGTTTCGGCGAACGGGTCATACGCTGTCATGTGGTTCATGAGATCTCCTTGGACTATTGCAGGGTGGGCGGATTCCGGACTCGGGCCCCACGGGCCGGCCGCCGCCCAGACTCCCCATCTGCGGGCCCATCCGCCGGTTTCAAGCCCCGGGCCCGACCGTGCGGGCACCCTTTATTCCGATCAATCCCGCCGGCGCATTCGTCCGGCGGCGATGCGAAGATGGGATAATGAAGGCGTTTTCCCCTCGACCGACCGACCGGCTGCCATGACCTCTCGCGCGTTGACCCCGACCGAACGTGACCGATTGAAGAACGAGCTCGAAGCCCGGCGGGCCAAGCTTCGTGTCGAAGTGAAGGCGCAACTCACGGGAAGCGGCGACGATCGCGTCGTCGGGCTGCGCAACCGGATCGAGGAAAGCGGCGACGAATGGGGCGTGGCCGATGGCCTGGCCGAACTCGACCTCGCGGAAGTCCGGCACGCTTTGGCGGATCTCACCGAAGTCGACGCCGCGCTCGCCCGGATGCGCGATGGCACCTACGGCGACTGCGCCGACTGCGGCATCGCGATCGCGCCCGCGCGCCTCGCGGCCTACCCAACCGCGCAACGCTGCGTATCCTGCCAGGACGCGCACGAGAAGAGGACGAGCGGCCCGCCGCTGACGGCGGTGTGAGCGGCGGCGACACGGACACACCGGCGCTCGCCCTGCGGCACCGTCACCAGGAGCCCGGGGCGGCTCGGTCGTTCGAAGGTCAGCCGTTGCGCCGCGCGCCGGCCGGCGCGTAGCGAGCCACCCACTCGAAGAATTCGCGGTACCAGAGGCGCGAATTCTGCGGCTTCAGGATCCAGTGGTTCTCGTCGGGGAAGTACACAAGCCGCGTGGCGACATTCTTGGCCTTCAACGTGTCGTAGTACTGGAGCGCCTGCGTCGCGGGCACCCGGTAATCCAGTTCGCCGTGGATCACGAGCGTCGGGGTCTTTGCGCGCTTGACGTAGTGGTGCGGCGACTGTCTCATCACCCGCGCCGGATTGTCCCAGTGGAACGCGCCCAGCTCCTTGGCGAAGAAGAGATAGCCGTCCGTCGCCATCATGCTGACCCAGTCGTAACATCCGGCGTGACAGACGAAGGTCTTGTACCGGTCCGTGTGGCCGTTCATGTAGGCGACCATGAAACCGCCGTAGCTGCCTCCCGTGGCCACGAGCCTCGTACGGTCGATGTAACCCTGCCGCAACAGCCAGTCCGTCCCGCCCTCGACGTCGGCGAACTCCTTCTCGCCGTAGCGCCCGGCGATCGTCTCCAGCCATTTCTGGCCGAAACCCGAGGAGCCGTGGTAGTTCACCGCGGCGACGACGTAGCCCTGTCCGGCGAAGACCTGGGTGTTCCAGCGGAAGTGCCACATGTCGAGATGCGCCGCGTGCGGTCCGCCGTGGATCGAATGCATGAGCGGCCACTTCTTCTTCGGATCGAAGTTCGGGGGATACGTGATCCACATCTGCACGGGCGCCCCGCCCCAGCCCTTGACGGTCACCTCGCGCACCTCGCCCATCGCGTGGCGCGCGAGCAGCGCGCGATTCAGCGACTCGATCGAATGCTCGCCCGCGCCGTCCGAACGGCAGGCAAAGAGCGCCGGTGGATGCATGACGGTCCCGCGATCGAACGCGAGCACCGAACCGTCGCTCGACTGGGCAAACGCGCCGATCGCGCCACCCGCGACGACCAGCGCCGGCACGGCGGCAACGCCGGCTGCATGGACCGGCAGCCGCCAGAGGCCGATGCGCCCGCGATCTTCCGCCGTGAACAGCAGCGACCGCGAGTCCGGCGCCCACGCAACGTGTGCGGCCTGCCGGTCGTGCCGCGGGGCGAGCGTCCGCATGCGCCGGCTGCGGCGCTCGAGGAGCGTCAGGTGCCCCTGGTCGTTGAACGAGCGGCGCGTGTCGTACGAATTGAAGACGATCGCGCGGCCGTCGGGCGAGTAGACGGGGCTCGCGTCGTCGGTGCGGGTTCCCGCCGTGAGAACCCGCTTTCTTCTCGTCGCGAGATCGACCGTCACGATGTCCCGCTCGTTCATCATCCCCGGTTCCGGCGCAAGGTCGGCGGTCAACGCGAGCTCGCGGCCGTCCGGCGCGATGTCGAAATCGCCGGCATTTGGTTCCCACGGCGGCAGCGCGAGGCCGGTCCCCGCCAGCGCGTCGCGGCAGCGGCCGGTCGCGACGTCGCAGACCAGGACGTGCGGTTCACGGCCGTCGGTGAGCCAATGGTCCCAGTAACGAAACGCGGAGCGCTCGGTGATGTGCGCCTTGACCTTGGCGTCCTTCCGCTCCTTCTTCCGCCTTCCCTGTTCCGCGTCCGTGTCGAGGTCCGGCCACACCCAGGATACGAACGCGATCCGTTTGCCGTCGGGAAACCATTTGAGCGCGATGCAGCCCGTCGCCAGCGACGTCAGCCGCTTCGCCTCGCCGCCGTCGGGCGCGATCAGGTAGATCTGCGGTTCGTCGTCGTCCTTGCGCTTTGCCGTGAATGCGATCCAGCGCCCATCGGGCGACCACTTCGGGTCGCTGTCCTTGTCCCCCGCCGTGAGCCGGCGGGGTTTCCCCGTTGGTCCCGCTGCGCCGCCGGTCGGGAACAGCCAGAGTTCGGTCACGCCTTCGTTCGTCTGCATGCCGAAGGTCGTCACCGCCGCGCAGGCGCATCCCCCGTCGGGTGAGAGCGTCGGCGAGCCGATGCGCTTGATCGCCCACAGCGCTTCTACCGTCAGCGGCGGCTTGCGGTTCGCGGGGCGGGCGGCGCGGCGCGGCTTGGGGCGGGAGGGAGACGGCATCGATCGATCCTTGTAGGTACAATGCGGAGGAGATTCTACCGCCCGCACGTGCTGCGACAGGTTCCCAGCGCGGCCTATTTCGACAAAGATTGACGATGACTGCAATGAACTACCGTCGGCTCGGCGCTTCCGGACTCAAGGTCAGCGAGCTATCGTTCGGATCCTGGGTCACGTATGGAAACCAGCTCGGCACCGATCTCGCGCGCGAATGCATGGCTGCGGCGTTCGATGCCGGTGTCAATTTCTTCGACAACGCCGAGGTCTATGCCAAGGGTCAGTCGGAATCGATCATGGGCGCCGTGTTCAAGAAGTTGGGTTGGCGGCGCTCGTCCTACATCGTGTCGACGAAGTTCTTCTGGGGCCTCAACGACGGTCCGAACGAGAAGAACACGCTGAACCGAAAGTACCTGCGGGCGGCGATCGACGCGTCGCTCGAGCGCCTCGGCCTCGACTACGTCGACCTCGTCTTCTGCCACCGCGCCGATCCCGACACGCCGATCGAGGAAACCGTGCACTCGATGCACGACATGATCGCCGCCGGAAAGGCGCTGTACTGGGGAACCTCGGAATGGAGCGCCGCGGAAATCATGGCTGCGTGGCAGATCGCCGATCGGCACCATCTGCACAAGCCGGTGATGGAGCAGCCGCAGTACAACCTGTTGCATCGCGACCGCGTCGAAAGGGAGTACGCGCGCCTCTACGCGGACATCGGTCTCGGCACCACGATATGGAGCCCGCTCGCTTCGGGGCTTCTGACCGGCAAGTACAACGACGGCATACCGCCGGGCTCGCGCGGCACGGTCAAAGGCTACGAATGGCTCGCCGAGCGGCTTACCAACCGGGCGCAGATCGACGTCGTCAAGTGTCTCGTGCCGGTCGCGGCGGATCTCGGCTGTACGCTCGCGCAGATGTCGCTCGCGTGGTGCCTCAAGAATCCGCGCGTCTCGACGGTGATCACGGGGGCGAGCCGGCCGGCACAGGTTACGGAAAACATGAAGGCGCTCGATGTCGCGCCCAGGCTCACGCCCGACGTCATGGCGCGGATCGAGGCCGCGCTCGCGGGCCACTGAGCAACGCCCACGATGACGCGCCGATCGCGGCTTCTCGGACCCAACGGGTGGCTGTTCTTCGCGTTGCTGCTTCTAGGAGAACCCGCGATGGCAAGCGCTTTCGGCACGCTGTTCGCCGGCACCCGGCCGCCGGCACCGAGGCTGCACGCGGGAAAGCTCGTGCCGTGTCCCGACCGACCGAACTGCGTTTCGAGCCAGGCTGCCGACGGCCGGCACGCGATCGCGCCGCTCGCGATGCGCAACGATCCGGCGGCGGCGATGTCTGAACTTGCCGACGCGATTCGCGCGATGCCCGGAGCAACGATCATCACGGCCCGACCCGATTACCTGCACGCCGAGTTCGCGAGCAGCGTGTTCGGTTTCGTCGACGATGCCGAATTCGTGCCCGACGCGGGCGCGAAGGTCATCGACGTCCGCTCCGCCGCGCGGCTCGGCGTCAGCGACTTCGGCGTCAACCGCAAGCGCGTGGAGAGGATCCGCACCGGGCTCGCTGCCGGGAAGCCTTGAGCAAATCCGTGTCCAACCCCCTCGAAAGCTGGAGCGAAGAGCAGCGATCGGCGCTGCTCTACCGCGTCTGCGCCGAAGCCGAATCGGGCACGCCGAACGCCGAGCTCTTCCGCCGGCTGGCCGGCGAAGCCGAGGCGCAGGCCGCGATCTGGCGCGCGCAGCTCACCGCGCGGGGACACCCGCCGCCCGGCCCCTACGTGCCGGATGGCCGTACCCGGCTCGTGGCGGCGCTGGTGCGCCGTTTCGGTCCGCGACGCTTGAAGGGCATGCTCGCGGCGATGAAGGTGCGCGGGATGGGCGTCTACGTCCGGTCGTCGGCGCGGGACCCGGGGCATGCGACGCCGGTCGCCGGGACGGGCGTCGAAAACAGGCACCGCGCCCTCGGCAAAGGCGGCAACCTGCGCGCCGCCGTATTCGGAGTCAACGACGGGCTCGTATCGAACGCGAGCCTGATCCTCGGCGTCGCCGGCGCCAGTTCCGACGCGCGCGTGGTGCTCCTGACCGGCATCGCAGGACTGTGCGCGGGTGCGTTTGCGATGGCCACCGGCGAGTTCGTCTCCATGCGCTCGCAGCGCGAACTGTTCGAGTACCAGATCGACCTCGAACGCGAGGAACTCGCCCACTATCCCGAGGCGGAGGCGCAGGAACTCGCGCTGATCTACGCGGCCAAGGGCCTGCCGGCCAAGGAGGCGTCCCGCCTCGCGGCGCGGCTCGTCGCGGATCCCGAGCGCGCGCTCGACACGCTGGCGCGCGAGGAGCTCGGCTTGAACCCCGACGAGCTGGGCTCGCCCTGGGGCGCTGCGATTTCGTCGTTCCTCGCGTTTGCCGGCGGCGCGCTGCTTCCCCTTGCGCCGTTCATGATCGCGCCCGGACCGCGCGCGTTGCCGGTGGCGATCGGCGTCACGGCGTTCGCGCTGTTCACGGTCGGTGCGCTGCTATCGCTGTTTACCGGACGCGGCGCGTTACTCTCCGGCAGCCGGATGCTCGCGCTCGGTGCGCTGGCCGGGGCCGTCACCTACGCGATCGGCCGCGTCGCGGGTGTCGCCGTTGGCTGACGGCCGTCCGCAGC
>JANMBN010000377.1:0-3133 GCA_031360485.1 Betaproteobacteria bacterium | reverse complement strand
TGAACGACGGCCTCTATGCGGCGAATTTCGGCGGCGGGCAGGTCGACATCACCAGCGGCAAATTCGTGTTTTCGGCGGCGGAGGCGTGGAAGATCGAGAACGGCAAGCTCACGTACCCCGTAAAAGGCGCGACGCTGATAGGCAACGGTCCGGATGCGCTGACGCGTGTGTCGATGGTGGGCACCGACCTGGAAATGGACAGCGGCATCGGCACGTGCGGCAAGGACGGCCAGAGCGTGCCGGTGGGGGTCGGACAACCGACGCTGAAGATCGACGGGCTGACGGTCGGCGGAACCGCGTAGGAGCCTGTCGGACGCTGCCCGTTACGCGATCCGGACCTGTGTCGCGGCGGTGCGGGCCATGACCTCCGCGTCGCTGGTCGACATCGGGCGTCCCAGCAGGAACCCCTGTCCATGTTCGCAGCCCAATCGGATCAGCTGGTCGAGCTGCGGCGCGCTTTCGATGCCTTCGGCGATCACGCGCTTGCCGAGCGAGCGGCCCAGCGCGATGATGGCGCGCACCACCTCATCGCCGCCACCGTTTGCCAATCGGGTCACGAAGGTCCGATCGATCTTGATTTCACCGATGGGCAGGTCTTGCAGCACGCTCAGCGACGAGTAGCCGGTGCCGAAATCGTCGATGCTGATCCGGACGCCGATCTCCCGCAGCTCGAGCAGGTTCGGCAGCGCGGCGGAAAGCTTTTCGATCAGCACGCTTTCGGTCAGCTCCAGCGTCACCTGTTCCGGATGGAGTTCGAACGCCGCGATGATCTGCTTGACCCTCGACGCATAGCCCGGGCGCGACAGCTGCATGCCCGACACGTTGACATGCAGGTCGAGCATGCCGATGCCCGGGATATTTCGCTGCAACTGCGCGTGCTGGCCGCAGGCACGCTCGAGGACCCGGTCGCCAAGCGGCACGATAAGGCCGGTCTCCTCGGCAAGCGCAATGAATTCACTGGGGCGGATCGAGCCGCGAGCGGCATGCGGCCAGCGCGCCAGCGCCTCGAAACCCGTCAGCCGGCGCGACCGGAGATCGAATATCGGCTGAAAATCGACGTCGACCACGCCGCCTTCGATGGCCCTCCGCAGCTCGCCTTCCATCCACAGCTGCGACGAGACCTCGGTATGCAGCGCGCTGTCGAATAGCGCGTATTGCGCCTTTCCCTGCGACTTCGCCCGGTACATGGCGATGTCCGCATCGCGCATCGCCTGCTCCGGCGTCTCGTAGCGAAACGCGCTGGTCGTGATGCCGATGCTCGCAGAGGTCGTCACTTCCGCTTCGCCGAGATGGATCGGCGCGCGGAGGACGCCCTGGATGCGTTCCGCGAGCTCCATGACTTCGGCGTCGGAACGCACGTGCTCGACCAGGATCGCGAATTCGTCGCCGCCGAGGCGGGCGACGAGATCGGTCGGCCGAAGGCATTCCCTCAGGCGTCGCGCCGCCGTCGTCAGCAATTCGTCGCCTGCGCGATGACCGAGGCTGTCGTTGATCACCTTGAAGCGGTCGAAATCCAGAAAGAGCACCGCGAACATGGCTGCCGGATCTCCTGCGGCCTGGACAATCGCGCGGGTGAGTTGCTCGAGAAAATGGCTGCGGTTCGGAAGATTGGTGAGCCCGTCGTGGTAGGCGATGTGCTGGAGCCGCGATTCGGCGCGGCGCCGCGCGGTGACGTCGTGCATCTGCACGATGAGGCACCGTTCCCCGGAATCGCCGGCGCTGAAGAACGAGCCGTTTGTCGAAACCCAGACGTCGATTCCGTGCCGGTGAAGGCACCGTACCTCGGCGGTGAACTTCGAATCGGCGCCGCTGAGAAGCCCGGCAACTTGAGCCTGGAGCACGCCGACGTCTTCGGCGTGGACGATGGCTTTGAGGTCGCTTTGCGCGAGCTCGGTCTCGGACCGCCCCAAAAGGTGACAAAGCGCCGGATTGGCCTGGAGGATCCGGTATTCGTTCGACACGAGCATCATGCCGACCGCCGCGTGCGTGAAGGCGCTGTGAAAGCGGCTCTCGCTCGCCTGCAGCTGGACCACGTGTCGGGCCGCCTCGGCAACGGCATGCTCGGCGGCGGCAAACTTCTCCCGCTGCGCAACCACCTGCGTCTCGGCCTGGCGAAAATAGAAGTGCAGCGTCGACAGGAACATCGCGATGATCGGAAATATCGCCAGCAGCATCTCGGAGCCAAACCGGTCGAAGCTCATGTACACGAGGCCCGAGACCGATGCGCTCGCGGCATAGGCGAGCGCGAGCCAGCCATGCGCCCTCAGCAACCGCACCGGACGCACGGGTTCGCCGCGCTTCACGCACATCAGCGATCCCGTGAGCAGCGTGCTCGCGGCGGAATAGGCCAGCGCGACCAGCAGCAGCAGAGCGAACAGCGGGCCTCTGTCGCCCGCTCCCGAGGTGTCCAGCAGGGGGACCGCGAGGGCGAACGCGCTGCCGCAACCGTACATGGCCAGGGCAGCCATGGCCGGGCTGCCGAGGCGGCTCGTCCAGCGGTCGGACGTTCGCCACGAGCCGACCGCAGCCTCGCAGGCCGCCGCGATCGCCGCCGCGGCGGGGCCGTGAATCAGCAGGAGCATGAAAACGAAAATCTCCGCCCCTGCGACCGACACCTTCGCGCCGGGGATGCGCACCGGAAACAGTCCGGTGACGGCCGCGATCGCGACGCCGACCAACACCTGCAGGACCGCCGCGTCGGAGAGTTTGGCGACCTCGACGAGGCTCAGTCCGAAAACCGCCGTTCCGAGCAGGAACGTCGTCCACCAGTAGGCCTTGGCCTCCGGGCGGTAGTCGTGCATCAGCAGGAATGCGGGCTGTTCCGACATGGGTTTTCGTGCTGGCGTGCGGCGACGGGATGCGGGGTCCGATCGATCCTGCCGGCGGCAGGCGCCGCTCGGCTGGCATCCGGATAGGATTTCCTGTCTGCTACAGATATCGAATGGCTCACGGTGCGCTCGACTTGCCTGCGTGGATCCGATCGAAGTCCGTTTCGGGAGAACGATTGATTCGCAAGACGTGTGCCATGGCAGCCGCGCGAACGGGTGCGACGGCGAATCTCGCGTCCGGCACCCTGCGAAGAGCGCGCAGCGGGGCCGGACGTCGTACCTGATCCGGATCCCGAGCCGGAGCC
>JANMBN010000368.1:0-10255 GCA_031360485.1 Betaproteobacteria bacterium | reverse complement strand
GCGTCGTCGTCGGTCTTGTTGAGCACGTCGAGGTTGTCCTCGAGGGCGCCCATCCATGGATTCATCTTCTCCTCTTCGGTGCCGGGGAGAAAACCGATGTCCTCGCCCACCGGCACGGTGACGCGCGTCATGATGATTTCCGAATAGACCTTGAATTCGAGCGTCAGCATCAGTCCCGCCGCAAGCGTCAGCAGCGTTTTCCCCGTACCCGCCTGCCCGAGCAGCGAAACGAAGTCGATGTCCGGATTCATCAGCAGGTTGAGCGCGAAATTCTGCTCGCGGTTGCGCGCGGTGATCCCCCACACGTTGTTCTTCTGGTGCGTGTAGTCCTTGAGCGTCTGCAGGACGGCCGTGCGTCCGGCGACCTCCTTGACCAGTGCGTGGAGCGGCGCCTCGCCGGGCTTCTCCTGATACAGAAATTCGTTGAGCAGAAGGGAGGGCACCAGCGGCCCGGTGATCCGATAGTAGGTGTTCCCGCCCTGCTGCCAGGACTCCATCCCCTTGCCATGCCGGTCCCAGAAATCGGCGGGCAGCTCGCTGATCCCGCTGTAGAGGAGCTCCGTGTCCTCCAGCACCTTGTCGTTGTAGTAGTCTTCGGCGGCGATCCCGAGCGCACGCGCCTTGATCCGCATGTTGATGTCCTTCGACACCAGCACGACGTGGCGCTTCGTGTGGATGTGCTGCAGGTGCATCACGACCGCGAGAATCTGGTTGTCCGCCTTGCCGTTGGCGAGCGAGGCGGGCAGCACCGTCGTGATCACCTCGGTTTGCAGGTAGAGTTTCCCAGTTGCGGCGCCGCCGGATTTGGCCTCGAGCGGGATGCCTTCGGCGATGCCGTCCGGCATCGCGGTGACGAGTTCGTCGAGAAACCGCGAGGCCTGCCGCGCGTTGCGCGCGACTTCGGTGACGCCCTTCTTGTTGTTGTCGAGCTCCTCCAGCGTGAGCATCGGCAGGTAGATATCGTGCTCTTCGAAGCGGAAAAGGCTCGTGGGGTCGTGCATCAGCACATTGGTGTCGAGCACGAACAGCTTGCTGGTCGGGACGAGGCGGGTCGCCGTGCCGGGCTTGCCGGCGGGTTTGGCGGACTTTCGGGCAACGAGGGTTAACGGCGCGGGGCGGATCTTGCGCTCGACCATGAGCCTCCTTGGCTGCGGCGGTTGGGGTTCGGCGGAAAACGTCTGGGCCATCCTAGCGCCCGCTTCCGGCGAATACAAGCGCTGGTGGTCGGGTTGCCCACTGGACGGCAGCGGTTGTGGTGAAAAGGGAACCGCGCGTCAGAGCGTTTTGGCGAACGCGACGAGGTCAAAGCGGCGAGGGTTCATGCCGCGCGCGGAAGGTCGACGTCGGCGAGGAATTCATCGCCCTGCACGAACAGCGTGCCCGAACGCCCTTCGACGATGCCGGGGCCGACCTCGCAGCGCGGCAGCGCAAGCGGCTGCAGCGTGTCGAAGAGTGTGCGCGTCGACACGAGCGTCCAGCCCTGCGCTTTCCAGCCGGCGAGCAGCTGCTCGAACGCCGGCGCGAGGCGCATGCCTTCGAGTTCGGCGTGCAGCGTGAAGACGTGCCCCGCCGCCGCCGGCTCCTTCGTCCGTTCGAGGAGGTGCGCGGCGACGTTGGCCTCGGTGACGCCCTCGCGGCCGATGAGCTCGTCGAGCGTGGGCAGCGTCGTCGGCAGCTGCGCGCAGCGGATCAGTTCGGCGTTCCATACCGGCAGGTGCGGGTACGTGCCGCGGCCGTCAGAACAGTACTCGAATCCGAGGCGTTGCGTGAGCCGGAGCGCGTGGAGGTTCATCTGCCATCCGGCGGCGCCATGCGTCAGCGGCGCGGTCCCGAAGATGTCGGTGTAGCGATCGCATGCGCGCTGCATCTCGGCGTGCGTCCACGCGGCGCTGGCGCCGGCGACGCCGTCCTGCCAGCGGACGTGGTCCCACGTGTGGATGCCGACTTCGTAGCCCGCGTCACGCGTCGCGCGCATCACGTCGCCGGCGCGGCGGCCGATGTCGGGGCCGGGCAGCACGGTGCCGTAGAGCAGGGTCTTCACGCCGTAATGGCGGACGACCGACGTGCGGCGCACCTTGCCGAAAAAGCCGGCCCGGAACACGCGTCTGATCGCGCGGCCGGTGTGGTCGGGCCCCAGCGAGAACAGGAACGTCGCGTCGGCGCCGTGTTTCTTCAGCAGTGAAACGAGGTTCGGCACGCCTTCGCGCGTGCCGCGCAGCGTGTCGACGTCGATCTTCAGTGCGAGCAGCATGTGCGGCGGGAAACGAACTGGCTATGAACGTGCAAAGGACGCTCGGGCGGATCGCGCATTCACCCGGTCGGCGGGGTCATTCCACCAGTCGCCGGGCTTCGGCCACGTGTCCGCGGTACGCCTCGAAGATGCGCTTCAGCGCCTCGTCCATCGCCACGTGCGGCTTCCAGTCGAGGTCGGCGCAGGTGTTGGTGATCTTCGGCACGCGGTTCTGCACGTCCTGATAGCCGGTGCCGTAGTACTCGCCGGCCGTCGTCTCGACGATCCGCACGCGCTCTGCCGACTCGCGATATTCGGGAAAGGTGAAAGCGAGATCCAGCATCATCGTCGCCAGTTCGCGCACCGAGAAATTGTTGGCGGGATTGCCGATGTTGTAGATCTTGCCGGCGGCGATGCCCTTTTCGTTGGCGATGATCTTGGTCAGCGCGGCGATGCCGTCGTCGATGTACGTGAACGCCCGCTTCTGCGTGCCGCCGTCGACCAGCTTGATCGGCTCGCCGCGCACGATGTGGCCAAGGAACTGGGTGATGACGCGCGAGCTGCCTTCCTTCGCCGTATTGATCGAGTCGAGTCCGGAGCCGATCCAGTTGAACGGCCGGAACAGCGTGTAGTCGTGGCCCTGCTGCATGCCGTAGGCGTGAATGACGCGGTCCATCAACTGCTTCGCGCACGAATAGATCCAGCGCGGCTTGTTGATCGGACCCAGCACGAGGTCGGAGTTCTCGGAATCGAACTCGTCGTCGGCGCACATCCCGTACACCTCGGAGGTCGACGGGAAGATGATGCGTTTCCGGTGCCGGACGCAGGCGCGGACGATCGGCAGGTTCGCTTCGAAGTCGAGCTCGAACACGCGCAGGGGCTCCTTGACGTAGGTCGCCGGCGTCGCGATGGCCACGAGCGGAAGCACCGTGTCGCACTTCTTGATGTGATATTCGATCCACTCCTTGTTGATCGTGATGTCGCCCTCGAAGAAGTGGAACCGCTTCTCCGGCAACAGCTCGGTGACGCGGTCCGACTGCATGTCCATCCCGTAGATTTCCCAGTCGAATTCGTCGAGGATGTGCCGCGAAAGGTGGTGGCCGATGAAGCCGTTGACGCCGAGGATCAGGATCTTGCGCATGGGAGGGAGGGGATCGCGGTTGTTGCGCGGGCAAGGTGGGCGCCGCGCCGGCCGGTCGGACCGGCACGCCGCGCCGGAGCCCGTGGAAGGTGGAATTATACTTGGGGAACAAGGCCCGCCGCGCACGGCGGCGCGCGTCAGCGCCCGGGCGTTCCGCCGAGCGGCACCGGCGCCGGGCCGAAACGCGCGATGAACGCCCCGGCATCGGCCGGAGCCCCGCCGATTTCGAGCGCCAGCACCGCGAGCGTGCCGCCGCCGCCGCAATGGGCGACCAGGCGGCCGTCGCGCGCCTCGAGTGTCGGCGTCAGCGTCGGGGGTGACGCCGGATCGATCACGCGCGTCCGCAGCACCCTTGCCGCGACACCCGCCGCGGCGGTGAATGCGCCAGGGTAGGGCGGCGCGACCGCCCGGACCAGATTGTGGATGGTGGCGGCGTCGAGGTTCCAGTCGATGATTCCATCGTCCGGCTTGCGTTCGCCGAAGTAGCGGCCAAGGCGGAGATCCTGCGGGATCCGCGGCGCGGTGCCGGCGGCGAGCGCCGGCAGCACGCGATCGAGCGTCATCTCCGCGGCGACGGTCACCTTGCCGAAGACTTCGTGCGCCGTGTCGTCGTTAAGGATCGGCACCGCGGTCTGGGCCACGATGTCGCCGTCGTCGGGCTTCGCGGTCATGTAGTGGAGCGTCGCGCCGGTCTCGCGCGCGCCATGGAGCACGGCCCAGTTCACCGGCGCGCGGCCGCGATAGTGCGGCAGCATCGACCCGTGCATGTTGAGCGCGCCACGGGTCGCCGCGGCAAGCAGCGGCGCCTTCAGCATCTTCCGGTAGTAGAAGGAGAACAGGAAATCCGGCTCGAGCGCGGTGATTCTGGCGGCGAGTTCGGACGTGTTCGGGTCGTCCGGCGCGACGGTCGCGATGCCGTAATCGGCGGCCGTCGCGGCGACCGAGTCGAACCAGATCGTTTCCCGGGGGTTGTCCGCGTGCGTGACGACGAGCGGAACCTCGATTCCATGCGCCAACAGCACCCTGAGGCAGCGGACGCCGACGTTGTGATAGGCGAAGACGACGGCACGGGTCATGGGAGCGGGCCCGGCTCCCGCGCCGGCCCTTCGCCGTCGCGTTCGAGCACCGCGCGAATCGTGAAGCGGGGCCGGGCCCGGACCTGCTGATAGATGCGACCGACGTACTCGCCGATGAGGCCGAGGCCGAACAGCAGCATGCCGATGAGGAAGAAGGCCAGGATGTCGCGGTCCCAGAACACCGCCGTCGCGTCCGGCCAGTTGACGTCCTGCCAGTCGAGGATGAACAGCCGGTAGACGATGACGCCGATATAGGTCGCCAGCGCGCCTGCCGAGACCAGCATTCCGAACATCGAGAACAGCTGCAGCGGCACCAGCGAAAATCCCGTGATGAGATCGAAGTTGAGCCGGATCAGCTTGTACAGCGGGTAATGCGACTTGCCGGCCGCGCGCTCCGAGTGCGCGACGTCGACTTCCGTCGGATGGCTCGCGAACGTGTACGCAAGAGCCGGGATGAACGTGCTCACCTCGCGGCTCTCCGCCACCGCGGTGACGATCTCGCGGCTGTACGCGCGCAGCATGCACCCCTGATCGGTCATGTGGATTCGCGTGATCCGCTCGCGCAGCCGGTTCATCGCCTTCGAGGCCAACCGCCGAAACCACGAGTCCTCGCGGCTCACCCGCACGCCGCCGACGTAGTCGTGGCCGGCGTCCATCGCGGCGAGCAGCTTTCCGATCTCCTCCGGCGGATTCTGCAGGTCGGCGTCCATGGTGACGACGCGCTCCCCGCGGCAGCGTTCGAAGCCGGCGACGATCGCCGGGTGCTGGCCGTAGTTGGCGTTGAACAGGACGACACGCGTCGTATCCGGGCGGCGTTGCCACTGCTCGCGCAGGAGCGCAGCGGAACGGTCGCGGCTGCCGTCGTTGACGAAGATGACCTCGTAGCTCGGGCCCAATGCATCGAGCGCCGGATAGAGCCGCGCGAAGAGCGCGGGCAGCCCGGCCTCCTCGTTGTAGACCGGGATCACGACCGAAAGCAGCGGTTTCTCCATCGTCGTCGGTTTCACGCCGGATTGGCCATGCGCGTCAGCTGCGCGCCCGAGCGAAGACGTCGGCCACGGCGTCGCAGACCCGGTCCACGTCGGCGATCGTCATCCCCGCATGCAGCGGCAGCGCGACGGTTTCGCGCGCGATTCGCTCGGTCACCGGAAAATCGCCGTCCTTGTATCCATAGCGCCGTCCCAGCGTGCACAGGTGAAGCGCCTCGTACGATACACCGGTGCCGATACCCCGCGCGTCGAGCGCGTCGCGAAAGGCCTTGCGCGATATCGACAGCCTGTCGAGCGGGAGCAGCACCGAGAACATGTTCCAGGATTGCCCGTCGCCCTCGCGCGGCCGCGGCGGCAGGAGGCACGGCGGGTCCATGGCGCAGCGCTCGAAGTAGCGATCGGCCAGCGCGCGCCGCGTGGCCAGGAATTGCGGCAGCAGCATCAGCTGCGCGACGCCGATGCGGGCGTTGACGTCGGGCAGGTTGAACTTGCCGCCGGGAAAGGCGACGTCGCGGGTGCGATCGGCCAGGTAGGCGATGCCGTGAAAGCGCAACGGGTCGATGCGCTGCGCCTCGTCAGCGTCGTTGACGACCAGCGCGCCGCCCTCGATCGTCGTCATGTTCTTGTTCGGGTGGAAGCTGAACGTGACGAGGTCGCCGAGCGCACCGATGTTTTGCCCCTTCCATTGCGAGCCGATCACGAGCGCCGCGTCCTCGATCACCCGCAGCCCGTGCCCGCGCGCGAGCGCATGCAGCGCATCCATGTCGACCAGCGATCCCGGCCAGTGCGTCGGCATGATGGCCTTCGTGCGCGGCGTGATCGCCGCCTCGACCTGACCCAGATCGATGTTGCGCGTCAGGAGGTCGCAATCGACGAACACCGGCGTCGCGCCGACCTTGACGATCATGTTGAGCACGGTGAAGAAGCTCTGCGCCGACGTGATCACTTCGTCGCCGGGCCCGATGCCGGCGAGCTGCAGCGCGACCTCGACCGCCGCCGTCGCCGATGTCAGGACCTTCACAGGACGTCCGCCGCAGAACCCCGATAGCGCACGTTCGAATTGCTGAACCCACGGCCCGCTCGTGATCCAGCCGGAGCGCAGCACGTCGCCGACGCCGGCGATCGTCGCCTCGTCGAGCACGGGGCCGGCGAACTTGAGATACGGCGTGTTGCTCATCGCGCTGCCGCCCGGCGTCAGTTTCTTGCGACCAGCCATACGCCGATCACGATGAAGCCAATGCCGAGCCATCGGGTGACGGTGACCGCCTCGCCGAACAGGTAGTGCGCGGCGATCGCGTTGACGATGTAGCCGACCGAAAGCAGCGGGTAGGCGACCGAGACGGGGACGCGCGACAGGCCGAGGATCCAGACGAACAGCGAGAGCACGTAGCATGCGGCACCGAGGACGAAATAACCCTGTGTCGCCATCCGCATCAGCGTATCGAACCAGGTGTCGCGGCCGAGCGTCAGCACGCCCAGCACGTTGGTGCCGGCCTTGAGCAGCAGTTGCGCGCCGGCATTGAGCAGAACGCCGGCCATCAGGAACGCGAGCGCCGCGTACGTCATCGGCGGCTCACCACGATGCGCCGCGGGTCGCGCGCGAGCACGCGCATCGGGACGCCCTCGTCCGCGAACGTCGCGTAGAGATCGGGCGGGATGACGGCGTACCCCTGTCCGAGCGCCTGCCACTCGGAGACCCAGGCCGCGGTGGTCGGGATCTGCTTCTCCGGCTCGGCGTCGATGCCCAGCGACAACTCGTCGCGCGCGACGACGATCCGGGTCGTCCGGCCGAGATAGTAGGGAACGGTTTGGTCGTACATGGCAACCTGATAGAAGGGCGCGTCGGCGGCGAAGGGCGCGGACGCCTGCGCAGCCCGCAGGATAGCCGAGGTGGACCGCATCGGGCTGAACGCATCGAAGCCGGCGACCGCGATTTGCAACTCGCCGAGCGACGCGAGCGAGAGCGCGGCGACGCCCCAGAACCGCGAAGTGGGGGTTCGCGGGCCGTACCGGAACGCGACGAGCGCGGCGACGCAGCCCGCTGTCCCGACCAGGGTGGCCGCCTTCACCCAGGCGCCGAACGCGAGCACGACCTCCACCGGCATTTGCGTCCCGGCGAAACGCACGGCATTGAGGTCATAGGCAATGAGCAGGCCGATCGACAGCGCCACGCCGGCGACCGCCAGCGGCAGCGTCAGCCGGAACAGCGTCCGGTCGTCGAGCTTGACGAGCAGCCATCCGACGACGAGCGCGAGCGGCGCGAACATCGGCAGGATGTAGGACGCCAGTTTCGAGCCCGATGCGCTGAAGAATAGGAAGACAAACGCGGCCCAGACCAGCGCGAACCGCTGCCACGAGAAGCCGAGCGCGTTGGGCGTGCCGTCGCGCCACGCGCGCGGCGCCCCGTACGCGAGCACCGTCAGCCACGGCAGAATCCCGATGACGAACAGCGGGATGAAGTAGTACCAGGGACCGGCCCGTTTGTGTTCCGTCGTGAGAAAGCGCTGGAAATGCTCGTGGACGAAGAAGAACTGGAGGAATTCGTCGTTCGCGCGCGCCACCGCGATGAACCACGGCGCCGTCAGCCCAAGAAAGAGAGCGAGCCCGGACACGAGGTGCAACCGTCGCCAGTGCGCGAAATCGCGGGTGATCGCCGTGTAGGCGACGAGCGCGCCGCCCGGCAGCACGATGCCGATCAGCCCTTTCGACAGCGTCGCGCCGGCCATCGCGGCCCAGACGACCCACATCCACGCGCGCCGTTCGCCCGCCGTGATCCCCGCCCGCTGGGCGAGGACGAATCCGGCGAATCCCAGCGCGAGAAAGAACGAGAGCCCGGAATCCAGCGTGACGATCTGCGCGAGGCCCGCGTGCCAGAGCGTCCCGGCGAGCGCGAATCCCGCGAACGCGCCGACCGCGCTCCCGCCGAGAGCGAATCCGGCATAGCCGATCACGAGCACGGCGAGAAATCCGGCGAGCGCGGGCCACAGGCGCGCCGTCCACTCATGGATGCCGAACGCCCGGAATGCGGCGGCCGTCACCCAATACTGGAAGGGCGGTTTCTCGAAATACTTGAACCCGTTCACGCGGGGCGTCACCCAGTCGCCGGTCACGGCCATCTCGCGGGCGATCTCGGCGTAGCGGCCTTCGTCGGGGTGCATGAGCTCGCGCGTGTCGAGATTGACGAACCAGAGCAGCGCCAACAGCAAGAACAGCGTCCAAAGTACGCGGGTCGACGGCAGGGCAGGGGCGTCAGGCATCGTAGTGGTGCGGGACGTCGGGTGGAGGTGTCGCTCGGGACGGGGGAACGGCGCGGACGGCGGCGCCAGGCATCCCGGGAAAGCGCGATTCTACCGCGCCGGTGCGCGGAGGACCCGACGGCGAGCCGCGGCCACGGACCGGCGCGCGATAGGCGCCAGCGTGCATGGTACTCTGCGCCCGTTTCGACGGGGCGTCGCTCGTATCCATGTCCAATCCAACGCCTGCCATCGAAGTGCGGGACGCGCGTCCCGACGAACTCCCGGTCGTTCAACGCCTCGCCGGCGTCGTCTGGCGCGCCCATTACCCGGGCATCATCACGCCGGAACAGATCGAATACATGCTGGCGCGCGGCTACGCGCTCGACGTGCTCGCGGCGTCTCTCGGACGACCCGATCGAGGGCTCCTGGTCGCGGCCGTCGACGGTGAGCCGGCGGGTTTTGCCGCATGGTGCGCTACCGACGATCCCGCCGAGGCGAAGCTCGACAAGCTGTATGTGCTGCAGTCGCACCAGCGGCACGGGCTGGGCGGACGGCTGATCCGCCGCGTCGCCGACCTCGCGCGAGCGTCGGGTGCGGAAACGTTGATCCTCAACGTCAACAAGCAAAATGTCCACGCGATAGGCGCTTACGAGCGGTATGGCTTTGCGATCCGTGAAGCCGTCGTCAACGCCATCGGCAACGGTTTCGTGATGGACGACTACGTGATGGCGAAGGATCTCGCGCCGCACTAGCGAGGGTGCCTGTGTCGCAGTGCATAACGGTGAAACATTCCCGGCGCTGAATTAGGTGGTCGGTCGCCCGGCGGCCTCGTGGCAGACGCGGACACCGGATCGGCCCCCCGGTTCCAAGGTGCGTCGAGGGCGGATCGTTAGATTGTCGGGATCCTTTACACCCGAGGGCAGGATCGGAGGGAGCACACGATGAAATCGTAATACTTTCAGTATCTTAAGGACTAGGCATCATCGTTGCTTTATGTTACCAACGCCGAATTTCAGGAAAATGGCATGAACCGAGGCGATACGCACCAGATTCGGGGCGTGCGAATCAAAGAGGCTTAGGGTGATCGAGGTGTTAACGACCTGTCGTTCTTGTGTGCACTGCAGCAATTCCCTAAGATACATGCCAGCGTCAACTGACTCACCGAACTTGCCTTCAGTTTGCGCCGGTTGGGGTGCTGAGGACATGTCCGAAGGTGCCTGAAGGGGCCATTGGCGATTCGTTTGCCGTAATCTTCTCTTGGCACGGTCGTCACCAGCTCTTGAAGAAAATAAGGCCCGGCGACATTTCAGCGCCGCAGGGAAACAGCATTCAGCATACGGGAGGCGTCAATGAGCATCGCGTACGTCGAGGCGAAACGCACTCTTGTCACGGGCGGGGCCGGCTTTCTCGGGTCCAATCTCTGCGACCGCCTGCTGGCGCAAGGGCATGAAGTCGTTTGCCTGGATAACTTCCATACGGGCAACCGGCGCAACATCCTGCACCTGCTCGGCAATCCGAATTTCACGGTGCTGGAGCACGACGTCACCAATCCGATGTTCGTCCAGGTCGACGAGATCTACAAC